>NZ_WHOH01000003.1:1115271-1487029 GCF_009741735.1 Lentibacillus sp. JNUCC-1
CGAAATATGAAGGATTTTCGAAGGTGGTATCGAATATTAAATAAGCATGGTGGTTGAAATGTCTAAGCGAATATCTGACGAAGTGATCGAAAATGTCAGGAACAACAATGAAATTGTCGATGTCATTGGAGAATATGTGCAACTCAAAAAGCAGGGGAAAAACTATTTTGGTCTATGTCCGTTTCATGGAGAAAAAACGCCTTCATTTTCAGTGAATCAAGATAAACAAATTTTTCATTGTTTCGGTTGTGGTAAAGGCGGGAATGTTTTTACTTTTCTTATGGAACTGGAAGGGTACACTTTTTATGAGGTGCTTGTTCAGCTGGCGGAAAGAAGTGATATAGAGCTACCGGAACAAGTAACAGAAAAGCAACAAACGCTTCCGCAAGCAGACCAAAATATACTTATGGCTCATGAGTGGCTTGCAAAACTCTATCATCACCTTCTTATGTACACAAAGGATGGCAGGGAAGGCCTTGAATACTTCAAGAAAAGAGGGATTCATGAAGAAACCATTAATCTATTTCAATTGGGCTTTGCACCGAATGTGTCAACCTTCACTGTGGAGTTTCTTGAAAAGAAGGGTTTTCATCAGCAAGAACTCATAAAAGCAGGTCTTGTTTCAGAACAGGAGGATGGACGTGTAACCGATCGCTTCAGAGGGCGTATCATGATCCCGATCCGCAACCACCTGGGAAAACCAATTGCTTTTGGTGGCCGTGCAATAGGACAGCAGGAACCGAAGTATTTGAACAGTCCCGAAAGTGATTTGTTTCAAAAGGGTCGTATGCTGTTTAATTTTGATTTGGCCAAGCGGGATATCCGCAAACAGAATGAAGTCGTTTTGTTTGAGGGGTATATGGATGTGCTTTCTGCATATCAGGCTAACGTTCGAAATGCACTCGCTACGCTTGGAACATCTTTGACTGAACATCAAGCTCGACTGCTTAAAAGGTATACAGATACAGTCATTCTATGCTATGACCAAGATAAAGCAGGCCAAGATGGTGCTTATAGGGCAGCGACATTGCTTCGGCAATCGGGTTGTGACGTGAAGGTGGCCAAGATGCCTGATAATATGGACCCCGATGATTATATCCGATCACATGGTGGAGAAGCTTTTAAAAAGCATGTGATTGCTGCCAGTGATACATTCACACACTTTTATATGCAATACGCCAAAAAGGATTTTAATTTAAACATCCAAGGTGACCGCATAGAATATATTGAGCATATAGTCTCATACTTGGCGACGATTGAAAGCCGTGTTGAAAGGGAATATTATTTAAAAGAGTTAAGTAGTGATTTTCATGTTTCAATGGACACACTTTTGGATGAAATAAAGACAAAACGTGAAACTGCAAGAAAACATGAGGATAAGAGAGAAAATAACCGTTATACTAATAGGGCAGTACGTATACAACAAGAAAAAAAATTACTACCGGCATTTCATAATGCTGAAAGACAACTTATTGCACACATGCTTTCTGATGAAACCATTGCCTTTCAAGTTCAGGAAGAATTAGGTGCAGCATTTAATATTGACGCTCATAAAGTGCTTGTTACGCATTTATATGCATATTATGAGAAAGGGAACCCGGCAGAAGTCAGTCTTTTTATGGAACACATCGAAGACGACCAGTTGCGGCAATTAGTAGCAGAGATTACAATGATGCCGATTTTTGATCAAATAAGTTCAAAAGAAATTCAGGACTATATTAATATGATTAAAGCAAAAACTCATGAGCTTGAACACATCGCAGTACTTAAACAAGACCAACGCATAGCTGAGCAGCAAAACGATCCCATTAAAGCCGCGCAAATCGCTATGCAAATCATACAAATGCAGAAACCACAGTAGTATTTTACAGTCTGGAAGGAGGGGGCCTCATGGCAGAACAAAAACCTTCACAAATGAAGGGCAACGAAAATGAGACCACTTTAGAACAAGCAAAAGAACAATTATTGGAATTGGGCAAGAAAAGAGGCGTTCTTGCCTATGAAGAAGTCGCTGATCGGTTATCCGGGTTTGAGATGGAACCGGATCAAATGGATGAATTCTATGAGTATCTGACTGAGCAAGGTGTCGAAGTCATAGGTGATTCAGAAGAGGATCCAAGTATGCAGCAAATTGCCAAGGAAGAGGAATTCAATCTGAATAATCTGAGTGTCCCGCTTGGCATTAAAATAAATGACCCTGTCCGTATGTACCTGAAAGAAATTGGCCGTGTTGATCTGCTGTCTGCAGCGGAAGAAATTGAACTTGCCAAACGCATTGAAAAAGGCGAAGAAGAAGCTAAACGCCGTCTAGCTGAAGCAAACCTGAGACTTGTGGTCAGTATTGCCAAACGTTATGTCGGGCGCGGCATGTTGTTTTTGGACCTTATTCAGGAAGGCAATATGGGCTTAATTAAAGCTGTTGAAAAGTTTGATTACCGTAAAGGCTATAAGTTCAGCACGTATGCAACATGGTGGATCAGACAAGCCATTACCCGTGCCATAGCTGACCAGGCAAGAACCATTCGTATTCCAGTTCATATGGTTGAAACCATTAACAAGCTGATTAGAGTCCAGCGTCAATTGCTTCAAGATCTTGGCAGAGAGCCAACCCCCGAAGAAATTGGGGAAGAGATGGAGCTGACGCCTGATAAGGTGAGAGATATTCTTAAGATTGCCCAGGAGCCAGTTTCTTTAGAGACCCCCATTGGTGAAGAAGATGATTCTCATTTGGGTGACTTTATTGAAGATCAGGAAGCTGTTTCACCTTCCGATCATGCGGCATATGAACTGCTGAAAGAACAGCTTGAAGATGTGCTTGATACGTTAACAGACCGCGAAGAAAACGTGCTGAGATTACGTTTTGGTTTGGATGATGGTCGCACACGCACACTTGAAGAAGTTGGCCGCGTATTCGGTGTGACTCGGGAACGCATCAGACAAATTGAAGCAAAAGCACTTCGGAAACTCAGACACCCAAGCAGAAGCAAACGATTAAAAGATTTTCTTGAATAGAAAAGCATGAGCAGGGATGAGTTAACATTTGTCCAAAAAGACTTATGGGCGTTTGTTAACTCTTCTCTTCCCGGTCTGCCGGGGTGAAACCTAAGTATTATGAAGTGATTTTACTCTTATTACTTTAAAGTCAGGGGCATTTCGAGTAAAATATACGTTAGCAATAAAAAGAATTCATGGGGATTACATAAGGAGGAAACAGAGATGAAGAAAAATGCAGTTATCCCTTATGCAATTATAGCTTCTATCGGGATACTCATGGTCATTGTTTTGTCAACTGCAGGGGTTTTTCAGCGTGAAAACATTCAGCAAGAAGCAGAAGGCGGCGAAGAACAGAGTGCAGAAGAGGGAGAATCAATGGACCCTGAAGAAATTTTCCAAAGCAACTGTATGTCATGTCACGGAGAAGATCTCTCTGGCAGTGGCAGCGCTCCAGCCTTGACAGAAGTGGGTGCAGATCACTCTAAAGAAGATATCAAAAAAATTATTATTAACGGAACCGACGGCGGAATGCCAGGTGGTCTTGTTAACAATGAGCAAGCCGATAAATTAGCAGAATGGCTTTCTGAGAAGAAATAATTATAATTTTATATTCATGGGGGAGCTTTCTTGCAACATGCAGAAAGCTTTTCTTATTAAAGGAGCACTGCAATGAAGCAAGCGGTAAATATATCAAATAGACTTAAATTGATAGCAGATTGGATTCCCCAAGGGGCGCAGTTTGTTGACATCGGCTCTGATCATGCGTATTTGCCCTGCTATGTATGCAGTAAGGATCTAGATGCAAGCGCCATCGCAGGAGAAGTAAAAGAGGGACCTTTCAAATCAGCGGAACGGACCGTGAAACGTCTTGGGCTTAATCATGCAGTAACAGTCAGGCTTGGGGATGGTTTTAACGTTGTGGTTCCTGGGGAGGTTCACACAGCCGTCATTGCAGGCATGGGTGGAACGTTGATTGACGAAATTCTTCAAAACGGTCAGGAAAAGCTTAATGGTATTAAACGTATTATTGCTCAGCCGAATCTCAATACGGGTGCAGTCAGAAAAACACTGTCTGTTTTGGGATTTAAGATAATACACGAAGACATGTTAGAAGAGAATGGACACATTTATGAAATGATTGTTGCAGACCGAACAGAAGAAGCCATTAGTCTGGATGATCAAGCAGCTATGTTCGGACCTATCTTGCTCAAACATAAACCGCCCATATTTTATCTAAAGTGGGAGCATGAAAAAAATAATCTTGAACGTGTAGTCAAACAGATGGAGCATGCAAAGAAACCGAACATAGAAAAAATAGCTCAATTTAAAAAAGACATAGCATGGATCGAGGAGGTGCTCCGAGATGAATAAGACGCTCGTACACCAAGAGGTTATTGAACTTATGGAGAAATGGGCTCCACAGGCATATGCATACGACTGGGACCCTGTTGGCTTGCAAGTGGGTTCTTTGAAAGCACATCTGAATCATATTTTGGTTACGCTTGATGTGACAGAAGCTGTTGTGGATGAAGCAATCAAAAAGAACGCTAATTTGATTATCGCCCATCATCCGTTGTTGTTTCGTCCCGTCAGCCAAATTGATACGGATTCAGTCAAGGGAGGGTGTTGGAGAAACTCCTTAAGCACGACATAACAGTCTATGCATCACATACAAACCTTGATGTGGCAGCAGGTGGAGTTAATGATATGCTCTGCAAGTGTATCGGCCTTGGCGAGACGGCTATTTTGGATGAGACAGACGAGGAGCCATTATTCAAAGTCGTTGTCTATGTGCCCGATGAGCATGCTGATGCGGTTCGCTCTGCACTTGGCAAAGCCGGCGGTGGTTTTATAGGAGACTATAGTCATTGCACTTTTAACACAACAGGCAAAGGTACATTTAAACCAACTGAAGAAGCAGACCCATTTATTGGCGAGATTAATGAACTGACTGTGGTTTCGGAAACAAAAATTGAAACGATCGTTTCAAAAACCGATTTGGACCTCCTTATTCAAGCAATGCTTCAAGCGCATCCTTATGAAGAAGCGGCTTACGATATTTATAAAATGGCCAATGAAGGTGTCAAAAGAGGTATAGGAAGAATCGGTGATCTACCCGAACAAAAAACGTTGCGAGAGCTTGCTGACCATGTTAAAACCAACCTTGATGTGCCAATGGTGCGCACCGTTGGCGATCTATCATCCCATGTAAAAACGGTTGCGATTTTAGGTGGAAGCGGTGAAAAGTTTATTTCATCAGCTTTAAAAAATAAAGCTGATGTTCTTGTTACAGGGGACTTGACCTTCCATGCAGCACAGGATGCGTTGGAAGCCGGATTGATGATCATAGACCCAGGGCATCATGTTGAAAAAGTGATGAAATCTGCAACTAAAGCGTATTTGGAGAACAACCTGGATGACGATGCTGTAAAAATATACGCATCAGAAGTTAATACCGAGCCTTTCCAGTTTGTCTGATACTCAAGTTTCCCTGAGGTATGTATAAAGGAGCAATAAGACCATGACAGAAACAACATTTAACGCCTTTAATTTAAACAGAAATATGCTTGAAGTGATCGGAAAGTTACAATTTACGGCACCAACACCTATTCAGCAACACGTCATTCCAGCAGTTTTAAATCATCAGAGCGTGATCGGGCAGTCACATACCGGTTCTGGAAAGACACACGCGTTTTTACTGCCTTTATTCAATATGATTGACGAGGACAAGGAAGGGGTCCAATGTGTCATTACAGCCCTACACGTGAGCTGGCAAGGCAGCTTGATGAACAAATAAAACGGATCATACAGCTGGCAGAGAAAGAGGGGATCTGGACGTCCCGGCTTCTTGTCGGGGGGACTGATAAGCAAAAAATGAGAGGGAAATTGAAACAAGTGCCTCAAATCGTTGTTGGTACCCCCGGCCGGATTTTTGACATGGTAAATGAACAAGCACTCTCTATATACACAGCTAAAGCCTTTGTAGTGGATGAAGCTGATTTAATGGCTGAACTTGGTCTCATTAACGATATCGATCAATTATTGAATCGAGCTCATCCCGATATTCAGCTACTCGCATTTTCAGCCACAATTCCTGTTGTGCTGGAACAGTTCTTTAAAAAGTATCTGGAAAACCCTGTACATGTAAAATTGGATGATGAGATGGTTCCGGTCAACATGGAACATCGTTTGATTCCAAAAAAGCACCGGGATGAAGCGGATATCATTTTGGAAATATCGCGAGCCATACATCCTTATTTAGCCATCGTATTCACAAATGGTAAAGACGAAGCAGACAAACTCGCGGCCAAACTGGTTGAACGGGGTTTGAACACTGGGATTATTCATGGCGGTCTTGCGCCGCGAGAGCGTAAACGCCGCCTGAAAGAAATCCAAAACCTTCAATATCAATACGTGGTAGCAACGGATCTCGCTGCAAGAGGAATTGATATCAAAGGGATCAGCCATATCATTAATGCCCAAATGCCTAAAGAAGAAAGTTTTTATCTGCACAGAGTGGGGAGAACGGCTCGTGCTGGCCTGGAAGGAACAGCTGTAAGTCTATATGAGGAATCGGATATCACCTTGGTAGATAAATTGGAAGCAAAAGGGATTGAATTTACTTTTTCAGATGTGAAAAATGGTCAGTGGACTACTGCCAATCCATACAATATGCGTTCTAAACGACAAAAATCCACACAAGACATAGACAGAGAAGCATGGAAACGCGTTAAAAAGAGTAAAACGGTAAAGCCGGGCTATAAAAAGAAAGCAAAACAACAGCAAGAGCGCATAAAGAAAAATCTCAGCAAAAAAAATCAATACAAAAAGTAAGTCCGATTGGGAGGAGAGAACACCATGAAACTGGGATCACACGTATCAATGAGCGGTAAAAAAATGCTGCTCGGTTCAAGTGAAGAAGCAGCATCTTACGGTGCGAATGTGTTTATGATCTATACAGGCGCACCGCAAAATACACGCAGAAAGCCAATTGAAGAATTGAATATAGATAACGGACAAGCTCATATGAAAGAACATGGCATTGAGGATATCATTGTCCATGCGCCATACATTATTAACATTGCCAATACAACAAAACCGGCTACATTTGAGCTTGGTGTTGATTTCCTTCGTAATGAAGTTGATCGTACAGAAGCAATTGGGGCCAGACAAATCGTCCTCCATCCGGGAGCACATGTGGGCGCTGGCGTTGATAAAGGGATAGCCAAAATTGTTGAAGGTCTGAATGAAGTCCTCGTTAAAGACAGTCCAGTTCAGATTGCACTTGAAACCATGGCAGGTAAGGGCACTGAAATTGGACGTACGTTCGAGGAATTGGCCCAGATTATAGAGGGCGTTACTCACAACGAATTGCTGTCAATTTGTCTTGATACCTGCCATATTCATGATGCCGGTTACGCTGTTCAGGATGATTTTGACAGTGTTTTAAATGACTTTGATAAAATTATCGGAATTGACCGGTTAAAAGTTGTGCATGTTAACGATAGTAAAAATGAACAAGGTGCACATAAGGATCGTCATGAAAATATTGGTTTTGGCCATATTGGATTTGATGCGCTTTATAAGGTCGTCACACATCCTCAGCTTGAAGATCTTCCTAAGATTTTGGAAACGCCATATGTGGGTCCTGATAAAAAGAACAAAAAACCGCCTTACCAGTTTGAAATTGACATGCTTCGGGAAGGGTCTTTTGTTCCGGATTTGAAAGACAAGATCATGGCACAATAAAGTTAATCATTTAAAACATATGGTCAATGCCATATGTTTTTATGATCTCTCTGAATAAACGTTCTGCTTTTTGCGCTGTTTGCCGATCTGTGATTGAAGCCAAATCGTTAAAAAGAATGGTGCGGCCTTGTTCACTAAATGGATCGACCTGGTTCTGTTTAATATAGGCAATCATGTCCTGCGCTTCCTGTTGCGTTAAATTGAAACCATATTGTCGGGCATACCCCATTAGTTCTTTTTCGGATAATGATTTGAGTTTACCCATCATGATGGTCTTTAAAATATCATTCATCTTTTACCCTCCATTGGTCTTTTTAAGTGTTGTTAAAATATACTATGCGAGATGGTGCATGTGTTGACCATGTGTTGGAAGATATAAGCATCATGAATTCTCCTGACCTCCATAAACTAGGCATGTAAAAGAGGAAGGAGGGTGAGCAAATGGATGATAAAGATAAAGATCAATATTCAAATGAAACAGAAAAAGCACCGGAATATGGAAAAAATAAAAACCATTTAACGCCAGAGATGGCGCCACCACCTGGCCAAGCGGTACAAGTGGATAGCTTGAGGCAAGAAGAAATGGCTCAGGAATTAACCGCAGATGATATTTCCATGGACCAAGATACTGGGACAACCTCAGAATTGCCTGAATCACATGCAAACAGCATAATAGGCTGGGGAGCATTGGCACTGTCTGTTTTATCGTTTTTCATGATGCCAATTATTCTGGGCGGTGGCGGGGTCATTCTCGGATTTGTAGCAAGAGCACGTCATGCTAATACACTGGGTACTACAGCAATTGTTGCAGGAGCTGCATCGATTTTAATCACCCTGTTTATTGCGCCGTTTATTTAAATAAAGAGGCTGTTTCGTCAGAGTCACAACTCTTATGAAACAGCCTTTTCTTATGAATTAATGTATAATGGGATCATGATACAAAGGAAATAAATAATAGTGTCCAGGTTGAAGTTTGTACGGGTCGGCTTGAGGGTTTAATCGTTTGAAATCAGACAAAATACGATTGACATCGAAGGATTGATGTAGACCATGGTTAACGTGTTCTACAACTGTGAGAACTGTATCACCTGCCTCTACCTGAACCTCAATCCTGTTTGAATTGGACTGCTCTTGAGTGCTATTAGATGTAGGTTGGTTGTCAACGGACAGATCATGATACATACTGGAAATAAATAACCAAATACAAAGATATAGTAGCATTCGTTTAATAAATTCCAACTTGATCACGCCTTTTTTGAAACCATATTGAACACTGAACCGTACATATCAATAAGGAGAGGATTCATATGGATATGGCATCGGCTGAATGGATTGCATTTGTAATGACAGGGCTTGGGACCTTGTTTCTCCTTGGAGAAATAATGGTGAATACGAGGGGGATTTTTGCAATCTTGGGCATTGGTTTTATAACTGTATTCTTCACAGTGGCCCTTGATACAAGCTCCTTTATATTAATGCTTATTATTTATTTTGCGGGAATAGTACTGATTATTATCGATGGGAAACTCTTAAACGATGGGACGCTTGGCACACTCGGCGCTGCCGGAATGTTAACTTCTGTGGCGATTGCTGCCCCTACATTCGGCTCTGGATTATTTGCAGTGGCAGGCGTTCTAGTGGGCGGCATCAGTTCTATCTTGTTTCTCAAGGTATTTAAGCGCAGGGAAATGTGGACAAAAATAACACTTCGGGATCGTCTTACAAAAGAAGCAGGGTATAACACAATGACAGAAGAGTACAGTGCATTACTCGATCACACAGGCATCACTTTAAATGATCTGCGTCCTGTAGGTACCGTCAAAATTGCTGGAAAAGATTATAGTGCCGTGTCTAATGGACAATGGATACCTGCTGACACGCAAATTAAAGTGGTTCAGGTGGATGGGACCGGGCTAAAAGTGGAACCGATTCAACAACATCAAAACACCTCTGACGATTAAGTCAGAGGTGTTTTACATAGAATATATTAGGTGTGTTGCAGAGTATTGTAAAGAACATGTTAAAATTATGGATAAGCTCTTTACAAATTGTACAAATTCATACATGATTAAACACGGTACGACATGTTTTTTACAATTTATCGAAGGGATGGGTCACCTTTGGGCATTGATTTACAATCGCTATTATTTGAATTTATTGGTGGTTTGGGCATCTTTCTTTTAGGTATTAAATATATGGGAGAGGGCCTTCAGAAATCAGCTGGCGACCGTCTACGGGATATATTGGACAGATTTACAAGCAATCCCATTCTTGGCGTCTTGGCTGGTATTGTTGTTACCGTCTTGATTCAGAGCAGTTCAGGTACAACTGTATTAACAGTAGGCTTGGTTAACGCTGGATTTATGTCATTAAGACAAGCAATCGGCGTAATCATGGGTGCCAACGTCGGAACAACGGTAACTGCATTTATTATTGGTATTGATATCGGTGCCTATGCTTTGCCAATACTGGCTGCCGGGGCAATGATGCTATTCTTTTTCAAGCATAAAAAAATTAATGCCTTGGGTCAGACTGTATTTGGGTTCGGATCTCTATTTTATGGACTTGAATTAATGAGCAGCGGCATGTCTCCATTAAGGAGTATGGATTTCTTCCAAGAGCTGACGCTGCGTATGAGTGATCAACCGATTCTTGGGGTCTTGATCGGTACTGTCTTTACGCTCATCGTACAGAGTTCATCAGCCACAATTGGTATTCTCCAGGGGTTATTCTCAGAGGGTGCTATTGAACTTAAAGCAGCCATTCCTGTTTTGTTCGGGGACAACCTTGGAACAACGATTACAGCAATATTGGCAGCTATAGGAGCGTCTGTAGCGGCTAAACGTGCAGCATTTACACATGTTGTTTTTAACCTGGTCGGTTCTATTGTGTTTTTATTGCTACTCGGGTTTTTTACGCAATTTATTGAATTTCTGCAAGCACAGTTCAACCTTAACCCGGAAATGACAATCGCCTTTGCTCATGGCAGTTTTAACATTGCTAACACAGTGATTCAATTTCCGTTTATTGCGGGACTTGCCTGGCTTGCCACCAAAGTGATTGCAGGTAAAGATGTTATTATCGAATATAAGCCGAAACATCTTGATCCTATTTTTATCCAGCAGTCACCTTCAGTTGCCCTCGGACAAGCTAAGGCAGAAATCATTCGAATGGGTGGGTATGCCTCAAAGGGACTCGAAGAAACACAAAGTTATTTGGCCACACATCAGCAGAAACACTCAGAAATTGCTATGCAGGTAGAAGGGGCACTTAACAACTTGGACAAAGAAATTACGAATTATCTTGTTGAGATCTCCAGCCGTTCTATGTCAGAACACGAAAGTGCTCAGCATACGAATTTAATGGATACAGTCAGAGATATTGAACGAATGGGAGATCACTTTGAAAACATTATTGAATTGATTGATTATCAAATTTCCAACAAGGTCATTATAACGGATCATGCGATAGAGGACTTGAATAACATGTTTGATTTAACCATTCTAACCGTTAGACAGGCCATTAATGCTTTGGACACCATGGACCGTGAAGAAGCCCTGGAAGTGATTCAAAAAGAGGATCAGATAGACAGAATGGAACGGAAATACCGCAAACGGCATATTATACGCGTGAATGAGGGGCAATGCAGCGCCTCAGCAGGCATTGTTTTTGTGGATATTCTTAGTAATTTGGAACGTATAGGAGACCATGCAGTCAACATTGCGGAAGAAGTACTTGGAGATTCTTAAAAAAGAGGCTGATTTTTATCAGCCTTTTTTTGCGAAATTTATTGCTTAATGGATATGAACATGCTATAGTATGTAGTGTTGTGTTTTGGCTTACATCTGTGCGAGCTGAAAAATAAAATGAAGTATATTGACATATTGTGAAGAACATGGTAAATTATATTTCGTGCTCTTAATTGACATATATTTTAATTCTATTCCACAGTAGCTCAGTGGTAGAGCAATCGGCTGTTAACCGATCGGTCGCAGGTTCGAATCCTGCCTGTGGAGCCATGTGGCGGCGTAGCTCAGCTGGCGAGAGCGTACGGTTCATACCCGTGAGGTCGTGGGTTCGATCCCCTCCGCCGCTACCATTTTATTACGCTTATGGCGGCCGTGGCGAAGTGGTTAACGCACCGGATTGTGGCTCCGGCACACGTGGGTTCGATCCCCACCGGTCGCCCCATAATATATTTTTATTCAGGACCCTTAGCTCAGTTGGTTAGAGCTATCGGCTCATAACCGATCGGTCGCAGGTTCGAGTCCTGCAGGGTCCACCATAACTAAGCGGAGGTATACCCAAGTTCGGCTGAAGGGATCGGTCTTGAAAACCGACAGGCGGGTCAAACCGCGCGGGGTTCGAATCCCTCTACCTCCTCCATACATATTGTTTTACAGTGCAACAACTGAATAAGGCTCGGTAGCTCAGTCGGTAGAGCAAAGGACTGAAAATCCTTGTGTCGGCGGTTCGATTCCGTCCCGAGCCACCATCTTTCAAACAAGCAGATCAATGGCTTGTTTTTTGTTCTTGTGTTTAACCTTTATTGAGAAGGGGTATTATGTATAAGTGGATAGACACTTCAGGGGTAAGAGCACTTTGTTTGCATATCCGAAAGGCCTTTGATAACCTCTAATCAAAAGGGTGAATGTTCTATCCTTTTAAAAATATGGAGGAGGAAGATATATATGGCAAAATTTGAACTACCAGAGCTACCATACGCTTATGATGCATTGGAGCCAACAATCGACAAAGAGACAATGAATATTCATCATACGAAGCATCATAACACATACGTTACGAAACTAAATGATGCAATTGAAGGACATGCTGATCTTCAGAACAAGTCCATTGAAGAACTTGTTTCCGATATGGATGCAGTCCCTGAAGACATTAAAACAGCTGTTCGCAACAACGGCGGCGGTCACGCCAATCACAGCTTGTTCTGGAAAGTTATGTCACCAAATGGCGGTGGCGAACCCTCCGGTGAATTAGCTGATAAAATCAACAGCAAATTTGGCAGTTTCGATAAGTTTAAGGAAGCGTTTGAAACTGCAGCAAAAGGACGTTTCGGTTCCGGTTGGGCTTGGCTTGTTGTAGATAACGGTGACATCGCCATTACAAGTACACCAAATCAAGACTCTCCATTAATGGATGGCAAGACACCAATTCTCGGTTTAGACGTATGGGAGCATGCTTATTATCTTAAGTATCAAAACAGACGTCCTGAATATGCTTCAGCATTCTGGAACGTTGTAAACTGGGACGAAGTTGAAAAGAATTACAATAACGCTAAATAATTGTTTGAGATCAACAGCGCGAGGTATTCCTCGCGCTTTTTGTATATCTGCTTGCTTATTGCCCACACTATTTAACGTGTGAAAAGGAGCATGCAGCCTATGCAAAAAATTATTCAAAGTATGTCTAAAAACATGACCATTACCCGTGATTTGATTTTTTTACTTTTAATTGGAGGTCTCTATTCACTGGGTATATTTTTATCCAATACATTTGTGAATGTGTATTTATGGAAGCAGGCCGGAGATTATATGACAATAGCCGTATATAATCTGGGAATTTTTATATTCCAGCCACTTACTTTTATTATAGCCGGGCGCATCGCCAAGCGGGTCGATCGTGTGATTGTCCTGCGGCTGGGTGTAAGCTTTTTGTCTATATTTTTTCTGAGTGTGTTATTAATTGCTGAACATGCATCAACATTTAATTTTATGCTGGGGAGTCTGCTTGGCATTGGCTACGGTTTTTATTGGCTAGCCTTTAATGTCCTGACATTTGAAATAACCGAACCAGATACAAGGGATTTCTTTAATGGGTTTCTTGGTGTTCTGCAGTCGCTTGGCGGTATGATTGGACCAGTGCTGGCTGGAAGCATTATTGCACGTATGGCGGAGAATACGGGGTATACAACCATCTTTACGGTATCCTTTATTTTGTTTCTGTGTGCGGTGATCATGAGTTTTTTTCTTAACCGCCGGCAAGCAGAGGGGAAGTTTGAGTTTAAGCGGATCTTAAAAGAGAGAAATCACAATAAAAACTGGAAACGTATATTGAACGCCCATGTGTTTCAAGGCCTGAGAGAAGGCATATTCTTATTTGTCATCACAATTTGGGTCTTTTTAACAACTGGCAGTGAATTTTCACTTGGTATTTTTAATCTGGTGCTCTCCGGTCTCTCGTTTGTGTTTTATTTCTTGGCCACACGCTTTATCAAACCTGCCATGAGAAAAAGAGCTATTTTAACAGGAGGACTGTTATTATTTGCAGCTCTATTTACTATTTTATTCGACATCAACTACACCCTTTTAATCATTTATGCTGTATTAATTGGGGCCGCTTACCCTATATTTACTGTCCCATATGTTTCCCTCACGTATGATGTGATCGGGAAAGCACGTTTTGCCAAGGATTTGAGGATAGAGTATATTGTTGTTCGGGAACTTTTTGTTAACACTGGACGGGTCATTTCATTGCTCACATTTATATTGACGCTGAGTGTCTTTGATCCCAAAATAATGATACCAGTACTGCTGGTTATATTTGGCATGGGGCACCTGATGATTTATATCTTTGTTAAAGATATTCACCTTGGACCGACTGGAAAGAAAAATGTCATGGTAAAAGAACAAGTTACAGACGAAAAAAATCGATAAGTGATTTGGAATATGTCCCTTGCATGTTATAATAAACAAGATATGAATGAAAAGGCGGGGGACAGAAACACATGGCGAACCAGAAAAAGAAAACGAAAAAGTCACAACTCCCATTCAGGTTAAATATATTGTTTTTTATCGTTTTTATTTTGTTTTCAGTGCTTATTATTCAACTCGGTGTCGTACAAATTCTAAATGGACAAGAATTCCAAGATGAAATTGACCGAACCATTGAAGACACAACCAAGATTCCGGTGCCGCGGGGGAAAATATATGACCGTGACCACAATGTGATCGTTGATAATAAACCTATGTATTCCATTACGTATACACCGGCAAAAGGCGTCCAGGCCCAGGATCGGCTTGATGTAGCCGAGGAGCTTGCAAAATATATTACAATGCTGGAAGAAGACGAGGATGCTCGGGAAAAACAGCTTAAAGCCATTACAGACCGTGACCGACGTGAATATTGGTATTTAAAGCACGAAGAAGAGGCGAGAGATCGTCTTTCACAAGAAGAAGCCGCAGAGATGGAAACAAGTGACCAATATCAGGCCATACTGGACCGGATTACAGATGAGGAAATCAGTGGTTTCTCCGAGAAACAATTGGAAGTTATCATGATAAAAAAGGAATTGGATAAAGCCCCGTATTTAACACCTCATATTGTTAAGAATGAAAACGTCACTATCGAGGAGTATGCAAGGGTTGCTGAGCATATGAATACACTTCCGGGCGTCAATGCCACTACCGACTGGGACCGGGAATATCCTTATGATTATACTTTGAAAAGCTTTGTCGGAACGATTACCTCTCAAGAAGAAGGTATCCTTGCCGATAAAAAAGACTATTATATGACCCGTGGCTACAGCTCGAACGACCGTGTTGGACGGAGTGGGCTGGAAGATCAGTATGAAGAAATCTTGAGAGGGAGAAAAGAGCAGCTTTTATATACCACGAACAAAGACGGAAAGGTCGTGGACTCTAAAGTTGTTGTAGAAGGTAAACGAGGAAAAGACCTCGTCCTAACAATCGATATGGCTTTTCAAAAGAAGGTAGATCAGATCGTGAAGGAAGAGTTGGAAGCAGCAGTCCGAAAGCAACCTTATGAGAACAGGACCCTTGATGACGCTCTGGCTGTTGTCTTACACCCAAAAACCGGTGAATTGCTCGCTGTTTCGGGTCAGCGTTATGACAGAGAAAAAGGTGAGGCTGTTGATGTGGGTATTAGAACAGTTATTGACCAGCATTTACCAGGGTCATCGATAAAAGGAGCTACTGTACTGGCAGGCCTTGATTCGGGTGTCATTACACCAGGACAGGTTTTTGTAGATAAACCCATTCGAATTCAAGGAGATCCTAAACCAAGAAGTTCGTGGAAGGACCTTGGCCCTGTTAATGACATAGGCGCACTTAAGATGTCATCAAACGTCTATATGTTTAACATTGCTATGAGAATGCTTGGAGATTATAACCATCAATATGGAGACAAAATAGACGTTTCAAATTGGGATGCCTTTCAGGATATTCGTAATTATTTTTGGCAGTTCGGCCTGGGAACCAAGACGGGAATTGATTTGCCTTATGAGGCTACAGGCTTGGTTGGCTCCTCAAAAAAGTCAGGCTACTTGTTAAACCAAGCAATCGGTCAACACGACACATACACGACCATGCAATTGGCTCAATATGTTGCTACAATAGCCAATGATGGGTACCGGGTGAGACCTCATTTCCTTAAAGAGGTCAGAGAGCCAATATCGCAAGACGGTGAACTCGGGCCTATTTATGAAACGGTTGATACCGATGTTTTGAATAAAGTGGAAATGGATGACAGTTATATTGATCGTGTGCAGGAAGGATTCCGACGTGCATTTCAGGAGCGTCCTGGGACAGGGTACAGCTATTGGGGCAACAAACCGTATAAGCCAGCAGGCAAAACCGGTACAGCCGAAAACAGGAAGTATATTGAAAAAGAGGAAAGAGTTGTAGATACAATTAATCTCGCGCTTGTCGGGTATGCCCCATATGACGATCCTGAGGTAGCCTTCGCTCTGAACGTGCCTAATCTCGGTGATGATAACGAATCAAAGATCAACCATAGTATCGGTACTCGAATCATGGATGCGTATTTCGATATGAAAGAAGGTAAGCTGTCTGAAGATGATTCATCAAGTGAGTCAGATGATTAAAAAACAGCCTGAAGCTTCGGCTTCAGGCTGTTTTTATTAAGGGTTTGTTAAAGTTTCAGCGAGTTCATAGGCACTCATGGAACTTTTGACTTCAAAGGTTCCGATTTGAATGAGCATGCTGTAGTCATTTTCTTGTAAATAAGCGTTAAATGCTTCAGCATCATCGATAATGCCTTTATTTTCTAGAGTTGTGCTGATGTCTCTCGAACTCATACCAGGCTCAATGGTAAAAGAGAAAGATTTGGATGAGGCCCTCTCTTCTTTTTCTGCATCTTCTTTGTCTTTGTTTTGCTCTGTATCGTCTGACTCTGTTTCAGAGGATTGATCCTGATCATCTGAATTCGTTTCTTCATCCTCTGTTTTGCCCGATGTGTCAGTGTCCGCCTCTTTTGTCTGACTGGACTTATCCACTGATAAGGCGATATATTCATCCTCTGGAATCACTCGCATGTTTTCTTTTTTCAAATGGGCAATCATTTCATCAGTGGTCAGTTCTTCTTGTACAGCTTCTGAATCGTTGAACATATACACCACAAGCATGATGAGACCTGCAGTGATCAAACCAATTGAAAATATACGTATAGGCTGTTTCATAGTCGTCTCCTTGAAAGTATGTAATAAATGTTATTTAAGGGAATCCTCACCAACTGTATCAGATAAGAGTTCTTCTTCCAGAATTTTAATTTTCTTTTTCATCTGGTAGGTTTCTTGCATGGTTGTAATCTGCAATTGGTCAATCTGGCCTTCAATATCCGACATTTTGTCATTCATGAAAAACGACACGATAAATAACACAAGGCCAACGCCAATTACAGCTCCGATAGCAATCATCATATGACTTTCCTCCAATTTTTGACAGCTTTTGCTGTATGGTGTTGAAAAATGCACTATAATATATATAACATAGTTTGCTGAAATAGAAAATAGCAATTTTTTCTGCACAGACCTTGCTGACTAAGCAAAAATCTGCTATTATAGTTGAGTCGAAATGATTATAACTTGAAGCTGGTAACAGCAGTATAAATAGTCTGGAGGGATACACATGCGCGTAAATATTACTTTGGCTTGCACTGAAACAGGCGACCGCAACTATATTACGACAAAAAACAAGCGTACAAACCCTGAGCGTCTTGAGCTCAAAAAGTACAGCCCACGTTTGAAAAAACACACATTGCACAGAGAAACAAAATAAAGCAACACCAACAGCTCTTATCAAAGTAACTTGATAAGGGCTTAATTTTTAACAGCACAAATTACATAAACTGCAGCATATACCATGAATCGATAGATATTGAAGGTGGGGATTATGATGAGTGAGGATAAGCAGGAGCTTCGGAAATCGGCGATCGGACTGTTAAAAGGAATGCCAGATGATGAGAAAGATCAAATTTCAGAACAGCTCTATCAGCAGGTTTATGCATCAGATGCGTGGCAGGCGGCCAAGGTTGTTGGGCTGACTGTATCACAGGGAATGGAATGGGACACCTGGCCGCTCATCCATCAAGCCTGGAACAGCGGTAAAATTGTGTGTGTACCCAAATGCGACCCTAAAACCAAAAGAATGACTTTCTACCAATTGGACCATTTTGATCAGCTTGAGCGTGTATATTTTAATTTACTTGAACCGAAACCAACAGAAACAATGTCTGTTTCAAAAGAGGATATGAATGCGTTGGTTGTCCCAGGTTTGCTTTTTGATAAAAGAGGCTATCGCATTGGGTTTGGCGGTGGATTTTATGACCGGTTTTTGCAGGACTTTAACCAGCCCACGTTATCCATTTTAAGCTCAAAACAACTTGTGGATCATTTACCGGCAGAATCGTTTGATATTCCGGTCAGACAATTGCTGACAGAGAATGGATCTATTGTGACGGGAGTGAGATAAATGAATAAAGCTCGGTATTCCCGGCAAATGCTGTTTCCGCCTATTGGAGATAAAGGACAGCAACAGCTTGCAAATAGCCGTGTTCTCATCGTGGGAGCCGGAGCGCTAGGAACTGTGGCAGCCAATCACATGGTAAGGGCGGGTATTGGATGGGTTCGTATCGTTGATCGGGATTTTGTGGAATTGAGCAATTTGCAGCGACAGATGCTCTATGACGAAGAAGATGTCAAACAAACCTTGCCCAAAGCGATCGCTGCCAAAAACAAACTCGAACAAATGAACAGTACTGTTAAAATAGAGGCCTTCGTAAATCATGTGTCCTCAGAAAATATCATGACTTTGATCAAAGATATGGATGTGGTCATTGATGGAACTGATAACTTTGCCACACGACACTTATTGAATGATGCCTGTTTCAAAGTGGGCATACCATTTTCCTATGGTGGCGTTGTCAGTTCAAGAGGCATGACAGCATTCTTTCGGCCGGGAGTGACATGTTGTCTGAGGTGTAGGATCAAAGAAGGAGCCCAGACAGGCGAAACATGTGATACTGCAGGTGTGATTTCACCTGTTGTTGATATGGTGGCTTCCCAGCAGTCCACCGATGTACTCAAGTATCTTACAGGCCATGATGAGCAGATTGATCAAACGCTAAGAACGTTTGATCTTTGGTATAACCAACACTTTGCTTTTAAATTTTCCAAACCTGATGATCATTGTCCGACATGTCAACAAAAGCAATATCCCGCATTGAATAGTGATCAACTTACGAAAGAAACGGCTTTGTGTGGCAGAGATACTGTACAGATTCATCACCACCGAAAAATGGATCTGGCTGATTGGGAAAGCCGGTTAAAAGATGTTGCAGATGTGCAGCGTACCCCATTTTTATTGAAAGCGCATTTTGCAACAGGCTTGTCTTTTGCCATTTTTCCAGATGGCAGAGTTCTTGTTCAGGGCACAGAGGACGTAGGCAGAGCGCGTTCAATGTATGACCGTTATATCGGATCTTAAATGCATAAAACATTTTTTCATTAACATACTAGGGACAGGACGTTTTTGAAAGGATGGTTGTATGCGAATCATTGCGATGGCAGCCAGTGTTCTTATTCTGGCTGGCGTTATTTATAAGTGGCGTTACCGCATTATGAATATGCTGTTAGCTGTTGGTGTGTTGAGACATCTGGCTATTTCGTTTACGATGAAAATGCCTCAGATCCGCAATAAAATGCTGCCTGCTTTATTTAAATAATGCATAGAGTAAAAAGAAGCTGGAGGAACAGCTTCTTTTTTTATACCTTGAATGAATAGAATATCAGGTAAAGACAATTCGTTTTTGGTATGATGAGAGGGAAGGGGGAAATTTGATGTATGACGATGAACAAAATGAGCAATATACGCTTTACAAAATAGCATACGAACTGGCAGCTCATCACCAGTTTGAGCCATTGTATATCAATGATGGCAAGGAAATCTGGCTTGAAATGTATCAACAGAAAACATCGTATGTGGTGCGGTTGCAGCATGGCGGTTTTGATTGGAAAAATCATTTGAAACAGGATATTGCCAATATATTTCAAAAAGTTAAGGCGATGAAAGGTTTGTTGAGAGGAAAGTCTGTCGAAATCTATAATGTTTATGTTTCGGCACATGAACCGTTAGATGATTGGGAGTTCCTGAAAAAACCAATGCAGCTGAAAGAAAAAACATCTGTCAAAATGCACGTTTATTATATCTCTGATATGAATGATTCTTCAGAACTACGCAGGTTTCAAGCTGACACAGGCGCTGATGATCTCGTTGTAACCAGCGAATCTCCTGTTGAAGAAAAGTCAGAAGAACAGCTGCAGGATCTGAAAACACGGCTTACCAAGATGCTTAGGGATAAAGAGGCGGAAGTGCAAAATGTATTTTCTCGTGGAAAACCATTTTGGACTTACATACTTCTTGCCGTTAATGTTATTTTGTTTGGGTTGCTTACAATGTTTGGTGGATCTGAAAACCTCGAAACATTGGTTAAATTCGGTGCAAAGTATAATGTGGGCATAATAGAAGATGGAGAATGGTGGCGGATCATTACTTCCATGTTTTTACATATCGGTGTGTTTCATTTGCTAATGAACATGCTCGCCGTTTATTTTCTCGGGACAGCTGTTGAGCGGATTTTTGGCTCATGGCGGTTTATTGTTATTTACTTTTTATCCGGAATCGGCGGAGGTTTGGCAAGCTTTGCATTTACAGCCAATATATCCGCGGGAGCCTCAGGAGCATTGTTTGGGTTATTCGGTGCACTATTATATTTCGGCACAGTGTATAAAAAGATCTTCCTCCAGACAATGGGCCAAAATATCATGCTTGTACTGATCATCAACCTCATATTTGGTTTTAGTGTGTCACAGATCGATATGGGTGCACACTTAGGCGGACTTGTGACGGGCTTTCTGGCTTCTGCAGTTGTGGCCATACCACATAAGAGACGCGTCGGTATACAGCTTGCTGCTGGGGTGGGTTATATTGTAATCGCAGTGGCCTTGATTATATATGGATTTCAGGCCAATCAGAATGATCCATCTTATCAGCTGTTAAAAATGGATGAATTGAGACAATCTGATCAATATGAAGCAATGATAGAAAGTGCAACAACAGGTCTGGAACATAAGCCTGACCAAGATGAGGAAGCCTTGCTTAGATTTCAGCGTTCTTATGCCTATTTATTATTAAACCAGCCTGATAAAGCCATCCCGGATCTGGAGAAAACAATTAAGCTGGATGATTCGTTTACAGAAGCCTTTAATAATCTTGCTTCTGCTTATTACCAGACAGGGTCTCAGGAACAAGCCGAAGAGATGATCAAACGCGCTTATGAACTTAATCCTGATGACCAGGATATCCAGTCGCTTTATCGAGAAATAACAGGAGAAGCACCTGGAACATCATAATGATGTATAAAGTCTAGCTGAGTCACCCACACTAAGCCATGACATTATGAAAGTGCAGGGTGACAATATATGGCAGAATTTAAGCAGTTACTACATGACTCCCATGAAAAAAATGTTCATTATATGCGCGAACGACTTGGCGTTGATAAAAGTTTTGATATGATTCATATCGATTTGGAATATGCGGGGCGGAAAATGGCGCTGTTCTTGATAGATGGTTTTGCCAAAGATGATATTTTACATTTTCTGATGAAGCTTCTGGCGGATATTAATGAAGAAAAATTAGCTTCAGAGCCTTTGGAGAAACTGGTTAAAACATATATTCCATATGTGGAAGTCGATCATGTAAAATACCTCGACGAAGCGGCAGAGACAGTTCTGGGCGGGCCGACCGCCTTGCTTGTCGAGGGCATTGATGAGGTCATCATGATCGACGCCCGAACATATCCGGTCAGGTCTCCTGAAGAACCGGATTTAGAAAAGGTTGTCAGAGGATCCCGGGACGGCTTTGTGGAGACGATTGTATTTAATACAGCATTGACCCGGCGGAGGGTAAGAGACAGGTCACTTCGTATGGAATATATGCAAATCGGCCGACGCTCCAAAACAGATGTCTGCCTATGTTACCTGGAAGACATTGCTGATGATGAGCGGATTACACATCTGAAACAAACCCTCGAGAAGATTGACACAGACGGTCTTCCTATGGCAGAAAAAACTGTGGAGGAATTTCTCAGTGGGCGTCACTGGAATCCTTATCCAACAGTGAGGTACACTGAGCGGCCTGATACAGCTGCAGCTCACCTCTATGAAGGGCATGTCTTACTGATCATTGATGGGTCACCGAGTGTGATGATCACGCCTGCAACCTACTGGCATCATTTACAGCATGCGGAAGAATACCGGCAAAAGCCACTGGTAGGCGCTTATTTGCGTATCGTCCGATTTATTGCTGTGGTGGCTTCGATCTTTATCTTGCCTTTATACTATTTATTTTCTGTGGAGCAGGATCTACTCCCCGCCACTTTGTCTTTTATTGGACCATCAGAATCAGGCCAGATTCCATTGCTCGGCCAATTTTTAATTGCTGAGGTGGGAATTGATATGCTCAGAATGGCAGCGATACACACCCCTTCTGCACTGGCAACGGCACTAGGCCTTGTTGCTACAATCTTAATTGGTCAAGTGGCGGTTGAGGTTGGGTTGTTTTCAAATGAAGTTGTTCTTTATCTGGCTGTAGCAACAATAGGCACATATACAACCCCGAGCTATGAGTTAAGTCTTGCTAACCGGCTGGTGAGGATTTATTTACTCCTGAGCACAGCGATTTTTGGTGTGCTGGGATATGTCGTTGGTGTGACATTATGGATTCTATATTTAAGTCGGATGTCCTCCTTTAAGACAGCTTATTTCTGGCCCTTTATTCCATTTTCGTATAAAGCCTTTCGTGATATCCTTATACGATCCCCGATTCCACTTAAAAATCGACGTCCCGCTTTTTTGAATCCTGAAGATCCAGACCGTTAAATCGGTCTGGATTTTTCCAGTTAGGGCCGGTATTTGCTATAATGACAACAGGTGATGATATGAAAACAATGTATGATGTTCAGCAGTTATTAAAACGATTTGGTACTTTTATTTATACAGGAAACAGGCTGGCTGATCTGGACTTGATGGAATCAGAACTGAAAGAAATAAAGAACATGAATATGCTGCAGGCAAATGATTACACACAGGCTTTACTTTTGGTGCGAAAAGAAAAAAGAAGATTAAAGCAAATGGAGGAGAGAAACAATGACATTTCTAACGGGGATTGATATTGGCGGAACATCAGTTAAGATTGGGTTTATTTCAGAAGAGGGAAACATTATACATAAATGGAATATCCCAACAAACAAACATAAAGGGGTTGAAACCATTATTCCCAATGTATGGGACTCGATTCAAGACAATATGCTGAAACAAGGATTAAATAAGAGTGATATGACAGGAATGGGTGTGGGTGCTCCTGGATTCATAGACGTTGATAGCGGTATGATATACGAAGCTGTTAATATTGGATGGAAAAACTATCATCTTACACAGGAACTGTCTGAACTGAGCGGCCTACCTGTTTATCTTGCCAATGACGCAAACATTGCGGCTTTAGGTGAGAACTGGAAGGGAGCCGGGAATAATGCGCGCGATGTCATTGCCATTACACTTGGAACAGGCGTCGGGGCGGCATCATATCTAATGGGGTGATCGTAGATGGGGCTAACGGTACAGCCGGAGAAATTGGCCATATGACCATTGACCCGAATGGCTATCTCTGCAACTGCGGACGTAAAGGATGTCTGGAAACCATTGCCTCAGCTACAGGAATTACCCGGCAGGCTATGGCTTATAAGACGCAACAACCCACATCTGCCCTCAATCACTTGTTTGAGGAAAAAGGATCACTTGAGGCAAAAGACGTATTTGAATTGGCGGCCCAAGGTGACGAGCCCTCACAGCACATACTTGACTACACAATGAATACACTTGGTTTTGCACTTGCCAATGCAGCGATTTTAATCAATCCTGAAAAGATCTTGATTGGCGGTGGCGTATCAAAAGCAGGACAGGTATTGATTGACGGTATTAATCAATCATTCGCGAGCTACGCGCTGCCCCATGTACATGACGCATGTCAAATTAAACTTGCGCAACTCGGAAATGACGCCGGTATCATCGGAGCAGCCTTTCTTGTCCGACAAAAACGATATCATGTGACGTTTAACAAATCCGAAAATGTTTAAGAACAAAAGCGGAAACGCCTTGGTCACCCCCGAAAATCAAAAGCAAGAAGGCGTAGTGGTGGTCTGTGCAACGTAGTGTTATTGCAAATGACTCGAGGGGGAGGGGTTGGAGCTGGATTCGGCCTTTGGCAAAGTTTATTAACAGCTCGGATACTTTATAATTTCCTAAGCAATAAAAAAAGCCGGTCCATGAGACCGGCTTCTCTTTTAATAGTTAGTTGCTGCAGAAAGGAGCATTGGTTACTTGACAAATAATCGTAGCAATTGAAAAGAATCCGAAGGCCAAAACTGTCAGCCCGGAAAAACCCAATGCGAGGTAGTTTTTTAATTTCATCTGGCGTATGACTGAAATGGCGGCAACGATTGCAACAATAAGAAATAAAATACCCAACACTAATCTCATGCTTGTGTTCCTCCTTCTTAAATCAACCTATGTAATGTTAGAATGACGATAATACTGTATAATAGGATGTGTGAGAAATACCTACTTATACATTTTATAGTAAAACAATTGTTTTGTCGAGCGAGGACAAACGTTTTAACTATTCTCAGAGTGAGGGATCAAATTGATATTGAAAAAAATGAGTCTTGGTCCACTTGGAACCAATTGTTATATCTTGATACAAGACCAAGAAACCTTAATTGTAGACCCTGGTGGTGATGCTGATCAGGTCATTGCTTATCTGGATAAGGAAAATTTGAAGCCATTGGCAATCCTCTTAACACATGCCCATTTTGACCATATTGGCGGGGTAGATGATCTGCGACAACATTATCAAATTGATGTTTATGGACATGAAGCTGAAAACGAATGGCTTAGTTCAGCAAGGTTGAATGGGTCTTATATGTTTACAGGTGAAACCATTGAAACGACACCACCGGAAAAATTGCTTGATCCGGGACACATAACGCTGGGAGGATTTGATTTCGATGTTCTTCATACACCCGGGCATTCACCAGGAAGTGTATCTTTTGTTTTCCATGACAGAGCTTTAATAATCGGTGGAGATGTTCTGTTTAACGGTGGTATCGGAAGAACTGATCTGCCGGGAGGAGACTTTCAGACACTGGAGAGCAGCATTAAAGAGAGGTTCTATACGCTTCCGGATCATTTTGAAGTTTATCCTGGACATGGACCTAAAACAACAATTGATGCTGAAAAACGAGGCAACCCCTTCGTAATGGGGTAAGAAAGGTTCCTTAACATACAAAAAAACCCTGCGCAATAACCGGCAGGGTTTTTTGTTTAACCGCCGAACCCTGGTACAAGTATAAATTCGGAGTACCATGTAAAAGCGGCAAAGAAAATTGTACAGTAGGCTCCAAATAAATACATATACATGCGTTCGGATAATTTCAGATAACTGACTGCAAGGAAAAATACCGTTTGGACCAAAAATATAAGTGCCACATTAGCCATATCCCCTATGTAGAACATGACAGTAAATATACCGGTCCAAAAGGCGAGGACTCGAAACATTCGCTCCATTATTTCCCCTCCTTAAGATGACTTATCAAGAGTATTATAACCAACTCGGGCCTGTTTGTAAATAAATGTCTTACCAACGACCGACAATTTTAAGGAACCTTTACACATGCACAGCATATAAACAGTTTTTGCAACCATCAAGCATATTATCCAGCTCAACCAATTCGACTTCGCCAAACATGACTTCGAACATGCCATTGAGGAAGGCATGATGCATATTACAGATCATTTTTTTATTAGGTCCGCTTTTGCTTGCTACTTCTTTGAAAGGGCAGTTGCTCACAGTCATTGTAACGTGCTGTTTTTCATCATCGTAAGAAAAGACCGGATACATGCCGAATAAAGTCGCTGCTTCTTCAACGATTTTAAACTTCTCCTCGTTAACCATCTGGTGAATCGGCGTATCCTTTTGGTGCTGGGCCATTAATTCGGTTCCATACTTTCTGCCTGTATCATATAAAGCCTGTCTTCCGGGCTCACCAAGGTTTACAAACGTTTCGATGGCAATCGATGAGAGGAGCTTGTAATCCCGATAAGGAAAATTAAGTTCTACCACTTCGTCTGCCAAACGGTAAAGTCTTCCAGGCCGGCCACCTTTACCTGTTTTTTTAGTGTAGGATGCAACAAGCTTAACATCTTCCAGTTTTGAAAGATGGAGTCGGGCAACATTGGGGTGAATGTCAAAAATATCGGCAATTTGTGTGACGCTTACTGATTCGTGGTTTTTAATGATAAACTGGTAAATGTTAAAACGAGTGGGATCGCTTAATGCACTAGTTACTTTCAATGTTTGATCCATGAATGTCATCCCCTTACTTAACTTTTCTATCATAAGTATAGGTGAAACATTCGTATCAGACGGCAAGTTTTTGTTTTTGTTAAAGATTAGTCATTAATTAATGGGGATTTTGTGACAATCACGACATTTCTCTTCCGATGGCATCGAAAAGGGCCGCACAAACGTCTGACGTTGATTCTTGTTGGTGGTGGTTTTGATATTTAATATAGCTTTACTTTCAACAAATTGGATATGGACCCGCCCTTGAGGAAATGTGTAAAATTGTTCACCCGGCGATTCTCCTGTCTCAATGGTTTTCATATAGTTTGTATAGCCCATTTGTAAGAGGGTCTCTGTTTTGATGTTTTCCATCTCGATGTCTGTCATATAAATCTCGTTATGGTACATATGAATAGAAGCACTAAGCGCAATCAAAACCAATGCAGAGATAAAAACAACATATGGCAGTATAAAACCGGATTGGTTAATGAAAAACGATGGTTTTGGCATACTGTTTCCCTTCTAAAGTCGTAATATGGACACGCACGCCATATGGCAATAGATCCAATGTCATTTGCTCAGCATCATAAAGATATACTTCATACCCGCCTTTTAAACGTCTGATAATCCCCTGGTTGTTTTTTTCAAAGGTTGCGGTTTCACCGTCATGCATTTCCATGGTTAACTTTCCTTCATGGACAGACCAAGCTTGTGCTTTTGCTGCTTCTTCATGCAGGTAACTGAAAAAACGCTGAACAGAAAGTGCTTCATAATTATTTTGTGTTTGAAACGTCTGTATTAACGGCGAAATGAGTGACAGTGTCATTGCGATCACCAACAGCGCTAGAAGCGTGGAGACCAGCGTAAAACCATTTTCATTGTGGTACGTATCCATAGAGACAGACTTTTTCTTCTTTTTGTCTTTCATTGATCCATGTGGCACATCCTTCAATATATTGATTTGTTGGTTTAAATGAAAATGTAATGGATTTGTTTTGCATATTGCGGTTATACGGGGTGAAGTCAGCTTCTTGCGGGATAAATATATGCTGTTGTAATTCGTCATGGAGCAAGTTGCCAACAGCGAGCCGTATATCAAGATTGCTACGTTCTCTTTTTAAAAGGCTCACCACCGGTAGGGCAGTGGTAACGAGCATTAAGACGATCGAAAAAGCAACAAGCGTTTCGGTAAAGGTAAATCCATTATATTGTTTCAATACGAGCACGCCCCTTTCCAAGAGGGAATACAAATTTGTACATTTGTCGTGGTGTTGTAATAAGAAAAGATGCAGGTTGTTTCACCACCCCGCTGCTAAAAAATACAATTTCATGCTTTTTGTCAATCCATTGACCTGGTATTTCTCGTTCCACAATTGGAATTGTTCCGGTGAAAATGGTATAAAATTGTTCGGTGCCATTAATCCTCAGGCGAACGGAAAGTTCAGGGTGAGAGGCGGCAAGCATCTGTGTGTAAAGCAGGTCTGATTGAAGCGTTTTAAGAAAATGAACTTCCTTCTGTTCCTGTAACCTGTCGCTGTTTAATGGCGCCATAATTAATAGGAAAGCCGAGACCACTCCGAGAATAATCAACATTTCCGTGAGAGTGAATCCTTTCTCGTTTTTCCATCTCAGCATTATGACCCACCTGCAGTGACATTACCACCCGAAAGTGTTAATACTTTTCCATTTCCACACTTTCTCTGCTCTTTATTGATATAATTATGTGTAACGAGATCTTGTAAACTTCTCGGTTTTTCACTCTTTTCTATCGTATATTGATCTACCTGGGCTTGTACCACAGCAACTAGAGCTTTACATCCTTTCTCCTGTACATTTTCTCCTCTGTTTAACAGGTTCGGAACGATTAAAATTAATAACACGGAAATGACCATTAAAACAATGAGCATTTCAATTAGTGTGAATCCTTTCTCATTTTTAAGCATAAATACATCTCTCCTTATATGGTTTTAATTAAATCCAGCATTGGCGCCATCAATGCGACATAGGTCAAAATGATAAAACAGGCGAGCATCAAGAAGACTGCCGGTTGGATCATAGCGATCATTCGGATGGTTTTTCTATGCATATCTTCTGTGAGAAACTCTGCATATACAGCCAGGTCCTTGACAAGTGTTTCTGAATCGACATTTTTTTGAAACAGGACGGCTAAATTATGATAAATGAACGGCATTTGTTTGAGGATTTCCGAAGGCAGCACCCCTTTCGTTAGTTCTCTGGTCATCTTGACGCTGTAATGAGACAAAATTGGAAGCTGTTTCTGAGAAGCGATGATTTGAAAAACGTCTTTAATGGGAAGGCCGCTCTCTAATAAAGAGCCGACATGGGAGGCAAAGTTAAATGATGTTTGCATGCGGACATAGTTTCGATAACCTGGAATCCGACGAATCAGATTAAGTTGCTGTTTGATGTGAAGGCGCGGAATTAATACGCGCCATACAATGAATACGCCCGATGCACATACCATGATGCCAATTAGACCGTAACTTAGTGCGTTGATCACAAAAAGAGCGTACTGAGCTGCTGAAGAATCTGAGGCTGTTTCAAATATTTGTGTGAAAGAAGGGAGCAGGAATCGTTTAATAAAAAAGAAAAGGATAAGAAAGGACACAAGTAATATAAGAGGGTATCGTGATGTTGATCGGAGGGTTTTCTGCTGGGCGAGCTGGTGCTCGTATAAGACACTGCCTTTTTGTATGCTTTCGACCAGACGTCCGCCATTTCGTGCAAAAAATACAAATGATGTCACGAGACCTGGAAATCTCTCGTTGACCAACGCCTGATCCAGTGTGCCGCCATTTTTTAATGTTAGTTTTATACGTATTGTCATTGATCTGAACTGCTCGTCCGCCTGGAGCGTCTCAAGTGCCTGAATCAATGGATAACCCAATTCCATCAACCTGGCGAGACGTTTCAAAAAACGCAACTGATCTGGAGGCGACAAACGGTTTTTAGCCTTCATTAAAAACAGCTTCTGAAATAAAGCCATATGCATACGCCTTCTTTCGTAAATGGTTAAACGTGTGATAATGTACAGCCTGTTCTGTATCACCCTTTGTGAGCAGGGTCTTCAGCGCATGCTCGTCCAGAATTTCAAGTAAAGCTGCCCGTCTATTGATGCTGTTTTGACTCATCACAGGCAAAAGCTTCAATGATGCTACAGCAATAAGAGATTGCATAAGATCAGATTTCGAAAGATCCATTTCCATTAATCGATGCAAAGTTCCTACAGCATCCTTAGCATGCAGAGTGCTTAATACCAAGTGGCCTGTCAAAGCCGCTTCAAAAGCGAAGTGAGCCGTAAACTGATCCCTGATTTCACCGACCATAATAATGTCCGGGTCGTGTCTTAAGGCCGCTTTGAGTCCGACTTGATAAGACATACCGGCCTTTTCATTAACTTGGACTTGAAGCATATCATGCATGGTTTTCTCTATTGGATCCTCAAGGGTTATGGTTTGGTAGGATTTTTGCTTCATAATGGATTGAAGGAGGGCGTAAAGTGTGGTTGTTTTTCCGCAGCCTGTCGGTCCTGTAAGTAAAATAATGCCCGAGCGGAGGTTGACCAGATTGAGCAGTCGCTCTCTTTGAAAGGGAAACAGAAATAAATCATCAAGGTCGAGGTGTCTTTCTTGAGGTAAGATACGAACAGCAAGACTTTCATAATGGTTTGCAGGAAGTGTGGACAACCTTAGAGCATATGTTTCTTCATTATTATGAAATTGAATCGTTCCGTTTTGAGGTTTTCTTGTTTCACCAATATCCATTCCTGAGGTAAACTTATAATAGGTGAGAAGTGTCTCGTACATGCTTCGGGGAATCGTGTCGTGGAGATAACGTTCCCCTTGAATACGAAGGAAGACTTCAGCAGAGTCTGGCAGAGGATAAAAGTGAATGTCAGAAGCATCTGACTGGATTGCATGAGAAAGTAAGGTTTTTGAAAGGGTTTCAGCGGAATTCAAGCAAATCATCTCCTTTAGCGGTGAATGAGAAATAGAAATTGGGAGGTTTAAAGATGAGGTGCATATATTTAATTGGATTTATGGGCAGCGGAAAAACAACAGTTGCAAAAGAAACAGGTCAATTACTTGGATGGCGGGTTATTGATTTGGATCAGGAAATAGAAGAAAGGTTTGGAAGAATTTCGGATATATTCAAGCGTAAGGGTGAACATGCTTTTCGATGTTTTGAATCTGAAGTCCTTGAAGCGGTTAGAGGTGACGATATCATCGTCTCTACCGGAGGCGGTATTGTAGAAAATAAGAAGAATGTTGATTACATGAATTATAATGGATATGTGATTCATTTGCAAGCATCATTTAAAGAAATTTCAAAAAGGCTGAAAAATGATACAGACCGGCCATTGTGGAATAATGGGCAAAAGAAACAACGTGAATTATACACGAAACGTCTGTCATTATATCATCAAGCAGCACATTTTAATTTGTCAACAGACTGCCAAACACCGGAAGAGATTGCTTGTCAGATTGCGAAGTTGTCAAAGTCATTTGAATAAAAAGGCACTGGGAAGGTCACATTAATATATAAGAAGTATCTGACCGGAGTGAGCTATATGTCCATTAATGATTATGTGAAATTCCTGACTGAAACATTGACGTCATACATCGATCAGCCTAAAGAAGACCGCAAACAGCATAAAAAAGATAAGGCTGAGCCGCGTTCAGCCTTATCTGATCGCTGGTTTGGAGTGCTGCCATTTGCAATGAAGCTTTTCAGGAAGAGGTGAATAACATCACTTGGATGCAAATAACGTATCTGACAAGTACATGACCCCGCCGTTGACGACTTCCATGGTGATGGTCGGACTGAGCCGCTGTTCGATTTCAAGACGCTCTTTTTCCATGAGCTCTGCTTGTTCTTCATTAGCTTTCTGTCCCTCATAGAAGTGATCTAACAGTTCAAGTTCTGCTGTTTTACTTTTTAGTGATTCCTGTGCCCAGTTATGATCCTGTCGCTGAATATAATCACTGATCACATCTTCAATGCGTTTAAATCCACTTCCTAATTTAATCATAGGTGATAGGGTGTAACAAAAGTCCGGAATGGTTAATTGCATATCGATATGAGAGAGTGTGTCCATCATACCGGAAGTCATAATACCGTTAATCAAATTTAATCCGATTGACATCATTTCTTCTTTACGCTGTTTGCCTGTATAAGTGATTTTAAGATTAACGACCAACCATGGATATAATGGGGTTCTAGTATCGACATTTAAAGCCTGAAATAGTTTTGTGTAGCGCTCATTTTTAGTTAAATGACTGACGATCTGTTGAAATCGGGGGCTTCCGTAATCCACATATTCTCCGCGTTCATTCTGCTCTTGACAGACTTTATCCGTGTAAAAAGTCATGTGAGCGGGCTCTCCTTTATAGCCCATTTTAGATATATAATGCCAGTAGAAGGGGCGGTTCATTAAAACCTTGTCCATGTCTTCGGTTAATTGGACAGAGAGCTTGCCTGATGTACTTTCTAAAATGGAACAATGATGGCTTTTAAAATAGTTTTCCATAAAACCATGCAAATTCTCAATTGCCATAATCAACCTCCTCTGTTGTGGTTAATTTTTTCTGATGATCTGCAAGAACAGACGTTAAATTATCGAGTTTTATTTTAGCCTCTCCAGCTGAACTGGATTCTGAGTAGATCGTTTTGATTTCCTCTTCAAGATCGTTGATTTCCAAATCAGCCATAATATCATCAAGTTGACCAATCACATCTTCAAACAAGCCAATTTTCTCGTATAGCAACGTCATAATATGTTCCTCGATTGTACGTCGGGTGCCCATATTATAAATATAGACATCTTTTTTCTGACCATATCTGTGAATGCGGCCGATGCGCTGTTCCAAACGCATTGGATTCCAAGGCAGGTCATAGTTGATCATCAGGTTGCAAAATTGCAAGTTGATTCCTTCCCCGCCAGCTTCTGTTGCAATTAACACTTGGGCATGGTTTTCAAACAACTGTTTCATCCAATCTTTCTTGCTTTTCTTAAATCCGCCTCTATAAGGTACAGAGGAGATGCCGTGCTGCTGCAAGAGCCACTGCAAATACACCTGTGTGGCACGGTATTCTGTGAACACAATGATTTTGGAATCATTATGGTTGTTGATGAGTTCAACAAGCTTTTGCCCTTTTGCATGTTGAGGCAGCTGCTGAATGTGTGAAATAATATCTTGCCCATCTTGTGAAATAACAGGATTGTCGCTGAGCATTTTTTCAAATGATAGGTAACATGCTTCACGAGAAGAGCATAATTCTCTCAGTAAGGTAATTCCCGCAAAAGTGGATATGGATGCTGACAATGATTCCAGCATGTTATAAACAGCTATTTCTTCTTCACTGAAATCCACCCACACCGTTTCAACATGCCTCTTAGAATCGAGCAAAGACTCTTGCTTTCTCGTATTGCGAATCATCACTTTTTGAATAAGGGTTTTTAAGTAAGTATCTTGATGAACCAATTTGCGGTCGTTTCCATACGTTTTCATAAATGTATCATAGTTCCCAAGGTGACCTGGTTTTAAAATAGATACCAGATTGAAGATGTCCATTAATTTATTTTGAACTGGTGTGGCTGTTAGTAACAGACAATATTTTTTTCGTATTGATCTAGCAAAAGTATAATTCTTTGTTTGGTGATTTTTAAGCTTATGAGCTTCGTCGATCAGTACAAAGTCATATTCAATATCCAGAATCTGTTCCCGATGTGGTGATTTTTTCGCCTTGTCCATGGAAGACACAACCACATGATACTCTTGCCATGGATAGTTTTTCCGGTGAGACGCAGCAGGGATAAAGAACTTTTCGTTTAATTCACGCACCCATTGGTTAACGAGAGAAGCAGGAACCAGGATTAAAGCTTTATTAATCAGGCCTCTTACCATATATTCCTTTAAGATCAGACCCGCTTCAATGGTCTTCCCAAGTCCAACTTCATCAGCAAGCAAAGCACGTCCATTCATTTTTTCCACAACCTGGTGTGCACACCTGGTTTGATACGGCAAAAAAGTCATGTGATTAAGATGCTTAAGTGCTGTCAATCCGTCAAACTCTGACGTCATAGTTGAGAGTTGGGCATCATATGCAAGTTTAAATAAGGACCAGGACGATAATTGTTCGTTATTTTCAAGTGCTGTTTCAAGATGGTTGATAAAATGCTGGTCTTTTTTAACATTAATTTCATTCATGACGTACATCACTCACTTTTAGCTGGATTACTTTCAAACCTATGTTATAATAAGCTTGAAATAGATATTCTTTGTGCATGAACAGCATACATAGTGTAACCAACTGAATAATTTTTATAAGCGAATGAATGCAAGAGGAGAGTTTACGCCCGTATGCCGGATATAAAAAAATGGCTCGGTCGTAACGCCGAAGGAGCAAACATATTGTGAATCTCTCAGGCAAAAAGACTCTTGCAGGACGCACCTCTGGAGAGTGTTTACTGCTGTAAACCACCCACGAAGCAAGCCGCGGTCAAACGCGCGAAACTTTCTGGTTGAAGGACAGAGATTTCATTTGAGCACTGGAATCTCTATTTTTTATGCACACTATTTTTACAGAAGGGGTTGGGAGAATGGATGCATTGAAACGCACACCCATTTATCCGGAATACGGGGATTTGGGAGCCAAGACGATTGATTTTGGCGGCTGGGATATGCCGGTTCAGTTTGCCGGTATTAAACAGGAACATGAAGCCACACGAACAAAAGCAGGCCTGTTTGATGTCTCTCACATGGGAGAAATCATGGTGAAAGGACCTGAAAGCGAGTCATTTTTACAAAGAATCCTGACCAATGATATTTCCAAGATGACAGAGGGGAAATGTCTGTATACATTTATGTGTTATGAAAATGGCGGGGTTGTCGATGACTTCTTAGTTTATAAGTTTAAAGAGCATGAATACATGCTTGTCGTCAATGCAGCCAACACAGAAAAGGATGTTGAGTGGCTGACCAAACAGCAATCGGCATTTGGGGCAGACGTAACCATTAAGAATGTCAGTGATTACTATGCTCTGCTTGCACTTCAAGGACCAAATGCACAGGCGATACTGCAAACGATTACAACGACGCAGCTTGCCGATATCAAATTTTTCCGTTTTGACCAGAACGTGCATTTTGACAGTATTAATTCCGCTGCGATTGTGTCTAGGACGGGTTACACGGGCGAAGATGGCTTTGAGATCTACATCGATCAAGTTAATGGGCGTGTGCTTTGGAATCTTATTCTGGAAGCCGGTGCTGACTACGGGCTGGAGCCAGTTGGTCTTGGTGCAAGAGACACGCTGCGTTTTGAAGCCAATTTGCCACTATACGGTCAGGAAATATCACCAGATATCACGCCAATTGAAGCCGGTTTAAAATTTGCAGTTAAAGTAAACAAAGACGCTAATTTCATCGGTAAAGACGTGCTTCGTAAGCAAGTGGAGGAAGGCGCAAAAAGAAAGCTTGTAGGCATTGAAATGATTGATAAAGGCATCCCGCGTCACGGCTATGAAGTGCTTTCTGAAGACAAAGTGATTGGAGAAGTGACATCTGGCACCCAATCACCTACTTTGAAGAAGAATATAGGGCTGGCGCTTATTGATGCCGAATATGCTGATATCGGTGCAGAGTTGACTGTTCAAGTTCGGAAACGTCGCTTGAAAGCAGTTGTGATTCCAACACCATTTCTTAAAAAATGAGGGGGAAGATCTTCAATGGAATTTCGTTATTTACCAATGACAGAAAAAGATAAAAAAGTAATGCTTGATACCATTGGCATCGATTCTACGGAAGAATTGTTTGCAGACATTCCGAAAAAAGTCCGGCTGGAACAAGAGATGAACTTGAAGAAACCAGCAAACGAGTATGCTTTGAAAACTGAGTTATCACGAATGGCAGCCAAGAATGTCAATTTGCAAACGCACGCCTCCTTTTTAGGAGCAGGCGTCTATGATCACTTTATCCCGTCTGTTGTTGACCATGTCATATCACGGTCAGAATTTTATACAGCTTATACACCTTATCAACCAGAAATCTCTCAGGGCGAGCTTCAAGCTATATTCGAATTTCAGACCATGATCTCTGAGTTAACAGGCATGCCTGTTTCCAATTCTTCCATGTATGATGGAGGAACAGCACTTGCCGAAGCCGTTAACTTAAGTGCTGCTCAAACAAAGCGCAGTAAAGTGCTTGTTTCAAAATCGATTCATCCAGAATCAAGAGCAGTCATCGAAACATATGCCAAAGGACCAAATGTTGAAATCATTGATATTGATTTGAAAAACGGTCAGACTGATCTGGATCACTTGGAGAAAGAACTGAACGATGAAATTGCCGGTGTAGTCGTTCAATATCCAAACTTCTTCGGTCAAATTGAGCCGCTTGATAAAATTAACGAGCTGGTTAAAAACCAAAAGAAAACGATGCTTATTGTTTCAAGTAACCCACTTGCACTTGGTTATCTAGCACCACCAGGAGAATTTGGAGCAGACATCGTGGTTGGAGATACGCAAGTCTTCGGAATCCCAGCACAGTTTGGCGGACCGCATTGCGGTTATTTCGCAACAACGAAAAAGCTCATGCGTAAAGTTCCCGGTCGTCTGATCGGCGAGACCACAGATGAAGAGGGTGTGCGTGGGTATGTGCTGACACTACAGGCTAGAGAGCAACATATCCGCCGGGATAAAGCGACTTCCAACATTTGTTCCAACCAGGCCCTGAATGCTTTAGCCAGCTCGGTTGCCATGAGTTCAATCGGAAAGCACGGAATTAAAAAACTGGCTGTGCTGAACATGCAAAAAGCACGTTATGCTGCAAAACAATTTGCAGATAAAGGGTTTGAAGTAGCATTTCAAGGTTCGTTTTTTAATGAATTTGTCATAAAGCTTCCAGGATCCGTTAAAGCTGCCAACAAAAAACTGATTCACAAAGGGTTAATTGGCGGATATGATCTTGGTCAAGTTCATTCAGATATGGAAAACCATATGCTGGTGGCAGTGACAGAAGCACGTACAAAAGCTGACATTGACTCATTTGTAAAAGAATTGGGGGATATTTATGACAAATAACAACTTTCCTTTAATTTTCGAACGCAGTAAAGAAGGGAGAACGAGTTTCAGTCTTCCGGAGTTGGATGTTCCAGAACATGACCTGGATCAAGAATTGGATCAAATGTTTATTAGAAAATCGGCACCAGATTTACCAGAAGTAAGTGAGCTGGAGATTATGCGCCACTATACAGGTTTATCCAATCGAAATTATGGTGTAGACTCAGGTTTTTATCCACTTGGTTCATGTACGATGAAATATAACCCTAAAATAAACGAAGATGTTGCACGCCTGCCTGGATTCAGTCATATTCATCCGCATCAGGATGAAGAGAGTGTTCAGGGTGCACTGGAAATGATGTATGATCTGCAAACTTCATTATGTGAGCTTACTGGCATGCATGAAGTCTCCCTCCAGCCAGCTGCTGGAGCGCAGGGTGAATGGGCCGGCTTAATGATGATCAGAGCGTTTCATGAAGCAAATGGTGATTATAACCGTACTAAAGTGATTGTGCCGGATTCGGCTCACGGGACCAACCCAGCATCAGCAAGTGTTGCAGGCTTTGATGCTGTTACGGTTAAGTCCAATGAGCGGGGACTCGTTGATCTCGAACACCTGAAAGAAGTGGTTGGGGACGATACAGCAGCCCTTATGCTGACGAATCCTAACACACTCGGACTATTTGAAACTGAAATTCTTGAGATGGAAAAGATTATCCATGATGCAGGCGGTAAGATTTATTATGACGGCGCCAATTTGAATGCCATTATGGGCTATGCAAGACCAGGCGATATGGGCTTTGATGTTGTCCACTTAAACTTGCATAAGACGTTCACAGGTCCCCATGGTGGGGGTGGACCAGGCTCAGGTCCAATAGGTGTTAATGAGGAACTTGCTCCTTTTCTGCCTAAACCGTTACTCGTCAAAAAAGAAGATCAGTTTATGTTCGATTATGATCGTCCAAAATCCATTGGTCGTATCAAACCTTATTACGGGAATTTCGGCATATATCTGCGGGCCTATACCTATATTCGCACGATGGGAGCAGAAGGCCTTAAAAAAGCAAGTGAGTATGCTGTGTTGAATGCGAATTATATGATGCGGAAATTAGAGGGTACTTATGTACTGCCATATGATCAGCATTGCATGCATGAATTTGTCCTATCGGGCAAAAATCAGAAGAAATTGGGCGTTCGGACATTGGACATTGCCAAGCGACTTCTCGATTATGGCTACCATCCGCCAACGATTTATTTCCCGCTAAATGTGGAAGAGGCATTAATGGTAGAGCCTACTGAAACTGAATCTAAAGAAACCCTGGATGGTTTCATTGACACAATGATTAAAATAGCTGAGGAAACAGAGAACGATCCTGAATTGGTTCAGGAAGCACCTCATACAACTGTTGTTAAACGAATGGATGAAACGACAGCTGCGCGGAAGCCAATCCTTCGCTATGAAAGAGATAATTAAGGAACAAAAGCGAAAGCGCCTTGATCATCCCCGAAAATCATAAGCAAGAACGCGCAGTGGCGGTCTTGGCCACGTAGCGGTATTGCTTATGACTCGAGGGGGCAGGCGTTGGAGCTGGACATGGCCCTTGGCAATGTTTATTAACAGCTCAGATATTTTATAATTTCCTAAGCAACAATAAGAGAGATGGCCGGCAAAATGCCGGCCATCTCTTTTGAATTCAGAAGGAAAACCTGTATTATTTAACTTTTCCAGTCCATTTTTTAAATCCGCCTTTAAGCTGATTAATATCCTGGTAACCCTTTTTTCTTAGCAACTGGGCTGCTCTAGCTGAACGGGAGCCGCCTTGACAATACAAATAAACAGGCTTATCTTTTCGTAGTTCAACCAAACGCTGTTTCATCTGAGTGAGCGGTATGTTTCTTGCTCCCAGAATATGTCCTTTTTCAAATTCCTGTGGTTCTCTGACATCAATCAGCTGGGCTTTACGATAACCTTCTTTAAATTGTTCTTCTGTTAACACTTTCAAATACGAGCGTTGTCTATAGTAACGGAATATGCTAAATCCGACCAATATGACAAGAATAATAACAAGTACTTCCATAATATCCCCGTCTTCTTAATCATTTACTTCTCTATTATATGACCATTACAATATTTTTTCAAAGAAAATTTTTTACTGATAAAAAAGACGTAAATCTGCTATAATGGTGTGGTGCATAAAAAAAACTTACTGTATGTTTGACAAGCATTGGTTTTATGGTCTAATATCTATATGTAGTATCTACGTATGAATTTTAAACACAATATATTGTTTTTTTAATTGATTGTTTTCAGATAAAGGGAGGGGTACCATTGTCAGTTGTGACAAAGGAATTAAGCAAAATTAATATTAATGCTTTAAATGAAGATATCGCGCATTTTCCGCAAGTATTTCCTATTACGGAGGATATGTCTTTAACACATAAAGGCGTATCCCGACTTGTAATGTTGGATCGCTATGCTTTTAAAGACACAGAAAAAAAGACTCTTAAAACAGGGGATTTTGTTGTGTTGACAGTTAAAGATGATCCAAAATTCCCTGCACGCGGGTATGGGATCATTCAGTCTGTGGACCGAAAGACACAGAAAGCTACAATTGAAGTGGATGAAGAATTCCGCTCTATTCTGGATCCGAGTGAAGGTGAAACAGGATTGATCACACGCGGACTGGATGTTATTGATAAGCCATTGGAAATTTTTTATGAACAAATTGCTATGCGCAATGCAAAAGGTCTCTCAGAAGTGGAAGAGACTGAAGATAAACAGCACATGTGGCAGGAGCGCTTTTCTCAAGAACTAAAAGACTTGAATTTCATACCGGCAGGGCGTGTATTATACGGTGCCGGGTCTCATACAGATGTTACTTATTTCAACTGCTATGTTATGCCTTATATTCGGGACTCCCGAGAAGGAATTTCTGATCACCGTAAGCAAGTTATGGAGATTATGTCAAGAGGGGGCGGTGTCGGCACAAATGGTTCCACTCTGCGGCCTCGAAACACACTGGCAAAGGGTGTGAATGGGAAGTCATCTGGTTCAGTTTCCTGGCTCGATGATATTGCAAAACTGACCCATCTGGTTGAACAAGGTGGAAGCCGCAGAGGCGCGCAGATGATTATGCTTGTTGATTCCCACCCTGATATTATTGAATTTATTATTTCTAAAATGCAAAATCCGCGGATACTTCGGTATTTGGCTGAGAACACAACTGATGATCAGATCAAACGTCTGGCTCATGAAAAACTTAAATTTACCCCATTGTCTGAGACTGAAATGGACCTTTATCAAAGCATTGTAAATTATAAGCACATCCCCGGCCAAGGCGGATTCACGCGAGAGGCAATTCAAGAAGCTGAAAGCAAACTAAGAACTGGAGGAACGTACTCTGTTCATCAACCCGAATTCTTAACGGGGGCCAATATATCTGTCTGTTTGACAAGTGATTTTATGCAGGCTGTTGAAGAAGATGCGATGTACCCACTCCGTTTTCCGGATGTGGAAAATTACACCGAAGAAGAAATGGCCATTTATAATGATCAGTGGCATGAAGTCGGTGATGTTAGAAAATGGGAAGAAAAAGGATTTGCTGTCCGCACATATCGAGAAATCAAAGCACGTGAACTGTGGAAGCTGATCAACGTTTGTGCAACTTATTCTGCTGAGCCCGGAATCTTTTTTATTGATAATGCCAATGAAAAAACGAATGCCAAAGCATACGGTCAACAAGTTGTCGCTACAAACCCGTGTGGTGAACAGCCCCTGGCTCCTTTCTCTGTCTGTAATCTGGCAGCAGTTAATCTGGCAGCAATGGCTGATAAACAAACAAAACGCGTTAATTTCAATAAGTTGAAAAAGACCGTTGAAACAGGCGTGAGAATGCAAGATAATGTCATTGACGCGACCCCTTACTTTCTTGAGGAAAATAAAAAACAAGCCTTGGGAGAGCGGCGGATTGGTCTCGGTGTTATGGGCCTCCATGATTTACTGATTTATACAGAGACTACGTACGGCTCAACAGAAGGGAATGAACTGGTAGACCAGATTTTCGAAACGATCGCCCTTACTGCATATCGCACATCAATCGAACTGGCGAAAGAAAAAGGCAGTTTTCCGTTCTTAACTGGAGACACGAATGAAGAAACTCAAATCTTGAGAGAAAACTTTATCAATACTGGATATATGAAACAAATGCCGGACGACATCAAAGAAAACATATTGAAACATGGCATTCGTAACTCTCACTTGCTGACTGTGGCACCCACAGGAAGTACAGGGACGATGGTCGGTGTGAGTACAGGCCTGGAACCTTACTTTTCATTCTCCTACTTTAGGAGTGGGCGATTGGGTAAGTTTATCGAAGTTAAAGCAGAAATAGTTCAAGAATATCTGGACGCCCATCCCGAAGCAGACCCTGATCATTTGCCTGAATGGTTTGTTTCCGCAATGGAATTGTCCCCTGAAGCACATGCAGATACGCAATGTGTTATTCAGAAATGGGTGGACAGCTCTATATCCAAGACTGTTAACGCTCCTCGCGGTTACACCGTTGATGAAGTCGAGCAAGTGTATCAAAGACTTTACAAAGGCGGCGCAAAAGGCGGTACAGTGTACGTGGACGGCAGCAGAGATTCACAAGTTCTGACCCTGAAAGCAGAAGAGAATTCAGAACAGCTCACATTGGAGGGGACAGATCAGGAGAAACCCCATGTCGTGCTTATGGAGACAATTCATGAACTGGAAAACACGAATGTTACGGTTGGCTCCGAAATTGGTAATACATGCCCGGTATGTCGCAAAGGACATATTGAAGACCTTGGCGGATGCAATACATGTACCACATGTGGCGCACAGCTGAAATGCGGATTGTAATAGGTTAGGTGTATATAGAGCCTCCAGTTGTTTTGACAAACAGCTGGAGGTCTATCTATGTCTGGATAGCTTGTGTAACAGCTCAAATTGCGTTATCATGAAAGTGAAACATTTTTGCGTGAGATAAAAATACGTTGAAATGAGGGAGATTAAATGCCAACACCAAGTATGGAAGACTACATAGAAATTATTTATAATTTAATTGATTCAAAAGGATATGCCCGGGTGTCCGATATAGCAGAAGCACTGGAAGTTCACCCATCCTCCGTAACTAAAATGGTCCAGAAACTGGATAGAGATCAGTACTTGGATTATGAAAAATACAGAGGCTTTGTATTGACTGATAAAGGCAATAAGATTGGTGAGCGTCTTGTATTTAGACATGATTTACTGGAGCAGTTTTTAGGCATTATCGGAGTGAAAGAAGAAAATATTTACAATGATGTTGAAGGTATTGAGCATCATCTGAGCTGGGATTCTATTGATCGTATTGGCGATCTTGTTCAGTATTTTAAAGAAGATGAGGGCCGTGTAAATAAACTGCGTGCCATGCATATGGAATAGGTCGCGTTCTGTTAGCCTTTAAACATTTATGGTTCTATCTCCATACTCACTTGCTTATGCATGTAGTATAAGGTGAGGAGGGGATAGAAGTGCGGATCGATGTTGTTTTTTCAGGAGGTGGAGTGAAGGCCTATGCATTTATGGGGACGCTTAACCGACTGAAGGAAGCTGATCTGGAGCCTGTTCGAGTGGCAGGTACATCCGCCGGTGCGATTATAGCTGGGCTGGTGGCAGCCGGATACGACAATAAGTCCATACAACAAATGGCATTTGACATTGATCTTAAAGAGTTTCTTGATGCCCCTCCTTTGACGCAATATCTGCCATTCACAAAGTGGGCTTTATTATACTTTAAAATGGGTCTCTATCGGGGTGTGAAACTGGAAAAATGGCTTTATGATGTTCTGAGTGAAAAAGGGGTCTATACCTTCAAAGACATTCCTGCCGGCCATTTGAAAATGGTCGTGAGTGATCTCTCAAGAGAAAAGCTGATCGTCATTCCGGATGATTTGCTCACTGTTTATGGAATCCGGCCTGAGGAGTTTTCTGTTGCCACTGCCATTCGGATGAGTGCAGGATTTCCTTATTTTTTTATGCCTAAAAAACTGATGGGAACAGATCATTGTGAAAGTGTGATTGTCGATGGGGGATTGCTTAGTAACTTCCCATTATGGATTTTTGGAAACGGGAAAGTGAAAAAGCTTCGGCCGGTTCTCGGGGTTCAATTGACGGATCAAGATCCACCGATGACGACCATATCAAATGCTACCCATATGCTTCGGTCGTTTTTTACAACGATGAAAGAGGCGCATGATACACGGTACATTGATCAATCACACGTCAATAACATTATACATATTCCAGTTGAACATATTGAGGCAGTTGATATGAAAGTCAGTAAAGAAGTAAAACAGCGCTTGGTCGACAAGGGATACCAGGAAGCTGATCACTTTTTGAAACATTGGTCAACTTAATACATTGAACAAAAAAACGAGCCCATTAATTTGAGGCTCGTTTTTTGCTTTTGGATTTATTTCCTTCTATAACGCGCAAATGACTCGTGCGTTTTTTAGAAGGACGCTTTTGTTTTGATGATGATTGTTTGCGTACTGCTTTTTGATAATTACTTTTTTGTTCTTGATTGTACTTCTGTCTAGATTGTTTTACGGCTTGTTTATACTTCTTTGTCTCATCCGAATTTGTCCGTTTTCGAACAAACACAAAGTAGAAAGCACCCAGAAACAATGCCCCCATACCGACCATGAAAACAATTTGAGTCAGAAAACGAGAGGTGTTGCCAACTAATTGGGTAATTAACCCGACTGCCGCGAGTCCGATTATAAAATAGACAACTAAGGATACGCCACGGTTCTTCATTCTGCTCACCCTTTCCGGTTATGAGTTCGCCAAAAGTGCATTAATAACAGTAACTATATTCATATTGTCTTAAAACCCTCTATATTATACGCATTTCTTATTTTATTCTATCATGAAAGGCCGCTTTGAATCATGTAATTGCTTTGTTTTGAAGAATCCTGAACAGAAAAAATGATTATTATATATATTTTACCCTGCAAGGAGCGTAGTAAACACGTTATTTATGTATAAACCGATGTCTGTATATGAACACTAATGCTGTGGCTTCATATTAAATATTTAAGCTGAGGTGTATTACTATGGCTATGTCAAAACCGAACCAGCTCGAACAAAACAAACAGGAAGATCAAATGACGCTTATGTCCCGTTCACTTTTAACTGGCTTCATTGGAGGCGTTTTATGGAGCTTATTTGGTGTTGTGTTTTATTACTTTAATTTTACGGAAGTTTCGCCTCGAGCATTTCTTCTTCGGTCCTGGCTCAGTAAAGAGTGGACAAGCACATGGCTTGGAGATCTCCTTTCTGTTTTGATGGTAGGTATCATCTCTTTGGGGACGGCACTTGTCTACTACGGGCTGTTGAGGAAAATGAATACGTTATGGGCGGGAGTCGCATATGGTGCAATCCTGTGGGGGGTTGTCTTCTACGTACTTAACCCTATTTTCACTAATATCCCTTTATTGGCTGATATGAGCAAAGAGACCATTGTCTCCACACTATGTCTTTTCATACTTTACGGAACGTTTGTCGGATATTCTATTTCATATGATTATAAAGATACAAACCTTAGAATCATGAAAGAGAAAAAGGAAAACACTTCAACCGAATGACTATTATTATTAAAAACCCCTGATATATGATAAACTGAAAAAAGCCATATTTTGTCTGGGGGAATGAGTCGAATTGAATCGATTACTGATGCTGAATGGGCCAAATCTGAATCTTCTCGGTGCTCGGGAAAAAGATATTTATGGAACACAGACACTTGCCGATATTGAAAGTGCTGTTAAGGAAACTGTTTTACAGGCAGGTTATGACATAGATTGTTTTCAGTCCAATCATGAAGGTGAGCTCATTGATCTACTTCATCAGGGGAACGGGGTATATGAAGGGATCATTTTTAATCCTGGTGCGTTCACCCATACGAGTATCGCCTTACGAGATGCGATCGCTGCGATTGATGTTCCAGTCATCGAAGTTCACCTGTCAAACGTTTATGCCCGGGAAGCCTTTCGCCATACTTCTGTACTGGCGCCTGTATGTATGGGACAGATTACAGGCTTGGGACCCGAGGGGTATCATCTGGCCGCAAAGGCATTAATGCACGTAAAGGGGAGGAGAGAATTCAATGTCAACACAAAAAATTGAAAAATTAAGAGAGCTTTTGGAAAAAGAGAGTCTTGATGCATTATTGATTACAAGTCCGGTGAACCGTCAGTATATGACCGGATTTACGGGAACAGCAGGCGCAGCAATTATCGCACGGGAGGGAGCAGTATTTATAACGGATTTCCGTTATACAGCCCAAGCAACAACCCAAGCAAAAGCGTATACAGTCATCGAACATAAACAATCACTTGAAAAAGAAATTAATCAGCAGCTGGCATCATTAAAGGTTAACACTCTTGGATTTGAAAAAGATCATGTGACTTATTCTCAATATGAACGCTACAGCCAGCTTTTAACCCCAAAGCTGAAAGCAACTTCAGGACTTGTTGAAGCGTTGCGGATCATTAAAACGGATGATGAACTGAATGTTATGCAAGAAGCTGCAGATATCGCTGATGCTGCTTTCGAACATATAAAAAACTTTATCAAACCAGGTGTCAAAGAAATTGATGTTTCCAATGAACTGGAATTCTTCATGCGTAAACAAGGTGCAACTTCCTCCAGTTTCGACATTATCGTAGCTTCTGGAGAACGCTCTGCACTTCCGCATGGGGTTGCATCAGACAAAGAAATACAGTCCGGCGAACTTGTAACGCTGGATTTTGGTGCGCTTTATAAAGGGTATTGCTCAGACATCACGCGCACCGTGGCTGTTGGTGATATCAGTGATGAATTGCGTCGCATCTATGATATTGTTTTAGAGGCCCAATTAAGAGGGGTAAATGAATTGAAGCCCGGAATGACTGGCAAAGAAGCCGATGCTCTGACACGGGATTATATCAAGGAACAAGGTTACGGTGACTACTTTGGTCACTCCACAGGACATGGGCTTGGTATGGAAGTTCATGAAAGCCCTGGTTTGTCTTATAAAACAGAACAAAAACTCAAGCCAGGCATGGTCGTTACTGTAGAACCGGGTATTTATGTTCCCGGTGTTGGCGGCTGTCGTATTGAAGATGATCTTGTTATGACAGAAACAGGATGCAAACGCCTGACGAATTCATCCAAGGCATATACACAGCTATAGAGTTATTATGACTTAAAGGAGAGAAGTGCATGATTTCAGTAAACGATTTTAAAACAGGATTAACCATTGAATATGATGGAAATATCTGGCAGGTCATAGAGTTTCAACATGTGAAACCTGGAAAGGGAGCCGCATTTGTCAGATCGAAACTACGTAATTTGCGCAACGGTAATATCCAGGAAAAAACGTTTCGCGCTGGCGAAAAAGTGGGCAAAGCCCATATCGAACATCGCAAAATGCAATATTTATATGCTTCCGGTGACATGCATGCTTTTATGGATACAACAACTTTTGAACAACTTGAAATTCCGGCGACACAAATTGAACATCAGTTACACTTCATCAAAGCAAACATGGAAGTGTCTGTTATGACATATGAAGGAGAGGTTCTTGGTGTTGACCTGCCGAAAAACGTAGAGCTTGAGGTCGTGGAAACTGATCCCGGCTTGAAAGGTGATACCGTGAGCGGCGGTTCTAAACCAGCAACACTTGAAACCGGTCATGTCGTCCAGGTGCCATTATTTATTAACACAGGCGATACTGTAGTTGTTAACACGAGTGACGGTAAATATATGTCACGTTCCTAATAGCCAATATCAAACGAACCAGGATAAAAAAGCAGTTCTTTCCCATTTGGGGAAGAACTGCTTTTTTTATTCTTTAAAAAAAGAAATCAAATCGCATGTTGTGTTTAGGAAGTTGGATTGATATGGTCATAAATCGTTTATACGCGCATATATTTGTTTGTAAAGTGGCCGGAAGGAGGGACATGCCATGATTGAAATTCGTCGTTTATTTCCAGCATCCATAGAACAAGCGATCTCGCAGCATGTCAATTTGAAATGGGACATATTACAAGAGATCCGTATTAGAGTTGGCCAGCCAATTGAATTGATATTTGATGATGGCTACATTTCAATTAAGAATCCGATACCGGCTGCAAACGACGCCAAACACATTATGAATAAATTGAGTGCTTTTTCGCTTTATAGAATGGAAGAGGAGCTGCGTCATGGATATGTCACCATTGAAGGCGGGCATAGAGTAGGTCTTGCTGGAAGTGTCAATACAATTGATGGTTATGTGAAAGCCATACAGCACGTCATGTTCTTTAATATTAGAATCGCCAAAGAGAAAAAGGGATGTGCGCTTCCTGTTCTCCCACATCTGTATAACCAAGGTCTTTATAAAAATACGTTGCTTATAGGACCGCCGCAAACAGGTAAAACAACATTGCTTAGAGATCTGACCAGACTCATATCAACTGGATGGAGCGATACAGCAGCTCAAAAAGTCGCTGTTATTGATGAACGCTCTGAACTTGGCGGGGCTATTAAAGGCATTCCTCAGCATGATCTCGGCTTCCGGACAGACTTATTGGACGCTTGTCCGAAAGCAGAAGGCATGATGATGGTGATTCGTTCCATGTCTCCAGATGTCCTTGTGGTTGACGAAATCGGCTCAGATGCAGATGTGAAGGCATTAATGGAAGCCTTGAATGCCGGAGTGTCTGTCATATGCTCTATACACGGCTACACACTAGAGGACATCAAGAAGAGGCCTTCTCTTAACACTTTATTCAACCAGAGTGTCTTTGAACGGTTTATTGTTTTGAACAGACATCATCAACCTGGAAAGGTCGGGGCAATTCTTGACCAACAGGAGCAAAACGTCGTGGTGCAAAAGAGGTGTTCAGAACATGATGTGGATTGGCGCGATTCTTTTAATCGGCACCACAACATTGGCAGGTTTCGACGTCAGTCACCGGCTGCAAGAAAGGCCAAAACATATTCGACAACTTAAAAATGCTCTGCAGGTTCTGGAAGCAGAAATCTTATATAGCCAATTGCCTTTGCAGGACGCTTTTAATATGGTCGCCAAACAAGTTCCGAACCCAACCGGGAATTTCTTCGCATCATTAAGTAAAAGGCTTGAAACATTGCCGGATCATTTCGGAGATCTCTGGGAACAGGAATTGAGTCAATTTATGCATCACGCCTGTATAAATCGGAATGATCGGGAAATCATGATGCAGTTTGGGCGAACACTTGGCCAGCATGACTTCGAACAACAGCAAAAACATATTTATTTAGCGAACAGCCACTTAGATCGAGAACTTGAGGAGGCACGGGACAACCAGATTAGGTACGCGAAATTAGCCAAAAGTCTTGGTGTCTTGTTTGGATTATTTATCGTGCTGCTGCTCATTTAGAAGAAAGGAGTCCATCCCATGTTGTACGATGCAACCATCTTATTTCAGATTGCAGGAATTGGCATCATAGTGGCTCTCATTCATACGATTTTAAAGCAAATGGGAAAAGAGGAAATTGCTCAATTCGCCACACTGGTGGGATTCGTGATTGTGCTGCTGATTGTAGTCAACAGCTTATCTAACCTGTTTCAACAAATTAAATCAGTTTTCCTCTTTCAGGGGTAAAGGGATATGGGTATCGTGCAAATTGTAATGCTTGGAATGATTGCCAGTCTCCTTTACTTGGTCTTGAAAGAGACTAATGGAACCTTTGCTCACTTTCTGATCATTATAACCAGCATCATTATTTTTGTAATTGTGATCAGCCAGATTGGCTCAATTTTAGATCTGATTCATTCGTTGGGCCAGCGTGCAAACATCGACGTCATGTATATGAATACCATTTTAAAAATTATTGGCATCGCCTACATTGTGGAACTTGGGGCAAACATTACCAAAGATGCAGGTTTAGGATCAGTAGCAGCGAAAATAGAGTTAGCAGGGAAAGTTTTCATCATCATATTGGCCATTCCTATTATCACAGCTGTAATTGATGCAATTCTTGGTTTTTTGCCTGCCGTGTAGGTAATCGTCTCAGGAGGGGATGCATCTGTATGAAGTGGACAAAGTATCTAATCGCAACCTTGATAACATGCTGCATCCTGCTTATGAATTCTGTTGTAATCTTTGGTGAGACAATGCCAGATGAGAAGAAAAATGAAATGACTGAGGAGATTAATCTAGATGGTATTCAAACCTATTGGCAGAAGATCGTTCAGGATTATGGCCCTTATATTGATGGGTTAAATAAAGGACCTGTTTCTGAAATGATTAAAGGTGATGCCTCCATTTCTTTCAAGAACATTTTCTACGGCTTACTTGAATATTTGTTTCATGAACTGATTTTAAATGGGAAATTGATGGGTTCCTTATTGCTATTGACGTTATTTTCAGCTGTTCTTCAAACAATGCATAATGCTTTTGAAGGAAGCACAGTGAGTAGGGTGGCATACTTTGTTGTTTATCTGGTTTTGATTTACTTGGCTTTGAACAGCTTTTATCTCTCTGTGACATATGCCAAGAATGCCATTGACGGAATGAGTGGATTCATGATTGCCCTGATTCCCCTTGTACTTGGACTAATGGCTACTTTTGGACAAGTTGTATCAGTTTCATTTTTCCATCCCTTCATCATATTTCTGATCCATTTGAGTGGCATTATTGTATCGCGGTTTATTATGCCTTTGTTATTTCTATCTGCATTGATGCACATCGTAAGCAGTCTGAATGATCGGTATAAAGTGACACATTTAGCTGACCTGTTCAAAAATGTTGCCCTGGGAGTGCTCGGATCATTTATGACGATTTTCATAGGTGTGATGTCTGTTCAGGGGGCAGCAAGCGCCATTCAAGATGGCGTGGCAATGAAAACGGCTAAATTTATAACAGGCAACTTCATACCCGTCGTAGGGAGAACATTGACGGATGCAGCCGATACAATGCTGAGCGCTTCCTTGTTGTTGAAAAATGCCGTTGGAGTGGTCGGTCTCGCAATCCTCGTGATGCTGGCTTTGTTTCCTGCCGTAAAGATATTTGTAATTGCCTTTGTTTACAAACTATCTGCTGCTCTACTTCAACCGTTGGGGGACGGACCGGTTATTACCGTAATGAATACCATGAGCAAATTTATTGTTTACATCCTGGCTTGTTTATTGATTGTCACGTTTATGTTTTTCTTGGCAATTGCCATTATTGTCATTTCCAGCAATATTACCTTGCTTTTAAGATAGGTGGTTTAATATGGATGCGATCATACAATGGGTTTCGCAAATTATTATCTTTATTTTACTAGCCACCATTATTGATTTGCTGATCCCTCAAACAGGGTTAAAAAAGTATATTAATCTCGTTGTTGGACTGATTTTAATTTTAATCTTTTTAAAGCCTGTTTTTCATATATTTAATATGGACATACAGGAGGCGTTAAGCCGCTCGTACAAACAGATCGAGCAACAAGAAATAAATCTGGTGGAATCAGAAAAAAAGATGGAATTTCAAAAAAAGGATATACAAGCCTCCCAAGATGCATATATTTTAGAACAGATGGCAAGCAGATTAAAAGAATTGGCTGATCCGCCTTTAAGAAACGGTGTTCATTATGAAGTTGCAGATATTAAGTTTGAATTCAAGGGCGGAACTGAAATGACGCTTGAAAACATGGAAACATTGATTGTTTTTGTTAAACCATCAGAAAGTCAGGAGGGGGTCGTCAAACAGGTAAATGAAATTGAGATTTCCACTAATGATGAACATATACAAGAAGAGTCACTTCCTAGTGACGAGATTAAAGATATTCTACAGTCAACCTGGGAAATTGAAACAGACCGGTTGGAAATTGTCTGGGGAGGGGGGATAAATTGAAGAATTTCTTTAAAGACTTTTTTTCTGGAGAACAAGGCGGGCGTGACACTGACGGAAAAACGTCTAAAAAAACACGTTATCTCATTATTATTAGCTTAGTTGGTCTGCTTTTCATCATTGTGGGAAATGCTTTTTCAAAAACCGATGACAGTTCTTCCTCAGAACCGCCGGATACTTCACCACCGGAAGAACAGAGTACACAGTCAAGCCCTCCGCAGGCGGAAAAAGGAACGTCGAATATCGGCGAACTTGAACATAGTTATGAGGCGGATTTAAAAGGGTTGCTGGAACAAATTGATGGGGTCTCGGATGTGCGCGTAATGGTGAATCTTGATTCAACCGACGTTAAGATCTATGAACGTAACCTTGTAACCGGAAAGCAGACAACCCAGGAGGAGGATACCAATGGGGGAACACGTTTGGTGGAAGATCATACCGAGGATTCTCAGACCGTGCTTGTCAGAAAGGGAGATCAGGAAGTACCACTTTTAGTTCAAACGAAAAAACCTGAGGTAAGGGGGTTCTGGTTGTCGCGAATGGAGTTGACCACGCTACTGTTAAGCAGTGGGTAGTTGAATCCGTATCAAGGGTATTGGATGTACCCACACACCGGGTTTCAGTATTGCCTAAAAAACAAGGGGATAAGTAAATGTTGAAAAAACAAACTGTATGGCTGCTCACAATGCTAAGTCTGATGATCGTTTTAAGTGTATATTATATTATGGCAGATCCGGATGAATCTGCGTTTGATCCTAGTGGTGATGATATAACTGAATCAGAAACTGCGGCTCCTGGAACTGATGGAGATGATACTGAAGCAACCGATTCAGAAGATGTTGATGTGGAAAATACATCCGCTGCTGATAGCAATGAACTGTTCACCATGCTGCGGATGGAAATTCAGGACGAACGCAGTATGAAAAAAGATAGATTAAAAGACATTGTAACATCAAGTTCAGCGTCCATTGATGAAAAGAATCAAGCTTTTGAAACAATGGACCACCTCGATGAAACAAGCAAGAAAGAAGCGGTGTTGGAAAAGTTGATCGGCGCTGAAGCTGAAAATTATAAAGACGTTTTTGTTCGCTCGGACGATGATAAAGTAGATGTTCATGTAATGGGCACAGAACTTTCCAGGGAAGAAGTTATTAATATCATGAAAATGGTTGAAGATGAATTTGGAGAAGTTACAGTCAATGTGAACCAAGGGACGTCAGAAGGATAAACACTTGAAAAGGTGCCTCATACCGGGCACCTTTTCAAATGGGGAAAAATATGAGGTTCGCATTGAAAGCGCAATATTGATATAATATGATGCAGTTGGTTAATGCACAACCGTTTTTCATAGATTGTTGTTATGATGGTAGACATAATAAATAAGGTTTTATAACTACTAATAGGCACTTTATATCTTTAAACGAGCACCGTGATTTCCGCTACGGAAATTCGCTTTAACTTTATCACAGCTCAAGTGCGACATCTGTTCAAGAAAACCACTTTCACAGTGTCTTCTAGCCGCGGGCACGGCCTCAGCCTCCTCGAGGAAGACCACCTCTGCGGGGTCTTCGGACTCGTGCTGTTCCCGCAGGAGTCGACTTTCCTCCGCTCCAATCACTCTATGTAATTCAGAGGCTTGGACGGTTCTGTACACACATTCATCTGAGGCATTTACACGCTCCACCCAAGCTCGGGGAGAACAGGGAGACTCCAGCGGGAGGACAAGCCTCGGTGAGACCCCGGAGCGTGCAATAGGGGAAGGAAGGCTAAAACAGCGACGTCAATCGCCACTTCTTTATGACCAACATCCTGTGCCCCGAAGCTCAGCAGCGCCCGCGGAAAGCGGGGTATTTTCCCCGAGCGGTAGTTAGAAGCAGTCATTCCAAGTTTTAGTTGATTCTGAGTTGGTGTCTATTTTTGTTTGTGTTATGACAATGATCGTTGGAAAATGGTATTTGTAAAAGCTCTTGCCGGCTCAAGGTTGATGTTTGGTTTGTTTTTATCGTAATATAGGATTAGACATTAACATCTGTTATTAATTTTTGACTATGAAAGGATGCCAAATTATGCTTAAAGTCCAGGAAATCCGTGAATTGATCAAGCTGATTGATGAATCATCCATTGATGAATTTTCTTATGAAACGAATGGAACAACTATATCCATGAAAAAATCCTCAGGTGAACAAATTGTTAAAGCTGAGCCTGTTCCTGCAGTTGAAAAACGAGAAACAGCTGTTCAGCAAACTGAAGCACCTCAAACGGCCCCTGTTGAAAAACCAGCTGAGGTTTCACAAGAAGAACCAGTTGCAAATACACCTTCAAATGCCGTTGACTATGATCATGAAATTGTCTCACCGATGGTCGGAACATTTTATTCATCTCCTTCACCAGACAGTGACGTTTATGTCAAAGTCGGGAGCCAAGTTGAGAAGAGCTCCATTGTATGTATTGTAGAAGCCATGAAATTATTTAATGAAATTGAGGCTGAAGCAAACGGTGAAATTGTAGAAATCCTCGTAGAAAATGGCGAGTTAGTCGAATATGGCCAACCGCTTTTCAGGGTTAAAACAAAGTAGGGGAACTCTCGTGATTAAAAAAGTACTTATTGCAAATAGAGGTGAAATTGCGGTACGGGTTATTCGTGCCTGCAAAGAAATGGATATTCAAACTGTTGCTGTATATTCAGAGGCTGACCGTGAATCGCTGCATGTGCAATTGGCAGACGAAGCTTATTGTATTGGGCCAGCCGCAAGTAAAGACAGCTATCTTAATTTCACCAACATCATGAGCCTTGCCACATTGACAGATGTTGATGCGATCCACCCCGGTTATGGGTTTTTAGCAGAGAATGTTGATTTTGCGGAAATCTGCCGGGCTTGTAACATCACATTTATCGGCCCGTCCCCGGAAGCAATTCAGCAGATGGGCATTAAGGATGTTGCCCGCGAAACGATGAAAAATGCCGGTGTTCCTATTGTTCCGGGCTCAGATGGTGTTGTTGCAGATGTGGAAGAAGCGAAGACAATTGCTGCTGAAATCGGATATCCAGTTATCATTAAAGCAACAGCAGGCGGCGGCGGAAAAGGCATTCGAGTCGCTAGAGATGAAAAAGAATTGATAAACGGCGTTCAAATGACACAAAATGAAGCCGAAACCGCATTTGGGAACCCGGGTGTTTATCTTGAAAAATTTATAGAGGACTTCCGCCATGTTGAAATCCAGGTCATGGCTGATACTTACGGGAATGTTGTCCATTTGGGTGAGCGTGATTGTTCGATTCAGCGCCGGCTGCAAAAATTGATTGAAGAAACCCCATCCCCGGCCATTACACCTGAAATCAGGGAGAAAATGGGCCAGGCTGCCGTAAAAGCCGCTAAAGCAGTGGATTACGTCGGCGCCGGTACGATCGAATTTATTTTTGAACGACCGACACAATCATTTTACTTCATGGAAATGAATACAAGAATTCAAGTTGAACATCCCGTAACCGAAATGGTTACCGGTATTGATCTGATCAAGGAACAAATCAATGTGGCTGATGAGAAGGAACTTTCTTTTAAACAGGCAGACATTAAGTTCGATGGTTGGTCCATAGAATGCCGTATCAATGCCGAGAATCCATTTAAAAATTTCATGCCATCTGCCGGGCATATAGACATGTATTTGCCTGCAGGCGGTTTGGGTGTGCGAGTTGATTCTGCTGCATACCCCGGTTATCGTATCCCGCCCTATTATGATTCCATGGTGGCAAAATTAATTGTGCATGGCGCTACCCGTGAAGAAGCGGTGTCCCGCATGAAGCGCGCTTTGGATGAGTTTTTGGTTGAGGGAATCCACACGACCATACCTTTCCACAGGCTCATTATGGACCATGAGGTATTCGTCAGTGGAGATTTTAACACGAATTTTCTTGAATTATATCCTATTGAAGAAGAGAATGAATGATCCAAGCATTTATCTTAGCAGAGGAGAGTGGAAATATGAGTGACCAGCCATTATTGAATGTTAGTGACAATACGGATTTGGGCAAGGTCGAAATTGCTCCCGAAGTGATTGAAATTATAGCTGGGATTGCCGCCTCGGAAGTTGAAGGTTTGTCTTCCATGCGCGGGAATTTTGCGACCGGAGTTGTGGAGCGTTTTGGACGTAAATCACACAGTAAAGGTGTTAAAGTAGAACTTGCTGAAAATGGAATTGTCATTGACTTGTATGTTGTCATGAATTTTGGTGTTTCTATTCCGACCGTCGCACAAAGCATTCAAAACAATATCAGACAGTCACTTAAAACAATGACAGCTCTCGAAATAGAAGAAATCAACGTCCACGTGGTAGGCGTCCAAATGGAAAGCCAAAGCGATCATGAGGCAGAAGACACCGAGTAAACATAAACGATGGCCAGGGGATATCCTTTGGCCTTGTTTATTTGATCATTATGGGCTTATGGCCTGTCATTGTTGATTCTAGCAATACATAGGGGATCGTGTTATGATTTGAAAAGATATGATAAAAGGAGTTAATCAACAATGAATCGTCATACTGCAAGAGAAACAGCATTTCAGGTTATTTTTCAAATGGATATGAATGATATTGACCCTATAACAGCCATTCAGCAGTTTTTGGAAACAACGGATATAGATACTTTTTTGCAAACGTTGGTGGAAGGTGTTGTTTCCCATAAGGTGAATATTGATGAGACAATCTCCAGTCACCTTGAAAAGTGGACCATCGATCGTATTGCCCGTGTTGAAAAAACCATTTTGCGGATCGCTGTATATGAGATTCTGTTTATCGAGGATATTCCTGAAAGTGTTTCGGTCAATGAGGCAGTTGAACTGGCCAAAACATTCGGGGATGAAGATTCAAGCAAATTTGTCAATGGTGTATTATCTAAAATACTAGCTTAAAGGGGAATGAGCAATGGTAGCAGAGATCATCAGTGGGAAGGAATTGGCACAAAAGCTGCGAGAAGATATGAAGGTGGAGGTTGACCGGCTGCGAGAAGCGCATATTGTTCCACATTTGACGGTGGTCCTGGTGGGAGATGACCCGGCTTCCCGTTCTTATGTCCGGGGCAAGGAAAAAGCCTCCAGAGAAACCGGGATTTCATCTGATGTGATTGAACTCCCAACTTCCACTACCGAAGAGGATTTACTAAAGACAATCCACCAGTTGAATGAGGATGAGAATGTACATGGGATCCTTGTACAATTGCCGTTGCCTGACCATATCCGGGAGCAGCTTGTCATCGAAACAATCTCGCCGGACAAAGATGTTGACGGGTTTCATCCAATCAGTATTGGCCGGATGATGACTGGTCAGGATACGTTTTTGCCATGCACACCCCATGGTATCATCCAAATGCTTAAATCCAAGAATATTTCGATGACGGGCAAGCATGCTGTGATCATCGGAAGAAGCAATATTGTAGGTAAGCCTGTAGGACAATTATTGTTAAATGAACATGCAACGGTAACGTATTGTCATTCGAAAACAAAGGATTTGAAAGCTCTCACCACTCAAGCTGATATTTTAATTGCAGCTGTAGGAAAGCCGAACGTTATAAAGGCCGACCATATTAAAGAAGGGGCTGCTGTGATTGACGTAGGTGTCAACAGACTTGAGAACGGTAAACTGACCGGTGATGTAGATTTTGAAGCCGTTAAAGAAAAAGCGTCTTATATCACCCCAGTTCCAGGCGGTGTAGGACCGATGACAATTACAATGCTTCTTAAAAACACCATTAAAGCTGCTGAAGGACTGGATTAAAGTGAATGACAACTATTTAACAGTTACAGCACTCACACGGTATATCAAACGTAAAATGGATTCTGACCGCCATTTACAAAATGTTTGGTTAAAAGGAGAGTTATCCAATTTCAAGCATCACAGTCGGGTCATATGTATTTTACAATTAAGGACGACCGGACTAAAATAAATTGTGTCATGTTTGCAGGACAAAATCGTAAACTCTTATTTCGGCCCGAAAGTGGTATGAACGTGCTCATACAGGGGGCTGTCAGTGTGTTTGAACCTTATGGCCAATATCAACTGTATGTACACCAGATGGAGCCGGATGGCCTTGGCGCACTCCATCTTCAATTTGAACAATTGAAAGAACGATTAAGCAACCAAGGGTATTTTCGGGAAGATCACAAGAAACAGCTGCCAGCTTTTCCAAATCATATCGGCGTGATCACGTCTCCAACAGGAGCGGCAATCAGGGACATATTAACAACGCTAAAACGCAGATACCCTGTTGCGCATGTTACGGTTTATCCAGTTCTGGTGCAGGGGAAAGAAGCGGCAGATTCCATTGCTAAAGGGATCAGACAGGCTAACACAGCTATGCTTTGCGATGTCCTTATTGTGGGAAGAGGTGGGGGCTCCATTGAAGAATTATGGAGTTTTAATGAGGCAATTGTAGCAGAAGCAATTTATGAATCCCACATTCCGATTATCTCTGCTGTAGGACATGAAACAGATTTTACGATCAGTGACTTTACAGCAGACGTTCGTGCCGCAACCCCAACAGGTGCAGCTGAAATTGCTGTTCCCTCGACCATGGAGTTGAAATCAAATCTGGCAGAGTTCAGACGAACCATGACAAGATTGATTCAGTTGAAAATAGAGGGAGAAATGCGTCACCTTCAGAGAATTAAGGCGTCACATGCACTTAATTACCCTGAGCAGTTGACTGTTCAAAAAGAGCAAGAGCTTGATAAAGTAACGGAACGATTTGATCGAGCTTTAATGAATGTATTACAGCGGAAGCGAGAACAGAGTGAAAATGCGAGAAAACGATTGTTTATCCAACATCCCAAACGTCATATTGATCAGGCTGTAAAAGAATTGAATCAATTAACCCATCGACAGGATGCAGCCATGAATCGCTTCATTCAGCAAAAAACAATTGCCTTAGATAATATGCTTGAAAAACTGACTCTGCTCAACCCGCTTGAAATTATGAAACGCGGCTATGCAATACCTTATGGGGAAGATGGCCATATTGTTCGCTCTGTAAGAGATATAAAAAAGATACAGCTTTATCTGTCAAGTTAGCTGATGGAAAAGCGCACTGCACAGTGCAAACATTGGAGGAGGACCCGTCATGACGACCGAGAAAGAACTGTCTTTTGAAGAAGCGATGAAAAAACTTGAAGAGATCGTTCAAAAGCTTGAAGAAGGGGATGTTCCCTTGGAGAAAGCCATCACCTATTATCAGGAGGGCATGGCATTATCCAAGCTTTGCAGCGACAAACTTTCGAATGTACAAAGTAAAGTAACTCAAATAACGAATCAGTATGGTGAATCTGAACCTTTCGATATTCAGGAGGGTGAATAAATTATGACTGCCTCTCTTGAGACGTTTATGGCCCGTTACAAGAAAACAATTGAAAGCGTAATGAACGGCTATCTGAATGAACTTGACGTTCCGAAAGAGCTGAAGGATTCCATGCGGTATTCCATAGAGGCAGGCGGCAAGCGAATCAGACCTTTGCTCTTAATGGCGAGTTATCTCGCATATAAACGCGATGTGGAAATAACATATTCCAGCGCTGCTGCTCTTGAATTTATTCATACATACTCGCTTATTCACGATGACCTCCCTGCTATGGATGATGACAATTTGCGAAGAGGGAAGCCTACTAATCATATTGTGTTCAATGAGGCGACGGCCATCTTGGCAGGCGACGCCCTTTTGACATCCAGCTTTGAGCTGATTTCCAAAGATGAATCGCTTTCGAATTCCCAAAAGCAATATCTTATCGGTCTTTTATCCGAGACGAGCGGCCCAAAAGGCATGGTTGCGGGACAAATACTGGATATGCAAGCTGAAGAACAACAAGTTTCTTTGGTCGAACTTGAACAGATTCATACACTTAAAACGGGTGAGTTGTTACGGTTTGCAGTAACCGCTGGGGCATATCTTGCAGGTGCAACCAATGAGCAACTCGAAGACCTAAAGCTATTTGCGCATTACATTGGATTGATCTTCCAAGTGCAGGATGACATTTTAGATGTAGTTGGTGACGAAACTAAGCTTGGAAAACCAATTCAAAGTGATACAGCAAACCTTAAAAGCACTTATCCACTTCTGCTCGGAATTGAAGGCGCCATAGAACAAAAGAAAGCATATGTCAAACAGGCTAAAGAAGCATTACATCGGGCAGGAGTTGCAGACTCGTACCTTGCTGAACTAACAGATTATTTCAGTGATAGGGATCATTAATGTCTGGAAAAGCAGCAGGAAAAATGTTATAATATAATTATAAAGGAATGGTACAGTATTCTAGTCAGTCCTCCGCTCCTGAAGGCGGGCCTAAAAATCCGCCAAAGGGCACATCGATGAAGTTCCTTGTGCTGGCTTGAGGCGCCCAGCCTTGGGTCAGTGCTGGGAGTTAAGGTTTTCGGGCGATCCACAAAGGCATGTGGGCGTAGACCCGATTACCGCGGAGGCCCATCTCTGTAGCGCAGACTAAGCCTAGGATGTGCTATGGAATGGGGTATGAACCTGTAGAATAAGGTAAGGGAAACCTTGTTTGCAGCGTAGCCTGCCTTGAGTGGTAACGAGGGGATTGGAGTTCATACGAATTGCCCGATTGGCCGTCGGTCAATTCGTTTACTCTCCATGAAATCGTTACTGCAAAAGAGGCTAGGGAGCGGCCAAAGGCTGTTGAGGAAATCTCCTAGACTGTTTCTAAGACATTTAAAAGGGATTATAGTGTGGACTAAGTGGTAATCCAGTCAAGCTTTCGGCGACGGAGCTTAGATGAATTTAAAGGGGAACCGCCTTCATGGCAACATGAGGTATTCATCTGGGAAAACCTACTGGACCTAAGCCACAGTTTTAACCTTTTAAATGACCATTCCTTGTTCTTACATAATCCAATGATTGAGGTATATGATGAAATCTGTGTTAAAAAATCGATCAAATTCAGTTTAACCATAGCCGTTATCACGTTTGTGTTAGCGGCTGTTTTTTCAATTGTGTCATCCACGATTTTGAATGATGTTATTTGGATGGTTGGATTAATTATTGTATTTGTGATTGTCTTTATTGGTGTTGTTTTCGACATGCTTGGTATTGCAGCTACTGCAGCCGCTGAGTCGCCTTTTCATGCGATGGCTGCAGAAAAGGTTAATGGTGCAAAGGAATCCGTGATCATCGTCAGAAACGCGGATAAGTTTGCCAGCTTTTGTAATGATGTAATCGGGGATATATCCGGAATTGTCAGTGGAACCGCCTCATCCATCGTTGTTCTGCAGATTGCAAATTTATTAAATGGCTCACAAGGTTCAATTTACATTATACTTAATGTGTTTTTAACAAGTCTTGTAGCTGCAATGACAGTAGGAGGAAAAGCGGTTGGTAAAACAATGGCGATTCAGTCTTCAACAAAAATTATTTTTACAGCAGGTAAAATAATAGCGTTTATAGAACGTCATACCCCATTCGACTGCTCCCAAGACAATCTGATTAAAATAAACTAAAGGATTCGATTACATGGCAAAAGTAAGACTCGATCTTCTGCTCGTTGAGCGAGGATTAGCTGAAACTAGAGAACAAGCGAAACGATTGATCATGGCGGGACTGGTTTACACTGAACAACAACGGGTAGACAAGCCGGGCGTTAAGGTGTCTGAGGACTTGCCGTTATCAGTGAAGGGAAAAGATATCCCATACGTCGGAAGGGCGGTCTTAAGCTTGAAACAGCACTAAAAGCATTTCAATTGGATGTTAATGATAAAGTAATGGTCGATGTAGGGTCCTCAACTGGCGGATTCACAGATTGTGCTCTCCAAAACGGGGCCCGTATGAGTTATGCAGTTGATGTGGGCTATAATCAGCTTGCCTGGTCATTGCGTCAGGACAAGCGGGTAGAAGTCATGGAGCGAACAAATTTCAGGCACGTAACTCCTGATATGTTCACCCGTTCCCTCCCTAATTTTGCTTCAATTGATGTATCGTTTATCTCTCTCAAGCTCATTTTGCCTACACTGAGAATGATTCTCCAGGAAGACAGTGATGTCGTTGCTTTAATTAAACCTCAATTTGAGGCTGGAAAAAATCAGGTTGGCAAAAAGGGGATTGTAAAAGATAAAAAGGTTCATCTGAGTGTGCTTGAAACCATTATCCAATTTGCCATCAATGAAGGCTACCAATTTATGGATTTGACGCATTCAGGGATAACGGGGGGTCAGGAAACATTGAATTTTTGGGTTATTTCAGATGGCCGAACCGACACGATATACAGACAATTGATGCCCAAATGATTCAGTCGGTGGTGGATAATGCGCATCACCATTTTCAACAAAAGGGGTGAGTGGCATGCTAACTGAATTATCGATAAAGAACTTTGCAATTATTGAACAACTTGCTATATCATTTGATGAAGGCTTAACAGTCCTTACTGGAGAAACCGGCGCAGGAAAATCCATCATTATTGATGCTGTCCAGCTGCTTGCAGGTTCCAGAGGTTCTATAGATTTTGTCAGACATGGAGCGAAAAAGGCCGAACTTGAAGGCCTTTTTACAATTGATGAAGCACATGTTGTTCATGATCTCGGGGCCACGTATGGTATTGATACAACAGATGGAATGGTAGTTCTGAACCGTGATATTACGGCTGCTGGCAAAAGTATTTGCCGAATAAACGGGAAATTGGTAACGCTCGCAACATTAAAAGAATTTGGACATACTTTAATTGACATTCACAGCCAGCATGAAACCCAATCTCTTTTAAACCAGGATCAGCATTTGCGTTTGTTGGACCTCTATAACGAGAAGCAAATTGCACCTATTAAGTCAGCTTATCAGGAATTATATTTTGATTTGAGTCAAATGAAAATTCAGTATAGACAGTTAAACCATAAAGAACAAGATCTTGCTCAAAAACTTGATTTACTTCAGTTTCAATCCAACGAAATTGCAAATGCAAATTTAAACGAAAATGAAGATGATGCATTGTTGGAAGAACGAAAAAAACTGGCGAATTTCGAGAAAATTCATCAGGCACTTGAAGAAGCTTATGAGGCATTGTATGGCGATCAAAAGGGAATGGATTGGCTCGCCCAGGCAATGCAGGCTCTGCAAAACGGACAAGATTATGATGAATATATACAAGCCAAAGCAGATGAACTTGCTAATTATTATTATGCCGCAGAAGAACTAACCTATGACTTGCGCAGTCATTTGGACACATTGCAATTTGATTCTTCGCGTTTGAATGTGATTGAAGCACGGCTGGATGAAATCAGTCGCCTGAAGCACAAATACGGCCCATCCGTCAATGAGATTATAGCCTACGAACAAGAAGTCAATGAAGAGATCCAGCAAATACAAAATAAAGATTCTTTCTTATCTGAACTTGCCATTAAAATCGAACAAGTGGAGAAAGAAGCTTATCAAAAAGCTGTTCAACTGCACGATGTCAGAGAGAAAGCTGCTCATGCATTAACACGGGATATTAAAAAAGAATTAAAAGGGTTATATATGGATAAGTCCGTTTTCAAAATTGTATTTGAAACGACACCTTCTGAAGAGAAAACGTCTAATTACGTGAAGTTGAACCAAAATGGGTACGATCACGTCCATTTTGAACTTTCAACAAATCCAGGTGAACCTTTGAAGCCTCTCCATAAAATTGCTTCAGGGGGTGAAATGTCCCGAATCATGCTTGCTTTAAAAACAATATTTGCTAAGCACGAAGGTGTCACGAGTGTCATCTTTGATGAGGTAGATACAGGCGTGAGTGGGCGAGTAGCACAGGCTATGGCGGAGAAAATCCAACATATTTCAGAGGGTTCTCAGGTGCTATGTATTACACATCTGCCACAAGTAGCCGCAATGGCTGATCACCACAAATATATTGGCAAAGATGTTTCACGAAAAAGAACAGCGACCTATATCATCGATTTAAATATTGAAGACAAAATTGAAGAACTCGGCCGGATGATTACAGGAGCGGAAATGACCGAAACCGCTAAAGATCATGCAAAGGAACTGCTTGAGCTTGCATTTACTTATAAGGAAACCCAAAAATAACGATTGTTTATCCAAGCTGTGTGATATTCCTTTTTATTAAAGGAAATGTTACACAGCTTTTCTTGTCTTTAACCAGTTTAAAACAAGGTCAGTTCGGTCAAATTAGAAGTACACCATCAAAAAAGGTATGGGTTAGAAAGAGGAGAGTGGATAATAGTGCTGACTAAAAGATGTTTACGTTTGACCATTGGAGTTCTGCTCCTGCTGGCTTTGTTTTCGGCTCCTTTTTTAACACCCGTTCAAAATTACCTGTCGATTCCCAACGACATTGTAACCTTTAATAACCAGTCACCCATAGAAATTCCCAAAGTAAAAGGAAATATAACCGTTGAAGCATCAAAAAGTGACATGATGACCCTTCAAAAATTGACACAGAATTTTACGCAGAACAATCCGGCAGCAGTGAGCTTGTTTATAAGCTGGCGGGGCTTCCCATTAAAAAGGTGAATGTTTCGATTCTGGATGATTTGAAAGTTGCTCCTGGTGGACAATCTATAGGAATACAACTGCAAACACTTGGCGTACTTGTTGTGGGCCACCATTTAGTAAATGGGGAGGAAGGAAAAGTGTCCCCTGGTGAAGAAGCTGATATTGAAGTTGGTGATGTCATCCTGGAGATAAATGGTAAAGAGGTTAAAAAAATGGATGATGTTAAACCGATTGTCAAGGAGGCTGGTAAAACCGGCGATCCCCTTGATTTGGTGATTAAGCGCGGAAAAGATAAACACGAAACAACCCTTCATCCTGTAAAAAATAACACGGATGGTGAGTATCAGATTGGTTTGTATATCAGAGATTCTGCAGCGGGTATTGGTACGATGACTTTTTATGAACCGGATTCCAAAAAATATGGTGCGCTTGGCCACGTTATTTCAGATATGGATACAAAAAAACCGATCGAGATTATGGATGGTTCAATTGTGAATTCAACGATCACATCGATTCAAAAAGGAAATAATGGGTCACCGGGTGAAAAGCAAGCTACTTTCTCAACGACCGATAAAAAACTTGGCAATATCACAAAGAACAGCCCTTTCGGTGTGTTTGGGGTTCTTGAGGAAGCTATAGACAACGGCATACAAGATAAGGCGTTGCCGATTGCTTTATCACATGAAGTGAAAGAAGGACCAGCACAAATTTATACAGTTGTTGAAGGCGAAAAGGTCGAAGCTTTTGACGTAGAAGTGATCAACAGTGCACCACAGAAATATCCTGCTACTAAAGGTATGATTGTTCAAGTAACAGATAAAGAATTGCTGGATAAAACAGGAGGAATTGTTCAGGGTATGAGTGGTAGCCCAATTATCCAAGATGGAAAGGTAATTGGTGCGGTAACACATGTTTTTGTTAATGACTCCACATCTGGTTATGGCGTGCATATCGAGTGGATGATGCAAGAAGCAGGTATTGATATTTATAAAACAGAGGAACAGGCAAGTTAACAAAAAAGATCTGCACATGTTGCAGATCTTTTTTATTAGAAATTTTTTTCGACAAAACCATCAAAAAAAGTCGAATCACATCGAATAATCGAGTAAAGTAATGAAAATGGAAGGAAATTAATTTTTTTAACAAAATAAAAAGGAATTGTCATGTTTGTGTCGAATAATAATAAAGGGAAGCATAGTACAAAGGGGAGGAATTATTGATGGAGAAAATATCTGTTTGTCTGGTTGATGATAACCGGGAATTAATTCAGTTGATGGAGGATTATTTTGACACACAGGATGATATTCAAGTAACAGGGGTTGCCTATAATGGCAGAGAATGCCTGGATATAATAGAAGAAGCAGAGCCTGATGTTCTTGTTTTGGATATTATTATGCCGCATGTTGATGGATTGGCCGTTATGGAAACGCTAAAGGGCATGGATTTAACCAAACACCCTAATGTCATTATGCTGACAGCTTTTGGTCAGGAAGAAGTTATGAAGAAAGCGGTCGATCTCGGTGCAGCTTACTTTATATTAAAACCATTTGACCTTGATCACTTAGGAGAACAAATTCGTCAGGTATGCGGTTATCAATCACCATTGACAAACGGTGGACAACGCAATAAAAAAGATAAAAAACTGGACTTGGAAGCAAGCATTACAGCCATTATCCATGAAATTGGTGTCCCAGCGCATATCAAGGGCTACATGTATCTAAGAGAAGCGATTACAATGGTATATAATGACATAGAGCTTCTTGGATCCATTACAAAGGTCTTGTATCCGGATATTGCCAAAAAGTATGGCACGACCGCCTCTAGAGTGGAGCGCGCTATCCGCCATGCCATAGAAGTTGCCTGGAGCCGAGGAAACATTGATTCCATCTCGTCATTATTTGGTTATACTGTTTCAGTTTCCAAGGCGAAACCAACCAATTCTGAGTTTATTGCCATGGTGGCTGATCGGCTGCGGCTGGAGCATCGAGCGAGCTGAAATACATAAAAGGAGCTGACTCAGTCAGCTCCTTTTTAATCTCTTCGTTTTTGTTTTTGGGCTTGACGCTTTCGGTCACGGTAGACAATAAAGCCACCAATAAACCAAATACCTCCAACCAGGAGTGCCAGCCCGGCTATGAATTGTAATCCTGTGTTTATCATAAATGGATTCACTTCATTGAACAAAGAATCACGCATCAGTTTGATCCCGAAAGCCGCTATAATCCCTGGGATGACCAGGAGCGTTGCTGCAATAAGTCGAGCCATAGGTTGTCTGTTCCCCTTAAGAATAATATCAATACATAAACATCATAGCAAATTAGAAGCGAGAACGAAATGAATTTGCCAAAAAATACATCGTCATGTAAACTAGAACCAGTTGTCCAAAATAGTATAGCGTATCAAGTGTTAAATCATCACATATTTTTACGGTTTTACAACGCTATATTTAAAGCGCTTACAAGGAGTGGGGAATTGCATATGTTTTGAAAGGGGGCATTGTTTTTATTTTCCGTTTGGATCAAATACGTGTATATTAATAACATAAAGCAACAGATATATATATGAGTGAACAGGACAAGGAGGAAATAGAAATGGAAATTTTTAACTACATGGAGAAATATGAATACGAACAATTGGTGCTTTGCCATGATAAAAGCTCAGGTTTGAAGGCTATTATTGCTATACATGATACGACACTTGGACCAGCACTTGGCGGCTGCCGTATATGGCCATATGAAACAGAGGAAGAAGCCATCGAGGATGCTCTCCGACTCGCTAAAGGCATGACTTATAAAAATGCGGCTGCCGGTCTTGACCTCGGAGGCGGAAAAGCGGTCATTATTGCTGATCCAAAGAAAGACAAGAACCCGGAAATGTTCCGAGCGTTTGGACGATACGTTCAAGGGCTGAACGGTCGCTACATTACAGCTGAAGATGTAGGCGCAACGGAACAAGACATGGACATTATACATAAGGAGACAGACTTTGTTACAGGTATATCCAAAGAATTTGGATCTGGGGGCAACCCATCTCCCGTCACCGCATATGGCATTTATATTGGGATCAAAGCATCTGCTAAAGAAGCGTTTGGTTCTGATGATCTAAATGGAAAAACAGTTGCTGTACAGGGTGTCGGAAATGTTGCTTTTGAGTTATGCAATTACCTGCACAAAGACGGTGCCAAACTAATTGTAACGGATATTCATAAAGAAGCCGTGGATCGTGCTGTTCAGGCCTTTGGGGCTGAGGCAGTTGAGCCGGACGCCATCTATGATGTACAATGTGACATTTTTGCACCTTGTGCGCTTGGGGCTGTCATTAACGATGACACCATACCACGCTTGAGTGCAAAAGTGATTGCAGGTTCCGCCAATAATCAGCTTAAGACAGAAAAACATGGGAACGTTCTACATGAAAAAGGGATTTTGTACGCTCCTGATTATGTGATCAACTCAGGCGGCGTGATTAATGTGGCAGATGAACTTATCGGCTACAATGAAGCACGGGCCATGCGTAAGGTGGAAACCATTTATGATAATCTGATGGAAATCTACCAGATCTCAAAGCAGGAGAACATTCCTACTGCAGAAGCAGCCGATCGTCTTGCCGAGGACAGAATCGAATCTGCGCGTAAATCCCGTTATCAATTCTTTCCTGACCGCCATCATATTTTGAGCAGACGGTAAGAAAACTAAACAAAGGCAAAGGAAGGAGCGCATATATCGTGGCGAAAGATTATGATGTTGCCATTTTGGGTGGCGGCACGGGTGGTTACGTTGCTGCAATTCGAGCCTCACAGCTCGGATTGCAAGTTGCCCTGGTGGAAAGCGGGGAGTTAGGGGAACATGTCTGCACAGAGGCTGTATCCCATCTAAATCGCTTTTAAGAAGTGCTGAGGTGTATAAGCAAACAAAGGATGCTCATGAATACGGTATTGAGGTTCAGGATGTCAGCCTGAACTTTGATCGTGTTCAAGACCGTAAAAGGACAATCGTCAACACGTTGCACCAAGGCGTTAAAGGGTTAATGAAGAAAGGAAAGATTGACGTTTACGAAGGGTACGGCCGTATTCTGGGACCGAGTATTTTCTCACCTGTAGCCGGAACAATTTCCATTGAGCATGACAACGATGACGAGAATACGATGATCGTTCCCAAAAACGTCTTAATTGCGACAGGGTCCAGCCCCAAATCACTGCCCGGCCTCAAAATTGACGGGACACATGTGTTAACCTCAGATGAGGCGTTGGAACTTGAAACACTGCCAAAATCAATGATAATTGTGGGTGGCGGTGTTATAGGAGTGGAGTGGGCTTCGATGCTTGCTGACTTTGGCGTAGAAGTAACGGTGTTGGAGTTCATGGACCGTATTTTACCGACTGAAGACAATGATATTTCGAAAGAAGCAAAAAAACTTCTCGCCAAAAAAGGAATTACCTTCCAAACCTCAGCTAAAGTGCTGCCAGACACTTTAACAATCCAAGACAGTGTGTCGATTGATGCAGAAATTAATGAACAAACAGAAACGTTCACAGCGGAAAAAATGCTTGTTTCAGTAGGCAGGCGGGCAAATGTTGATAATATTGGCCTGGAGAATACCGATATCATAATTGACAACGGGTTTATTCAAACCAATGATATGTATCAAACTAAGGAATCGCATATATATGCAATTGGTGATGTTATTGGCGGATTGCAGCTGGCTCATGTTGCTTCTCATGAAGGGATTGCAGCAGTTGAGCATATGGCTAATCAGCATCCAGCCCCGATTCAGGAAGAACACGTGCCAATTTGTGTGTATTCTTCACCGGAAATTGCGCGTGTCGGATTGACTGAAAAACAAGCAATAGAACAGGGCTTGAACATTAAAACAGCCAAATTTCCATTTAAAGCTGTTGGTAAAGCGCTTGTCCACGGTGAGACGAATGGTTTTGTGAAAATTATTTCCAATAAAGATAATGACGATCTTGTCGGTGTGCACATGATTGGACCGCATGTGACCGATATGATTTCTGAAGCTGGTCTCGCCAAAGTGCTTGACGCCACAGCCTGGGAAGTTGCAGAAACCATTCACCCTCATCCAAGCTTATCAGAGGTGATAGGTGAAGCTGCGCTGGCTGTGGATGGCAAACAAATACACGGATAACTATGATTCAATTATGAAGGAGGTTATTTCATGGCTGATGCACGCCATAAAGAACTGGGTTTAACAGATGAAGACGTCCTGGAGATGTTTAAAACAATGCTTTTGGCCAGAAAATTGGATGAGAGAATGTGGCTCCTGAATCGAGCCGGAAAAATTCCTTTCGTTATTTCCTGTCAAGGTCAGGAAGCAGCCCAAGTCGGCGCAGCTTTTGCGCTCGATCGAGACAACGATTATACAGCACCGTATTATCGGGATCTTGGGGTTGTGCTGGCGTTTGGCATGACGGCCAAAGATCTAATGTTATCAGCTTTCGCCAAAGCAGAAGACCCAAACTCGGGCGGACGTCAGATGCCGAGCCACTTTGGTCAGAAAAAGAATCGCATTCTAACAGGTTCTTCGCCTGTCACAACACAATTGCCGCACGCAGTTGGTGTTGCTTTGGCAGCAAAAATGGACCAAAAAAATATCGCTTCGTTTGTAACACTCGGAGAAGGTTCATCCAATCAGGGCGATTTCCACGAAGGTTTGAACTTTGCAGGTGTACATAAGCTTCCTGTGATTACAATGGTGGAAAATAATAAATATGCGATTTCTGTTCCCATTCAAAAGCAGCTCGCATGCGAGAAGGTTTCTGACCGTGCGCAAGGCTATGGCATGCCGGGCATCACTGTGGACGGTAATGACCCCTTGCTGTATTTGAAGTCGTTAAAGAGGCAAGAGAACGGGCTGTAAGCGGTGAAGGTCCGACGATGATCGAGGCGTTGACTGATAGATATACCGCGCACTCCAGTGACGATGATGATCGGTTGTATCGTGAAAAGGGTGAAGTCGAGGAAGCGAAAAAGAAAGATGCGATTGTTTCTTTTGCGGCATATTTACGCAATGCAGGTCTATACGACGAAGAAACAGAAGAAGCATTACACAAAGAAGTCGATAAAATTGTAAATGAAGCTACGGATTATGCTGAGAACGCACCATATGCAGCACCGGAAGATGCTTTAAAATATGTTTATGAAGAAGTGTAGGGAGGGGGAACAATCATGCCAGTTATGACCTATATTCAGGCTGTGACAACAGCTCTTAAAGAAGAAATGCAACGGGATGACAATGTGTTTATTCTTGGGGAAGACGTTGGAAAGAAAGGCGGAGTGTTTCGCGCCACTGATGGCCTGTATGATGAATTTGGTGAAGCACGTGTTCTTGATACGCCGCTAGCGGAATCTGCTATTGCAGGTGTTGGGATCGGGGCAGCCATGTATGGCAAACGGCCAGTCGCGGAAATGCAATTTGCGGACTTTATTATGCCTGCTGTCAATCAGATCATTTCTGAAGCATCACGTCTCAGGTATCGATCAAACAATGATTGGTCATGCCCAATTACAATTCGTGCGCCATATGGCGGCGGCGTTCATGGCGCTTTGTATCATTCTCAGTCTGTTGAAGCGGTGTTTGCCAATCAGCCGGGATTAAAGATCGTGATGCCGTCCACACCATATGATGTAAAAGGTCTTTTAAAGGCGGCTATTCGGGATAATGATCCAGTTTTGTTTTTCGAACATAAGCGTGCTTACCGTCTGCTAAAAGGCGAGGTGCCTGAAGAAGATTATGTGCTTCCGATTGGGAAAGCAGATGTGAAGCGAGAAGGTTCCGATATCACCATTATTACTTACGGGTTATGTGTTCAATTCGCATTGCAAGCCGCTGAAAAGCTTGCCGAAGAAGGCATTGATGCACACATACTTGACTTGAGGACCATTTACCCGCTGGATCAGGAAGCGATTATTGAAGCTGCCCAAAAAACAGGTAAGGTTCTCCTGATTACTGAAGACAACAAAGAAGGCAGTATTCTAGGTGAAGTAGCAGCTATCATATCTGAAAACTGCTTGTTTGATCTTGATGCTCCAATTCAGCGTCTTGCTGGTCCGGATATTCCGGCCATGCCTTATGCACCGCCAATGGAGAAGTTTTTCATGATCAACCCGGATAAAGTTGAAAAGGCAATGCGTGAACTGGCGGAATTTTAAACGAAAGGAGGAAATGCAATGACCATTGAAAAAATAAATATGCCTCAGCTTGGAGAAAGTGTTACAGAAGGCACGATTAGCACATGGCTCGTTAAGGAAGGTGACCATGTCAATAAATATGATCCCATTGCAGAAGTCATGACGGACAAAGTCAATGCAGAAGTACCGTCATCCTTCAGTGGTGTGATCAAAGATATTATCGCGCAGGAAGGCGACACGCTTGAAGTCGGATCGTTGATGTGCCACATCGAGATTGAAGGCGCTGCGGAGCGTCCGGAAGAATCTGACTCAGATAGTCAATCCAAGTCAAATCAAGAAGGTTCGGCTGAGCCATCGGATCAATCTTCTGATCAATCCATGAAAAAACGCTATTCACCGGCAGTTCTGAGATTATCTCAGGAACACGGCATTAATCTTGAAGAAGTTAGCGGAACTGGGCGTGGCGGCCGAATTACACGTAAGGATATTGAGGCTGTCATCGCTCAGGGTGGGAAAGCCTCTGCCGATACACAGAAACAAGAGGTCAAACCAGAGCAGGAAATGCCTTCTGCATCAACAGAATCCGCTCCCAAGCCGACGGCAGTTCCGGTGGATTCACAGGCCGGTGACGTTGAGATTCCTGTTAAAGGTGTTCGTAAGATGATTGCGGATAACATGGTTAAGTCCAAAACAGAGATCCCTCATGCTTGGATGACGGTGGAAGTCGATGTAACGAACCTGGTCGCATTACGCAACCAGGTGAAAAATGAATTCAAGCAAAATGAAGGGTATTCGCTGACATATTTTGCATTCTTTGTGAAAGCTGTTGCCCAAGCTTTGAAAGAATACCCAATTTTGAACAGCACATGGGCTGGAGACCGGATTATCAAGAAAAAAGATATCAATATCTCCATCGCTGTTGCCAAAGATGATGAATTGTTTGTCCCGGTTATTAAACAAGCTGATGAACTGACAGTTAAAGGCATCGCTAGAAACATTTACGAGCTTGCTCAAAAAGCGCGCAACGGTAAATTAACAGCAGAAGATATGCAGGGTGGCACGTTTACAGTAAATAACACAGGCTCTTTCGGCTCTGTTTCTTCCATGGGTGTCATTAATCACCCTCAGGCAGCCATTTTGCAAGTTGAATCTATTGTAAAGCGTCCTGTTATTATTAATGATATGTTTGCGGCCCGTGACATGGTTAACCTTTCATTGTCGCTGGACCACCGTGTGCTGGACGGACTTGTGTGCGGGCGATTCTTAAACCGTGTGAAAAACATTCTTGAAGAAATGAATGCCCAAACCACTTCAATTTATTAATCAATGAATTGAAATCTGGGAATGGAATTGATAAGCTAAAGATGGGTGAATGATAACGATCCCCATTAATTTTCAAGGAGTTGAAAGAATTGGATTTCAATCTATTTATGAACGACGTTGTAGATGTGGCACGTACAGATATAAAAGAGGCAGGATATGAAGAATTAACGACACCCGAAGAAGTGGATACGGCTCTTTCCAGAGAAGGCACCACACTGGTAATGGTTAATTCCGTATGCGGATGTGCTGGGGGTGTAGCACGTCCAGCGGCAGCAAATGCCATACATTATGACAAGCGCCCGGATCATTTGGTGACCGTTTTTGCTGGTCAGGACCGGGAAGCGACTGAAGAAGCCAGAACCTACTTTAAAGGGTTTCCACCTTCTTCACCTTCATTTGCCTTTTTGAAAGACGGCGAAATCGTAACGATGATCGAACGTCATGACATTGAAGGATTTACGGCTATGGACGTCGTTGGCAAGTTGCAAAACCTGTTTGATGAATATTGTGAAGAAGTTTAAATCCTGAAATGATGAAATGGGGCTGTCTCAGTTAAAGCGGGCCAGCCCCATTTTTAAATATGATGAGATGTTATAAAAGGGAATGACCGCATGTGAAAATAGGTTATCGTACAATTAAAACAGCACTTGGTACACCTGTTGCCATACTGATTGCACAACTTTTCGGGGTATCGAATGTGGCCACTGCGGGAATTTTAACGATATTATGCATACAGCCTTCACGGAAAAAATCCATGCTGAGTGCTTGGGACAGGTTTCTGGCGTGTATACTTGCAACATTGTTTTCTGCTTTGTTTTTTGAATTGCTGGGATATAACCCAATAGTATTGGGTGTGTTGCTTGCTGTTTTTATACCGGTGACAGTTTGGTTGAACATCACCACCGGTATCGTAACCAGCTCCGTCATTATCTTAAATTTATATGCGTTTGGCCAATTTTCATGGCCTTTCTTGGTTGATCAATTTGTTTTGATTTCCATCGGTGTGGGAACAGCTCTTCTTTTGAATCTATATATGCCAAGCCTTGATAGAAGGCTCGAACAAGAGCAAAAAAAGCTTGAGATAAATTTTCGAATAATCTTGTCTGAAATCGCTCTATATATTAGAAATAAGAATCAAAATTGGGACGGTAAAGAGCTGAAAGAATCAGAGGAGATTCTTACGGAAGCGATGCATCTGGTTGAATTGGATAAGGAAAATCATATGCTGCGATCGGAACACCCGTATTATGATTATTTCAAAATGCGGAAAAGGCAGTTAGAAACATTGAGACGTATGCTGCCACTGGTCACTAGGCTCTCTGTGGAAGCTGAAACATCTGAGGAAATTGCAGCGTTTTTCGAGCGCCTGTCTCGTTCTGTTCACCCGGGAAATACAGCGATTTATTTTCTTGATGAGCTTAAGAATATCCGTAAGGCGTTTAATGATGAGGCCTTGCCCGATAATCGGAAAGAATTCGAAACCCGCGCAAATTTGTACCGGCTCCTGTATGAGATTGAGCAATATCTAAAATATAAACATCAATTTAAAAAGAGTGATTTAGCAAAAGATAAAAATAAAAAGACTGGTTCAGCCACTTGAGCTGCCAGTCTCCTCTATTAAAGAAAAGCCAATCCGTATGTCATGGTGGACAACACCATTGCGATAATCATCACGTACACAGCAATTCTTGTTCTTTTCTCACGTTTTGACTTTTTTCTTTGTGTGTATGTTTTTGTTTGTTTTGCAGCCATGGTTATAACCCCCTTTAAACCCGGTAAACTATGTCTATTCTATCGTGAATAGACCATAACGACAAGTGAAATATTCATGAATTTAACATAAACGGAGGTCTGTTCCATGAATCAAAATGAACCCCGTCATTCAAAAGGGGAACAAGAGTGGAAACGCTCTGCAAAAAAAGCCATTGAACGTTTCCCGGAGAGAAAGGAAACATTCGAAACTTCATCATCGATAAACGTTAACCGACTTTATTACCCAGAACCAACAGAAGAATACATGAAAAAAATGGGTTTTCCCGGTCAGTATCCGTATACACGGGGCATTCAACCAACCATGTATCGAAGTCGTTTTTGGACAATGCGGCAATATGCAGGGTTTGGATCTGCGGCGGAAACGAACAAACGGTTTCGTTATCTTCTGGATCAAGGTCAGACAGGGCTGTCCGTTGCTTTTGATTTGCCCACACAAATCGGGTATGATTCCGACGACCCTATGGCTGAGGGTGAGGTGGGAAAGGTCGGGGTAGCCATCGACACGCTGGAAGATATGGAGGTATTGCTTAACGGGATTCCACTGGATCAAGTAAGCACATCCATGACCATTAATGCACCTGCCTCTGTGTTATTGTGCATGTATATTGCGGTGGGCGAGAAGCAGGGCGTCCCCCTTGAAAAACTGACAGGAACCATCCAAAACGATATTTTGAAAGAGTATATTGCACGGGGTACATATATTTTTCCACCAAAGCCCTCCATGCGTCTCATTACGGATATATTTGCGTTCTGTCACGAAAATGTGCCAAAGTTTAATACCATCAGTATCTCTGGCTATCATATTAGAGAAGCCGGTTCAACAGCCATACAAGAGGCTGCATTTACAATTGCTAATGGTATGGCCTATGTAGATCATGCACTGGAGGCCGGTTTAGATATTGATGCCTTCGCACCGAGGCTGGCCTTTTTCTTTAATGCCCACAACAACTTTTTTGAAGAAATAGCGAAATTCCGGGCGGCAAGACGCGTATGGGCGAAAATCATGAAAGAACATTACGGTGCTAAAAATGCAAAAAGCTGGAAAATGCGCTTTCACACCCAGACAGGTGGTTCAACATTGACAGCCCAGCAGCCGGATAATAATGTCGTGCGTGTGACAATGCAGGCACTGGCAGCCGTCTTGGGTGGAACCCAAAGCTTGCATACAAACTCCAGGGACGAGGCCCTCTCACTTCCGACAGAAGAGTCGGCAAGAATCGCTTTGAGGACCCAGCAGATTATTGCACATGAAAGCGGTGTCGGGGATACGGTAGACCCGCTTGGCGGATCTTATTATGTTGAGGCATTAACAGATGAAATTGAACAGGGAATCAATCAATATCTGGAACGCATCAATGATCTTGGAGGCGCGGTGCAGGCTGTTGAGGAAGGATTTATGCAACGTGAAATTCACCAAACAGCGTATGAGACTCAAAAACAGATTGAAAAAGAAGAACATATTATTGTCGGACTCAATGCATTTGAACTTGAGGAAGAAGTAAATCCGGATCTGATGAAAGTGGATGCAGAACTGGAACAAGCTCAAATACATGAAACGCAAAAAATAAGAGAAAATCGTGATCAGTCTCAGGTCGACCAGGCATTAAATGCTTTAAAAACGGCGGCGGAGTCAGATCACACAAATTTAATGCCATATATTCTTGAAGCAGTAAAAGCCTATGCAACGGTGGGAGAGATTTGTAACGTCCTTCGTGAGAAATTTGGAGAATACATTGGCTAAGCAAGGGGAGGATGCATCATGGCAAATGTTAGAGTACTCATCGCAAAACCAGGTCTAGACGGGCATGACCGCGGGGCGCTTGTAATTTCACAGGCGCTACGAGACAGAGGAATGGAAGTCATCTATACCGGCTTGCGGCAATCACCTGTCCAAATTGCCCTTGCCGCCATTCAGGAAGATGTTGATGTAGTTGGTCTATCTTCCTTATCAGGGGCCCACAACACATTATTTCCCAAAATTATTGATGAATTGGAAAAGCGGGGCGCAAAGGATATCCCGGTGATAGGCGGTGGTGTAATACCGGCAGAAGATATTCCTTATTTACTTGAAAGTGGTATTAAAAAAGTCTTTACCAGTGGCGCGTCCACTGATGCTCTTGCCAATTATATAGAGGAACTTGTCGGTGAGAAACCTGCCCACACACCTCCTAAAAAAATCGCCCACATCGGCATAGCTGTTGAAAACATTGACACGGCACTGCCGTTCTATACCGACACGCTTGGACTGGAATTGGAAAGAATCGAAAGCGTTCAATCGGAACAAGTCAAAGTAGCTTTTATTAACATTGGGGAGTCACGCCTTGAATTGCTTGAGCCTTTAGATCAATCCTCCCCTATTCAGACCTTTCTTGACAAGAAGGGGGAAGGGATTCATCACATTGCTCTTGAAGTGGATGATATTGAAGGGCGGCTTTCACAGCTTAAAGATCGAGGAATTCCGTTGATTAATGAAACGGCCAAGGCTGGCGCCCATAACAGTCAAATCGCTTTTATCCATCCTAAAGCCTCGGGAAGGGTTTTATTTGAACTGTGTGAACCGAGTGAGGAGGAAGAGAGCTAATGGATATTTTTGATAAAATCAATGAGTTGTATGACAAAAGACGGCAAGTGGAACTTGGTGGGGGAGATGAACGGATTGACAAGCAACATGCCAAGGGGAAATGGACAGCACGGGAACGAATTGATTACTTGCTGGATGAGGGGACCTTTGTTGAATTAAACCCGTTTATTGAACATCGTGGCAGTGATTTTGGCATGGATAATAATCATGCCAAGGGAGAAGGCGTTGTCACCGGCTATGGCAAAATTTCAGGACGAGCTGTTTATTTATTTGCCCAGGACTTCACGGTGTATGGCGGGGCGCTTGGGGAAATGCATGGCAAAAAAATTGCTGCGGTTATGGATCTTGCTGCCAAAAACGGTGTGCCGTTTATTGGCTTGAATGATTCTGGAGGTGCCCGTATTCAGGAAGGTGTTTCATCTCTTGATGGATATGGGCATGTATTTTACCGTAACTCAATCTATTCAGGGGTTATACCGCAAATATCGGTTATTATGGGACCAAGTGCCGGCGGTGCGGTATACTCGCCTGCCATTACCGATTTTGTTATTATGGTAGAAGAAACATCACAAATGTTTATAACAGGACCTAAAGTAATTCAAACGGTCACAGGTGAAGATATTTCGTCAGAAGATCTTGGTGGTGCGCATATACATAACACCAAGAGCGGCAACGCGCACTTTAAAGCGAAGGATGAAGAAGAGGCCCTCGATGCTGTTAAGCGGTTATTATCCTATTTGCCTGACAATCACCGGGAAAAGCCAGAGCTGCAGGCTGTGGCTGATCATGACAATTACCGGCCTGACCTTACGGATATCGTCCCCTTTGAGGCAACACGCCCTTATGACGTTAAGCAAGTAATTGCTCAGGTTGTTGATGACGATAGCTTTTTAGAAGTTCACGCAAACTTTGCGAAAAATATTGTGGTTGGTTTTGCGCGGATTAACGGAGAGTCTGTGGGCCTCGTATGCAATCAGCCGAAATATCTTGCAGGCGGCCTGGACATTGATTCAAGTGACAAAGCTGCACGCTTTATCCGTTTTTGTGATTGTTTCAATATCCCTCTGATCACATTTGAAGATGTCACTGGATTTTTCCCTGGTGTCAAACAGGAACATAATGGCATTATTCGTCACGGTGCTAAAATACTTTACGCATATTCTGAAGCAACCGTTCCAAAAATCACAGTGATCACAAGAAAAGCTTACGGCGGTGCCTATGTTGCTTTAAACAGTAAGTCGATTGGGGCAGACCTTGTTTTTTCATGGCCCAACGCAGAGATTGCTGTTATGGGTCCAGAGGGAGCTGCCAATATTATTTTTGCAAAAGATATTGCAGCGAGTGATGACCCGGAACAAGCCCGTCAGGATAAAATTGATGAATATCGCGACAGATTTGCCAATCCATACGTTGCTGCTGGTCTTGGCATGGTTGACGATGTTATTGACCCGCGTGAGACCCGTATAAAACTAATACAAGGATTGGACATGCTGAAAAACAAAGAAGAACAACACCCAAGTAAAAAACATGGCAACATACCGTTGTAATTGATTCAAGGAGGAAACCATACAATGTTTAACATCAATGAAGAACGACTTCTGAATACTTTCCTGGAACTGGTGCAAATCGATTCGGAGACAGGAGAAGAAGCTGAAATCGCACAAGTTCTTAAACAAAAATTCACGGATCTTGGTCTTGATGTCAAAGAAGATCAGGCTAAGGAAGCGACCGGACACGGTGCAAACAACCTCATCTGCAACCTGAAAGGAACACGATCAGGTGTGGACTCCATTTATTTCACATCTCATATGGATACAGTCGTACCTGGTAAAGGGATTAAGCCGATTGTCAAAGATGGGTATGTCACATCAGACGGATCAACTATTCTTGGCGCAGATGACAAGGCGGGTCTTGCTGCGATTCTTGAGACCATTCAAGTATTGCAGGAACAAAATATCTCCCACGGCGATATTCAATTTGTGATTACAGTCGGTGAAGAATCCGGACTTGTCGGTGCTAAAGCACTGAATGAAAGCCTTTTGAACGCGCGTTTCGGGTATGCGATAGATAGTGATGGTGAAGTAGGAGATATTGTCGTTGCTGCTCCGACTCAGGCTAAGTTGTTTGCTGCCATCAAAGGCAAAACTGCACATGCTGGTCTTGCGCCGGAAAAAGGTGTTTCAGCCATTACCGTTGCGGCCAAAGCTATTGCAAAAATGCCGCTGGGACGTATTGATGAAGAGACAACAGCGAATATTGGCCATTTCAGCGGGGGACAAAAAACCAACATTGTTTGTGACTATGTAGAGATCCAAGCAGAAGCTCGGTCACTGGTCCCTGAAAAAATGGAAGCACAAGTCAAAAAAATGAAAGAAGCGTTTGAGTCCACTGCACAGCAATTTGGTGGCGAAGCAGACGTTGAGGTCCAAATCATGTATCCTGGATTTAGCCAAAGCAGCGGTGACCGTGTCGTAGAAGTAGCCAAACAAGCTGCAAAACGATTGGGGCACGACAGCAAATTACTTAAAAGCGGAGGCGGAAGCGATGCGAACGTGATTGCTGGTTACGGAATCCCAACCGTCAATTTAGCAGTCGGCTACGAAGATATTCACACAACCAACGAACGCATTGCCGTTGAAGATTTGAACAAGATTACTAAGTTGATCACGTCTATTATTATTGAAGCAGCTGAATAGACAACGCCCAGCCTTCCCTAAGTGTTTTCGGTTGCTAAAGGATCGATTTAAATGAGCACATTGCAAAATAAAGCCCGTATTATTTTTCACATTGATATGAATTGTTTTTACGCTTCTGTGGAAATGGCTTATAATCCTGATTTGAAGGGAAAAGCGTTGGCTATTGCCGGCAATCCAGAGGAACGAAAAGGGATTGTCGTAACGAGCAGTTATGAGGCACGGGCAAAAGGGGTCAAAACAACAATGCCATTGTGGGAGGCTAAAAAGCTGTGTCCGGAGTTACTCGTGATGCGTCCGAACTTTGACCGCTACCGAGCCGCATCGAAACAATTGTTTCAAATGCTTGCAGACATCACCCCTTTGGTAGAACCTGTTTCGATCGATGAAGGCTATCTGGATGTAACCGATGTCCAGATGCATCCTGTTCAGATTGCTGAAGCGTTACAGAAAAATGTATTGGATACACTGGACTTACCTTGCAGCATAGGCATCGGCCCGAATAAATTTCTCGCTAAAATGGCTTCTGACATGAAGAAGCCTTTAGGCATCACCATACTGAGAAAGCGGGATCTCCCTGTGAAGTTATGGCCTGAGCCTATCGAAACCATGTATGGGGTAGGCGATAAAACAGCTGAGAAGTTAAAGGGTATTAAGATCACAACGATAGGCGAACTCGCAAAAGCTGACAGATACAGTTTGAAACAAGTGCTTGGTGTGAATGGTGAGCGCTTGAAAAATCGAGCCAATGGGATTGACCCACGGCCAGTAGATCCTGAATCCGTCAATGAGTTTAAAAGTATTGGCAGTTCGCAAACACTGCCCCATGATACGACAGATGAACAAGAAATTGTTTCACTGATTCATGCCTTAGCAGATAATGTTGAGCGGCGACTTAAACGAAAAGAGGCCGCGGGACGGACTGTTCAAATTATGATCCGTTATGATGATCGGCAAACCGTCACCCGCAGCCGCAAGCTGCAAACCTATATTGATAATGCAGATGATATTAAGCAAATTGCATGTGATTTATTTTTTCAGCATTGGAATGAAAATCCTGTCCGGCTGATTGGCGTTACTTTGCAGGAGGCTGCAGAAAAAGCTCACATTGCCTATCAGCTTGATCTCTTCACGTATCAAAAAGAAGAGCAGAAGGCGAAATTGCAATCAGTGGTTGAGAACCTTTCAAAAAAATATGGATCAGATACGTTTAAAAAAATGGATCCTTCAGAAGGACATGATATCCGAACCAGCTTTCAAAAAGATTTTCTCGACGATTATAGAAAAAAGTAGCGCAAAAGCATTCAAAATGCCTTTGCGCTACTTTTTTGTTTTTTTATTTCATCAGACGTTTAACAATGGCATGTGAAAGTTTTCCACCTGGATAGCGAAAAGGTAAATCAAATTTGGTGGATTGCTTCATGACGCTTTTTCGGTGTGTAAAGGTTTCAAAGCTATATTTTCCATGGTAAGCTCCCATGCCGCTTGTGCCAATTCCGCCAAAAGGTAAATGCGGATTGCCGAGATGATAAAGGGAGTCGTTGATTGAACCCCCACCAAACTGAATTCGGTCAATAACCTGGTTTTGCCGCTCTGTCTCTTCCCCGAAATAGTATAGAGCAAGGGGGTGGTCGTCTTCGGCTATTTTATCTATGACTTGGTCCAACTGTGCAAACGTCAGAATTGGCAAGATCGGCCCGAAAATTTCTTCCTGCATAACATTATCATGCCATGTGATATCTTTTAATATTGTTGGTTCAATTTTTCTTGTGTCCGGATCTGACCCGCCGCCATGTACAATTGTGCCTTCGCTCAGAAAAGCTTTTAACCGTGAAAAATGGGCTTTATGGATGATTTTAACATAGTCTTTGTTTTGAAGCGGGCGTTTACCGTAAAATGACATGATATATTTTTTGAGTTTTTTGAGCAGACGTTTTTCGATATCTTTATGAACATAAATGTAATCTGGCGCAACACAGGTTTGACCTGCGTTGGTGAATTTGCCCCATACGATGCGCTTGGCTGCAAGGTCAATGTTTGCATCTTGATCTACAATAGCAGGACTTTTGCCACCGAGTTCCAATGTGACAGGGATCAGCTGCCGGCTTGCTTGCTCCATCACTTTTTTGCCGACTTGAGAACTACCCGTGAAAAACACGTAATCAAATGGTTCTTGAAGCAATTGTTCACTGACCTCTTTTTCGCCTTCTACAACGGTTATATAAGCAGACTCAAATGTCGTTTCTATCATTCTCTTCAGTAAAGCAGATGTTGCTTGAGCATGTTCGGATGGTTTTAACACAACGCAATTTCCTGCTGCAATCGCACCTATGACAGGTGCAAGGGCGAGCTGTAAAGGGTAATTCCAAGGTGCGATTACGAGACATACGCCGAATGGTTCTTTATAAATCTTGTTCTCTGTGCCTTTATGCGTAATTGGGGCTTCCACCTTCTCAGGTTTCATCCAATCTTTTAAATGTTTCAATGCAAAATCAATTTCAGTGTACAAAATGCCCAGTTCGGTTGTCAGGGTTTCATGTTTGGATTTGTTTAAATCGTCTTTCAGTGCTTGATAAATTTGTTTTTCATATTGTTTCAGCATTTTTTTCAATGATTTCAATTGAGCTGTTCTGAAACTGTATGATCGTGTTTCACCTTTGAAAAAATACGTTTTTTGTTTTGCTGCAATTTCATGTATACTCACTTTTTTCTCCTCCCTTGGTCAGATACAGGTACTGTCATAAAGTCATGAGCAATGATCGTATTTGGAAAAACATCCTTGGCTTCAGCTAATAATTGCGGGTGATCGTTCATATGATATCTGGATGAAATATGTGTTAACACAAGCTGAGCCGCACTTGCTTCCGATGCCAGATGTGCTGCATCCCCGATGGCAGTGTGAAAGTACCGATGCGCCAGATGGGCATCCTGCTGTGAAAAAGTAGCTTCATGAACAAGCACATCAACATTTTTAATCAAATCCATGTAATCACGGCTTAAGCGTGTGTCTCCAATAAGAGCTAAATGCCTTCCTTGTTTAGGTGGGCCTATATAATCTTCTCTGTGGATGATGCGGCCATCGGGCAAGGTGGTGGAAGGGTTGTCTTTGATCTGTTGATAGACAGGACCCGGCTGTATGTCTGCATCTTTAAGTTGATCAACGAGCAGTTCACCCATTTTATCTTTTTCTTCAATTCGAAACCCGTAGCTCGGCACCCCGTGTTCAAGTCTTTGACAATAAACCGTAAATTGCTGATCGGAAAAGATTTCGCCTTCGTATAGCTCGACAAAGGTCAGCGGGTATCCCAATTTTGTATGGGATAACTTCAGTGTTGTCTGGACAAACTCCTGAACCCCCGTGGCCCATAGATCGTCAATTCGTCTTTTCCTCCTTGGTGTGAGCGGCTGCTCAAGACGCCTGGAAGACCGAATATATGGTCACCATGCATATGCGTGATGAAAATTTTGTTGATTTTTCCAGGTTTAATGGGTGTGTTGAGAATCTGATGTTGGGTTGCTTCTCCGCAGTCAAACAGCCAAATATGATTGTTTTCCTGATGGAGCGTCAGCGCGATGCTTGAGACGTTGCGCTGTTTTGAGGGCATGCCCGCCCCGGTTCCAAGAAAAACGAGCTCCATATCGTCACTTCCTCTTTATATACATATTTAATGGTGGCGAGGTGCATGATTGTTAAATACATGCCTGAATTGAAGCGCTTTGTCAGGCAGATCCGTGAAGATTCCTGTACACGCTGTTTGAAAACAATGAGCCATGCGCCTTGAACTGTTAACCGTAAAGACTCTTAAAGCGATGTTTTTTTGTCTGCATTGAGCTGCAAGAGCCGGCGTTAAAAATTTATATTTAATATGCAAACTCTTGGCTCCAATTGAGTGTGCTTTTTGAACCACATCTGCGCCTCTTTTCTTGGAAACAAGAAGAGCTGTGTCAATCTCCGGATTCATTTGGTTCAGACGCTCGATGCTATGTGGATTAAAGGAAGACAGCGTTGTATCGTTTAATATACGATAATGATTGAGGTGTTCAACCACAATCACTTCCAAGTCTTTATACTCTATTTTATTATTCTTAAGTTCCAGATTTAAATAAAGCGGCTTATCAGAAAGCCAGTTCAGAAAGTCATCCAAGGATATGATTCCGGTTCCGGAAAAGCTTTTGTCAAACCAGCCGCCTGCATCAAATTGTTTTAACTCATTAAATGTGTAATCTTTAACATAACCGCTACCGTTTGTCGTTCGGTTAATTCTTTCATCATGTATGAGCACAGGCACGTGGTCTTTTGTGAGCTGGACATCTGTTTCAATGCCTTCAGCCCCTGCTTGCCAGGCCAAATCAAAAGCCGGCAGCGTGTTTTCAGGCGCCTGTTTACTCGCACCCCGGTGGGCAATAATCATCGTTTGCATAAAGTCACCTCTCGTTTAATTGTCTTGGATTTCTTGTTAAAAGTCAATTTCTGCCCAGCCGGGTTCAAATGTCTTTAAGTGACTTTTAACCTTTTTAAGCGTAAAATAAACACATACTGAATAACCATTCATTTTCGGAGGTTTTATACATATGACGATACTTGGTGAAACCATTCATCAGATTACCCTACCGACTCCTTTTGCAGTTGGTGATGTGCATGTGTATGTCCTTAAAGGGACATGCTGACATTAATAGATGCAGGCGTAAAAACAAAAGAAGCGTGGGAGGTGTTGAAGTCCGGGTTGCGCCAGCTTGGTTATGGACCTGAAGACGTTGAGCAAGTCGTTTTAACGCATCATCATCCAGATCATACAGGACTGGTTGATGAATTTCCGCGGGCTCAATATATCTCCGGGGATGAAGGGTTACAGCCTTGGCTGATGAGAGATGAGACATATTTACAGCGGTACGAACAATTCTTTTATGATTTGTTTAACCAGTGCAGCATACCTGAAGAATACCATAACGCCCTCCATGGCTTAAGGGCTCCTTTGGTATATTCAGGCATTGGCGAGTTGACGACACCCTTGCATGAAGGGGAAAATCTGCCGGGCCATCCTGGATGGGAGGTAATTGAAACAAAAGGACATGCGCAGACCCATCTGTCTTTTTGGCGCCCGCAAAGTGGCGTTCTGGTTGGCGGAGACCATTTATTGCATCACATATCCCCTAACCCGCTTATTGAGCCTGGTAATCCGCGCCCAAAACCGCTGTTGCAGTACCGCGAAAACGTCCGGAAATGTGTGGGATTGGGGGTCAGCCAAGTTTTGCCAGGGCATGGACGGTGTTTTTCTGATGTGAGGGAGACGACTGACAAGCAGCTGAAAAAGCAGGAAGAACGTGCAGATCAAGTTTTGAAACTGCTCCATCAAAAAGCGTTGACTCCGTTTGACATATGCCGGGCAATCTTCCCTCGGCAATATGAAAAACAGTTGAATTTAACCATGTCCGAAACGCTTGGACAGATTGACTTTCTAGAGGATCAAGGACTTATCCAGCCGCTAGAGGACCAGAAATTAATCTACCAAGCCATCCCCGTCTCACAATGATTGCTTTTAGTCGGTTGCTTTAAATTGGTAAAGATTTAACATAGAAACAGAACGTACATTCGTGTATACTGAGGCCATAAGCAACTGACGAAAGAGGAGAATGTTCAAATGACGGAGATTGAGAAATATTCAAATGCAGAACGCCGTGTGCTGTGTGTGGACATGAAAAGTTTCTATGCAAGTTGTGCAGCGCTGGCGAAGGGGCTTGATCCACTAACCGCTCATCTGGCAGTCGTCGCTGATATAAACCGGAGAGGAAGTGTTGTGCTCGCGGCATCTCCTGCTTTGAAACGCGATTTTGATATTCGGACGGGGAGCCGGCTATTTGAGATCCCGGATGATGAAAGAATTGTTGTAGTCTCAGCACAAATGAATTTGTATTTGCGTGTGTCGACTGAAATCACCCGTCTGTTCCACAAATATGTTCCAAAAGAAGCCATTCACACATATAGTGTTGACGAAAGTTTTTTGGAGCTTTTGGGGACAGAACATTTGTGGGGAGGCCGGAAGCACTTGCTGCGGACATTATCGAAGAACTTGAAGATACATTTGGCCTTACTGCTGCAATCGGAATCGGACCGAACATGCTGCTGGCCAAATTGTGCCTGGATCTTGAGGCGAAACAAACGGGCATTGCACATTGGACCTACGCAGATATACCTGACAAATTGTGGCCTGTTACACCTCTGTCAAAAATGTGGGGCATCGGTTCCCGCCTTGAACAACGGCTGAATCGCTTGGGAATTACTACTGTTGGTCAGCTTGCTAATTATTCACTTTCGCGTTTGGAGAAGACATTTGGCGTGATGGGCAACCAGCTTTATTATCACGCTAACGGCATCGATCTGTCTGAGCTGGGAGCGCCGATATTGGAAGGGCAGAAAAGTTACGGAAAAAGCCAAATTTTGCTTCGGGATTACCATCGTCCAGAAGATGTTGCATGTGTGATTTTGGAGATATGCGAAGAGGTGGGAAAGCGGGCGCGAACCCACGCCCATGCCGGTCGCACCATCAGCCTTGGAATTGGCTACAGCAAAACAGAAGGAGGTGGCGGATTTCATCGGTCACTGACGATTGCCACCCCTACAAATCTGACAATGGACATTTACCGTGCCTCCATGTATTTGTTCCGTAAATTTTACACAGAAAAAACGGTCCGCAGTATCGCGGTCAGTTTGGAAAATATATGTGACGATGATCATATCCAGCTTGATTTATTTGCCAGAGATCGCGCTAAAGAACATACGTTGAGCTATACGGTTGATCAGATACGAAATACCTATGGCAGTGACGCGCTGCTGCGCGCTGTATCGTTCACACCGGCAGGAACAGCATTAGCCCGCTCCAAATTGGTGGGCGGGCATTATGCTGAGTGAACAAAGTGTCTTTACCGGTGATTTGTGTATTGAATGGGTTTCGTCAGCCCTGCCAGTTGATGGTATAAATCTTTGGAAAGCGGCTCTTCGGTCTTCCAATCTGTATTGGCTTTGATTTGTTCTGGTGAACTTGCTCCAAATACCGCACTTGCAACGGCCGGGTGTCTTAAGACGTATTTAAGTGCAAGTTCATTGCGGGTGTTGCCGAATCCGCCTATCCGGCTCAATTCTTCATGAATCATTTCCAATTCGGGATAGCTGTAACCGAGAAGCCCATCTTGCGCTTTTGCATCAAGCTGTCTGCTCCCCCCATCGGCTAAAATACCTTTGGCAAGCGGACCGCGGGCGAGTACACTGATATTATGCTCATGAAGTAAGTCCAACATCGCTTCTTCCGGCCGCCGGTCCAGCAAACTGTATTGCATCATAACGACATCCATATTCGAACGCTGGACATATTCCCGGATAACATTGGAACGTATGGATGAAATACCATATGCAAGAATAAGACCTTCCTCTTTTAATTCTTCAAATGCCGCAATCGATTCGTCAATCGGGTCATCAATTGTACCTCCGTGAAGCATATACACATCGAGATAATCGGTTTGCAGGCGGCGCAAGCTTTCTTTAAGGCCGTTTTTGATATGGTCTTTGGAGGGGTCCCAAAACCAGTCTTTTTTAGTGGCATCAAAATGATTGCCAACTTTTGAGGTGAGTACAATATCTTTGCGCCGCTCATGAATCGCGTCACCGATCAATGTTTCATTCATGCCGAAATCATATAAGTCGGCAGTATCGAGATGATTAATGCCAGCGTCAAGCGCCTGGTCGATCAATGATGCCACATTGTCTGGATCTGTTCCAAGTGACATGCATCCCAGTGTCAGATTGGAGACATGGACAGACGATTGCCCCAGTCGATTTTTTTGCATGATGATAACCTCCAGTTCATTTATAAGATGTATCTATATTGTAGAAACGGGCTTTCTGAATTACAACCATTTCACTTCGGGGTATGGTAAAATGGGGTTAAACAATAATAAGAACGGAGGCTATGGGAGATGAAGAAGTTTGAGGAAAAAACGCTTGATTCTCAAAGCATTTATGATGGGAAGATCATTAAAGTTCATGTGGATGATGTCCGCCTGCCTGATGGCAATACAGCGAAACGAGAGCGTGTTGAGCACTCCGGAGCGGTTGCCGTCATTCCGATAACGGAAGAGGGCAAAATAGTGTTTGTCGAACAATACCGGAAGCCGCTGGAAAAGTCAATCATTGAAATCCCGGCCGGAAAGCTTGAACAGGATGAAGCACCGGAAAAAACAGCTGTCCGCGAGCTGGAAGAAGAAACAGGCTACACGACCCATGAGCTTGAATACGTTGCGTCATTTTACACGTCGCCGGGTTTTGCGGATGAACTTATGCATATTTATCTCGCAAAAAACATCATCAAACTGGAAGAAACAATTGCTGGAGACGATGATGAATTTATTGACATCATAGAAATGACACTTGAGGAGGCCGAAAAGTGTGTTAAAGAAGAACGCATCCATGACGCCAAAACAAATTATGCGGTATTATATCTGGCATCGCTGAATTGGCCGCACCTCAATAAACGGAGTTGATTATCGTTGATGCTAAAGAGCGTTTTCGCCGATTTGCATATTCACATCGGTAGAGACATTTACAATAAACCTGTAAAAATCACTGCGTCAAGTCGTTTGACGTTAACAAACATTTTAAAAGAAGCAAGCCGCAATAAAGGAATCCAACTTATCGGAATTATTGACTGTCATGCGCCGGCAGTCCAGGAGGAAATTAAAACGCTTCTGGCCAATGAACAGGCAGTGGAACTGGAAGATGGCGGAATTCAATTTGAAAATGTCACACTGCTGCTCGGCTCAGAAATCGAGGTGTATGATGACAATTGCCGAGGTCCCATTCATGTGTTGGCATATTTGCCGTCCCTTGAGAAAATGGCAATGTTCACGGAATGGCTGGAACAGAGAATGACTAATATTACGTTAAGCTCCCAGCGATACTATGGCACAGCTAAGGATCTGCAGTATAAGGTTAAGGAGCTGTCTGGTATCTTTATTCCAGCGCATGTTTTTACTCCATTTAAAAGTTTATATGGCAAAGGTGTCGCCTGGTCGTTAAGTGAAGTGCTCGACCGCGATCTGATAGATGCTGTCGAACTTGGATTAAGTGCAGATACAGAAATGGCTGATCACATACAGGAATTACGCCGATATACGTATGTCTCCAATTCTGACGCACATTCTTTAGCAAAAATTGGGCGGGAGTATCAGGAAATCGCAATGGAAGAAATCACGTTTAAGGAATTTTATTGGGCTATGCATGAGGTGAATGGCCGGAGGGTTATCAGCAACTACGGTATGAATCCACAGCTGGGTAAATATCATACGACAGTCTGTCAAAAGTGTCTTACACAACTTTCACCTCAAGCAAAGGTCTGTGAAGCGTGTGGCTCTACAAAGGTTGTCAAGGGTGTTGCGGATCGCATAAAAGAACTTCAAACGATAGAAGGCTCACAACGAACGCAAGAGCGCCCTCCTTATGTCTATCAAGTTCCCCTTGAGTATCTACCTTCTCTTGGTCCAAAAACATTCGAAAAGCTACTCGAACATTTTAAAACAGAAATGAATGTGATTCACTTTGCAGCGGAAGATGAATTAGTAGAAATTGTGCCTGCCAAACTGGCTAAAGCGATCATCGCAATGCGCCGTGGCGAGCTGCAGATAAAAGCAGGCGGCGGTGGTAAATACGGGTCAGTTTCTGCAGATTAAAATGGCTCGTCCATCAATTGTTCTTTTTATCCATCAACCATCATAGATTTTATTAATAGACTGATTCTATTGAATGGAGGAAGATGGATGTATATGAAAAAACAATTGATGCTTAACCACATTAAAGAACATGCGACTGTTTACCTGTTTATGGTCATTTTATTTTTGACGGGCGTTGTATTTGGAGCCGTTATTGTTAATAGTATGGGCTTTGCGCAAAAGCAAGATCTGGCATTTTACCTTGACCGTTTTTTTGATCAGCTTCTGCAGCAGGAAAACTCTGAAACAAAGACGGTTTTGATGGACAGCTTTTTATATCACATCAAATATATTTTGTTGCTTTTTATACTCGGGTTGTCCGTCATCGGACTTCCGTTGGTCTGGGTGTTATTATTTACCAAAGGACTTGTTGTGGGTTTTACGGTCGGTTTCATTGTCAATCAATTAAGCTGGAATGGCCTTCTATTGTCTGCTTTATCCATTGCACCGCAAAATTTGATTATCATTCCCATTTATCTTGCGGCAGGCAGTTTGTCTATGATTTTTTCTTTAACATTATTGCACCGGCTGTTCAGTCGTAATATTCGCCAATCGATCTTGAGACCGCTTGGAGTATACGCTGGGACCTTTGCCGTTTTATTAATGTTTTCGTTTATTGCTGCCCTTCTGGAGGCCTTTATAGCACATCAAGGGATGAAAGTGGTTGTCAAAGCATTGTATAGTGCGTTATAATATAATAACTATTATAATCTGGGAATCATTATAGTTATTTAGTTCAACTGATTATTTTTGACAGTTGTTTCTTGATGGGCCTATAATAAAGAAAGGGAATAAGGGAGGAGTTTGCTATGGAACACCGTATCGATAACATTAAAAAACAACTCCATGCACAAAATTATAAATTGACACCGCAACGGGAAGCGACAGTGCGTGTCCTGATCGAACGGGAACAAGACCACTTGAGTGCTGAAGAAATTTATTTGCTTGTTAAAGAAAAAGCACCTGAAATTGGCTTGGCTACGGTGTACCGGACGCTGGAGCTCTTGTCTGAACTGAAAGTTGTTGACAAAATCAATTTTGGCGATGGTGTTTCACGATATGATCTTCGCAAAGAAGGCGCAGAGCATTTTCACCATCACTTGATTTGTGTAGAATGTGGATCTGTTGAAGAGATTATGGATGATTTACTTGTTGACGTGGAAAAAATAGTTGAAAAAGACTGGGGTTTTCAAGTGAAGGATCACCGCTTGACATTTCATGGTGTATGCCGGCAATGTCAGGAAGTGATGGTCAGCACCAGTTAAACATGTAAGTGCCTTTTTTCAATATGGAAGAAAGGCGTTTATTTTTGTGTACATAGATTTCTCCTTGTGACAGGAGCGTAAAGATTAGTTTCTTGTATGGATGTATATTATAATAAAAATATGGCATATCTTTTAATGATACGGTTTTTTACCAAATAAAGGGAGATATGCCATATGAAACAGCTTGTGTGGGATACATTTAAAGTGTTTTTTATCTTCTTGGCGTGCACGGTTTTATTTTATACTGGTCTTCGTATGATGCATGCAGAGTACGAGCAATTTCACAGGTATGATCCGCCGGAGGGGCAGTCTGTAAAAGTGTTTGGTCAAGAACAAACGTTGTTGGACCGGTTAAATTTATTTTTTCGGTTAGGGGAGTAGCTACATGCTGGAGTCTGGTTACAATGATTTTTTTCATTATATTCAAGTGGAACGGGGTTTGTCGGAAAATACATTGAAGTCTTACCGAAGAGATCTGAATCAATACAAACAATTTGTCATAGGTACACTTGAACAACCAGATTGGGAAACGATTACAAGGCAAAATATTTTGCAGTTTCTTCAAAAATTGAACATGGATGGAAGGTCTCCAGCTACAATTGCACGCATGGTTTCTTCCATACGCTCTTTTCATCAGTTTCTATTACGTGATGGCGTTGTGACGCATGATGCTTCCCTGCATATAGAAATTCCACGAAAAGAGCGAAAGCTGCCTGCAATTCTATCCACTGATGAAGTGGGCTTACTCCTTGATATTCACGATCGCACTCCGCTCGGCCTTAGAAACAAGGCAATGCTGGAAGTGCTTTATGCAACAGGGCTGAGAGTGACGGAATTGATTACATTAAAAGTCAGTGATTTACACTTAACCATGGGGTTTGTTCGGTGCCTTGGAAAGGGGAACAAAGAACGCATTGTCCCTCTTGGGGAAGTTGCACAAGAAGCAGTAGAACTTTATTTGCAAAACGCACGCAGAAAGCTCGCCAAGCGGAATGAAGACAGTAACGTGCTGTTTGTTAACCAGCACGGAAGACCTTTGTCAAGACAAGGCTTTTGGAAGGTGCTCAAAGCGATATCGAAAGAGGCGGGTATTAAGAAAAAGATCACACCACACACATTAAGGCACTCATTTGCAACACATCTTCTTGAAAATGGTGCAGATTTGCGGGCGGTTCAGGAAATGCTTGGACATGCGGATATCTCAACGACGCAAATATACACACACGTCACGAAGAGCAGGCTTAAAGATATGTATAAGGCCTATCATCCTCGAGCGTGACACATCAATGTTCATCAAAGGCTATGAACGGGTAACTGATATTTAGGAGGTAATGTATTATGCAACCATTTAAACGTGTATTTTTAATTGTTATGGATTCTGTAGGAATTGGAGAAGCCCCTGATGCAGAAAAATTCAACGATCTTGGAGCACACACGCTCGGGCATATTGCTGAACATATGAATGGCCTTCGCATGCCCAATATGGAAGCGCTTGGCCTTGGAAACATTGAACCTATTAAAGGTATTGGTCGAGTTGAAACAGCTGAAGCCCATTATACCAAAATGCAGGAAGCTTCAAACGGCAAAGATACGATGACAGGTCATTGGGAACTCATGGGACTTAATATCCAACAGCCTTTCCGCACATTTCCGGACGGGTTTCCTCAGGAACTTCTTGATGATTTGGAAGAGCGGACTGGGCGCAAATCTATTGGAAACAAACCAGCTTCCGGCACGGAAATCATTAAAGAACTGGGAAAAGAACATATGGAAACAGGAGCACTCATTGTTTATACATCCGCAGACTCTGTCCTGCAAATCGCTGCGCATGAGGATATTGTGCCAATTGATGAGCTTTACCGGATTTGTGAAGTTGCCAGGGAACTGACACTGGATGAGAAATATATGGTGGGACGGGTTATTGCTCGGCCATTTATTGGACAACCTGGTGCTTTTGAACGCACATCAAACCGTCATGATTATGCATTGAAACCATTTGGACGCACGGTTATGAATGAGATGAAAGACAGTGGACTTGATGTCATAGCTATTGGGAAAATTTCTGATATTTATGATGGCGAGGGCGTGACAGAAGCGATCCGGACTGCTGATAATGACGACGGGATGACAAAGATTGTCGACACATTGGATCAAGATTTTACTGGATTAAGCTTTTTGAATCTGGTTGATTTTGATGCGAAATTCGGCCACCGACGTGATCCGGAAGGCTATGGAAATGCGCTTGAAGCCTTTGATCAGCGCTTGCCGGAGGTGCTGGAAAAAATGACTGACGATGACCTGCTCATCATTACAGCCGACCATGGCAATGACCCGATCCATCATGGCACAGATCACACGCGGGAATACGTGCCTTTGGTCGTTTACCACAAACAAATTAAAGAAGGAAAACACATTCCGCTCAGAGAAACTTTCGCTGATGTGGGGGCAACCGTCTCGGAGAACTTTGACATCAAAATGCCTGAGCATGGCAAGAGTTTTCTTAAAGAGATTAAATAGGGGGATGATGACATGAAGGAACAACTGAATGAATCTGTTTCATATATTAAGTCAAAGTTAAACGCTGCACCAGAGATCGGGTTGATTCTCGGCTCCGGTCTTGGGGTGCTTGCTGATTCGATCGAAGAACCAGTTGTGATTGATTATAAAGACATACCTCATTTTCCGGAGTCGACAGTTTCCGGTCATAAAGGACGTTTGGTCTGTGGCATGTTCGAAGGTAGACAGGTCCTTGCTATGCAGGGGCGCTTTCATTACTATGAAGGCTATACCATGCAGGAAGTGACATTTCCTGTGAGGGTTATGAACCAGCTTGGTGTTGATAAGCTTTTGGTTACCAATGCTGCCGGCGGCGTTAATACAGCGTTCACACCTGGAGATCTGATGATACTAACCGATCATATCAACAATATGGGAAATAATCCGCTGATCGGTCCGAATGATGATGACGCAGGGGTACGTTTTCCCGATATGTCGCGTGTTTATACAGAGTCTTATATTGATCATGCAAGTAAGTGTGCTGACGATCTGGGAATGGATATACAAAAAGGGGTATATGTCGCCAACACAGGACCTGTTTATGAAACACCTGCAGAAGTCCGTATGCTTAGAATGATGGGAGGCGATGCTGTTGGAATGTCTACCGTTCCCGAGGTTATCGCCGCAGCACATACAGGCATGAAGGTGCTTGGAATTTCCTGTATCTCCAACATGGCTGCGGGCATTCTTGATCAGCCGCTCACACACGACGAGGTCATCGAAACAACTGAAAAGGTAAAAGGTAATTTCATAAAGCTTGTTAAAAAAATCATTCAAACATTACCACAATAAGAATGTGCAGGTGAAAAAACGTGAGAATGTACGATATCATTACTAAAAAAAGAGATGGTTTGGCTTTATCAGAAGCAGAGATCCGTTATTTTATAACAGAATATACAAACGGCAACATCCCGGATTACCAGGCAAGTGCTTTGCTCATGGCCATTTATTTTAACGACATGACTGATGAAGAGCGTGGTCTGATCACCATGGCCATGACAGAATCAGGCGATATGATTGACCTATCAGCAATTGAGGGGATTAAGGTAGACAAGCATTCCACAGGGGGAGTAGGGGATACAACAACTTTGATTCTTGCGCCTCTTGTTGCCTCTCTGGGCGTGCCTGTTGCCAAAATGAGCGGACGTGGACTCGGTCATACTGGTGGTACCATCGATAAATTGGAAGCAATTCCAGGTTTTCATGTAGAAATTACCACAGAAGAATTTATCAATCTTGTGAATAAAAATAAAGCTGCCGTCGTTGGGCAAACCGGGAATCTGACCCCTGCAGACAAGAAGCTTTACAGCTTACGAGATGTGACTGCCACAGTCAACTCGATCCCTTTAATCGCAAGTTCCATTATGAGTAAAAAAATTGCTTCGGGTGCTGATGCCATTGTACTTGATGTAAAAGTTGGATCTGGGGCATTTATGGAGGAATTGGAAGACGCAAGAGAACTTGCCCGTGCGATGGTCAGTATTGGTCGTCATGTTGACAGACAAACGATGGCGGTCATTTCAGATATGAATCAGCCACTTGGAAAAGCGATTGGGAATGCCCTGGAAGTAAAAGAAGCGATTGATACATTAAAAGGACACGGACCTGAAGACCTCACCGAGCTCTGTTTGACGCTTGGCAGTCAGATGGTTGTTCTCTCAGGGAAATCGGGATCAATCGATGAAGCAAAATCATTGCTGAAAGAACAATTAACAAATGGAAAAGCACTTGAGCAATTCAAGACTTTCATAACAGCTCAGGGCGGTGATGCCAGTGTTGTAGATGAACCGAATAAGCTTCCGACAGCACAGCATCAAATTGAATTGCCAGCTCAAGCCGATGGCATTGTAGCCCAATTCGACTGTAATAGTGTTGGAGCTGCAGCAGCTATGCTGGGGGCGGGAAGAACCACAAAAGACTCAGTAATTGATCTCGCAGTTGGAATCGTGCTCAACAAAAAAATTGGTGATCATGTTCATGAAGGCGAGTCGCTCGCAACCATTCATACAAATCACGCTGATATTACTCAAGTTAAAGAGAAATTATATAACAGCATTCATATTCAGGATGAAGAAGTTAAGCTGCCAACCTTGATTTATGATACCATTACAAATTCATAATATGAAAAAGACACACATGAATAAATCATGTGTGTCTTTTATTTTCTAGTATAAAAATGATGGCCCTCGGCAATCCTAACTATATATATTAAATTGTTGGAGGGAAAACTATGAAAAAGTATCTGCTCATTGCTGTCGTGGCAGTGTTGTCTTTATTCACAGCAATTGCGCCTGTTAACGGTGAAAGTCATAGAGAAGAAAAGGAAGAAAATGCTGACAACCTCAAGCTTGCTGCGACTGCTAAATCGGCCATATTAATAGAACGTGATACCGGGCAGGTTATTTTCAAGAAGAACGAAAATGAGGTCCTGCCTCCTGCAAGCATGACCAAAATCATGACCCTTTTACTCATTATGGAAGCATTGGATAAAGGTGAATTGAAACTGGACGAAATGGTGCGTGTGAGCGAACGTGCGGCGTCTATGGGCGGCACACAAATATTTTTGGAAGCAGGCGAAGAAATGTCTGTTAAAGACATGCTTAAAGGAATTGCCATTGGATCGGCGAATGATGCGAGTATGGCCCTTGCTGAACGCATTGGCGGCAGCGAAGAAGCCTTTGTTAAAAAGATGAACGAGAAGGCAAAAGCACTTAGCCTGGAACACACAAAGTTCCAGAATCCATCGGGGCTCCCGGCCAAAGATCACTATACTACTGCTCATGACCTGGCTATAATGGCAAAAGAATTATTAAAATACGAAACTATAACAGATTATACATCAATTTATGAAGATTATTTACGAAAAGGGAAAGAAAATGAATTCTGGCTTGTGAATACGAATAAACTTGTTAAATTTTATCCAGGTGTGGATGGGCTTAAGACAGGCTATACAAGTGAAGCTAAATATGGCTTGACTGCAAGTGCAGAGAAGGACGGGATGAGGCTGATAGCAGTTGTAATGGGCGCCGAAACATCCAAAGAGCGCAATCAAATGGTATCGGGTATGCTCGACTATGCTTTTAGTCAATATGATACAACACGTTTATTTAATAAAGGCGACGTTATCACACATCTGGAAATGTTAAAGGCAGACCATGCACAAACACCAGTAGTTGCGTCAGAATCTGTTAGTACTATGTTTAAAAAAGGGAATCCTTCTGAAAACATTTCAACAACTGTGAACATGGATAAAGATATCACACTTCCGTTGAAGGCCGGGGATCGAGTTGGAACATTGGTTGTCAAAGATGGGGATAGAGTCATGTCACAAACACCACTAATTATTGACCGGGACCTATCAAAGGCATCTGTATATATGTTGTTTAAACGAGCCATGCAAGAAATAGCAAAGAAAGACTAAATATGCCGATTTGCTTCTTCTTTTGTCAGCTGGCAGGATTTCTTTTACTGAATGGAGAAGTAAGCAATACAGCATTTTTTCAAGGAGGAGAACATATGGGGTTGAGGATAATGTTTGAAGTGCGGGAAGATGTTTTGATTGTCAGATTATCAGGGGAACTGGATCATCATGAAGCCGAAGAACTTCGCGAAGAATGGAAAAGTATGATTTATAATAACGCTGTTCAGCATGTCATATTAAATCTTGAAGATGTTACATTTATGGACAGTTCAGGATTGGGTGTTGTACTTGGCAGGTACAAAGAAGTGTCACAACTGGGGGGAGAAATGGTGGTATGTGCGATTTCCTCTCCAGTTAAACGTCTATTCGAAATGTCGGGGTTATTTAAAATCGTTCGCCTGGAAGAAAGTGAAACAGGGGCCTTGGCAACTTTGGGGGTGGCTTCATGAGAAATGAAATGTCTATACAATTTTCAAGTTTGAGCGAAAATGAATCGTTTGCCAGAGTGACTGTGGCTGCCTTTATTTCTCAGCTTGATCCCACAATGGATGAATTGACGGAAATTAAAACAGTCGTTTCTGAGGCCGTAACAAATTCAATTATTCATGGTTATCACAACCAGCCGACGGGCACGATCACCATTACGTGTGTCCTGCATGACGAAGAAGTTGAACTCACTGTAAAGGATGATGGGTGCGGAATTGGAAATCTTGAGGAAGCCAGACAGCCGCTATACACATCCAAACCCGAGCTGGAACGCTCTGGAATGGGTTTCACCATCATGGAGAACTTTATGGATGTCATTGACGTGACTTCTGGGGAAAATCAAGGAACCATCATCCAAATGAAAAAGCAACTTACTACGAGCAAAACGGTTTGCAAATAGAGGGGCCGCCATGGATGTGAATGTAACCGAAAAAAAACGTCAATTGACCGATGAACAGGTGAAAACATATATCCATAGAAGTCAACAGGGGGATCAAGCGGCCCGAGACCTCCTTGTAGAGAAAAATACGCGACTGGTCTGGTCTGTTGTTCAACGATTTATCAATCGGGGTTACGATCCGGATGATTTGTTTCAGATTGGCAGCATCGGTTTAATTAAATCCATAGATAAATTTGATCTATCGTATGATGTACGGTTTTCAACCTACGCTGTCCCCATGATTATTGGAGAAATTCAGCGGTTCATTCGGGATGACGGCACCCTTAAGGTGAGCAGATCACTTAAAGAAACCTCCAATAAAGTACGGAGGGAAAAGGAACGGCTGACAAAAGAATTCGGGCGATCACCGTCCGTTAATGAACTTGCTGACAGCTTGGGCATACCAGTTGAGGATATCGTTCTTGCTGAAGATGCTGCACGTTCACCGCAATCGATCCATGAAACAGTGTTTGAAAATGACGGTGATCCAATTACACTTCTTGATCAGATAGCTGATTCGGACACAAGCTGGTTTGATAAAATGTCGCTTGAAGAGACAATCCGCACTCTGAAGGAAAGGGAACGACTTATCGTCTATCTCAGATACTACAAAGACCAAACACAATCCGAAGTCGCCGACCGATTAGGAATTTCCCAGGTCCAAGTATCCCGACTCGAGAAAAAAATACTGCAAGACCTAAAAACACGCATGAACCTCTAAAAAGCCGTCAATCAAGACGGCTTTTTTCGTTATATAAGTAAACTGCGAACTAACTTGTAACTGCCTCGCTCAGCGGCTCGGGGGAAACACTGCGCTTTCCGCGGGCGCTGCTGAGCCTCGGGCCCACAGGATGTGGGTCATGAAGGCGTTGCGACAGGACGTCGCGGTTTTAGCCTTCCTTCCCCTCTGCCGACCTCCGGGGTCTCATCGAGGCTTTGCATCCCGCAGGAGTCTCCGTGTTTCCCCCGAGCTTGGTATGAGTGATTATTCCCTAACTCTTATGTGAGTAGAACCGTCCAAGCCTCTGAATTAAATAAAGTGATTGGAGCGGAGGGAAGTCGACTCCTACCATGAAAATTAAAATACTATAATACTTAAAAATGGCAATACTAAAGTAGACGCAGCTCATTCTTTTTTAAAAAAAGTAGGAGAGCGCCAATGTCTAATGGGTATAGAATCAGTAAGATGTTAAGATACTTCTTGTTCCTTAATATCAACTGTATATCCTAAACTTTCTAGGCGGCGCAGTGAATGGTTAACAATAGATTGTTTTCTTTGCTTGTCGAAGTGATCTTCGCCTAAATCTACATACATCTCTTTACGAGTTAGTAGATAGTAGGCTATTCGTAAAATGGCATGAGCAACTACAATTGCTGCTCGTTTTCTACCCTTACGGGCAGCCGTACGACGATAGAGTGCTCCGAGATAGGTCTTGGAACCCCGAAGTGAATGAGCTGCTTCAATTAATGCAGATTTCAAATATTTATTTCCATTCCTAGTTCTAGATGATTTACGTTTCCCAGCACTTTCATTATTACCGGGAACTAACCCCGCCCATGAACACATTTGCGGTGCAGTAGGAAATTGTTTTTTAATATTTGTTCCAAGCTCTGCAAGTATTTGTTCAGCCATTCTTGTTGCTATTCCTGGGATTGAATCCAGTCGCTCAATATCTTCCTGATATTCACTCATTCTTTGAGCTATCTCTTCATCAAGCATATCTATTGTTTTAGTAAGGTAATCATAGTGGTCTATAATAGTCTTTATCATGAACCGCTGATGATCTTGTATATAACCTTGTAGAGCAAGTTTTAGTTGTTCTTTTTTCTGTTTCATTACGCCTCTTGCATAATTGGCTAAAACATCAAGGTCTTCAACGCCATTAGCTATAGACCGAAGCATATCAAGAGAAGAGACGCCTGTAATGTTAGAAACAACAGAACCTAGTTTGATGTTAGCGCCTTCTAGGACTTTCTGAATTCGATTGAGTTGTCTCGCACGTTCTTCGATGATGCTTCTACGATACCGAACAAGTTCACGTAGTTCCCTTTGTTTCCGATCTGGAATGAAGCTAGCCTTTAGTAAACCATGACGAAGAAGCTTAGCAATCCATTCAGCATCTTTGACATCTGTTTTTCTTCCTGGAACAGCTTTAATATGTTGCGCATTCACTACTAAGAATTCAATATCTTCTGCTTCTAACAAATTAACAATTGGTTTCCAGTAGACACTCGTGCTTTCCATCGCAACATGTGTGCATTTGTGTTCCTTGATCCAATCCACTAATCCGATCAGATAAACAGTTTTGGTTGAAAATGTTTCAATCTCCTTTCCTTTTGGTGTGATAATGCATGCAGTAATGTTGTCTTTGTGGACATCCAAACCGCATGCTCTTTCAATGAGTATATCCATTGAAAAGCATCCTTTCTACGGCATTAAATATTTTAAGGCTGGCGCAACAACCAGAATAGGGTTAATCTACCATGAGTGCTTCCCGAAAGGGAGCAACAATAAGTGATGCGCCGTGGTCGAAGGAGTCAGACTGCGGGTAGGGCTCTAAGGCACCAAGGAGTATCGACCTTCCTCATCCAGCCGTAGCACTAGTATCGCCACCCTACATCTATTTTCATCCCCTTGTGGTGTATAGCGTTTTTTGCGATACATGGTTGACTCCGGGAACAGCACGAGTCCGAAGACCCCACAGCGTTACATTAAGGATGGTCGACTAAAACCGCCCTTTGCGGGCAACGTCGACATACCCCTTGCCGGGGCAAGGAGGCTGAGGCCGTGCCCGCGGCTAGAAGACACTGTTAAAGTGTCCTTCTTGAACAGATGTCGCACTTGAGCTGTGATAAAGTTAAAGCGACTTCCCGGAGCGCAAATCACGATCTGCTTACTATGCACATTGATTTGCCTTCATCTTATGTAGTAAGAACGCTCTTAAAAACTTTCACTAGTTCGTAGTTTGTGTCAAATGTGAAGTGGTTTTGATAATTTTGAGGGGTGTTGGTCATAATAAGGGGTAACCTTTTTGATGAAGGAATGGTGAGTTATGGTTGACACTGTATATTTGCGGATGAGGAAGAATGTTGATTTGACTGATATGAAACTGTTGAAATTAAATGACATTGCATATATTTCCGCTCCGTCAGCTCTTAAATCACATCTTTTGGAGACCGACATTTATCGTATGACAGAGAAAGACCAGAATACAGTTGTGATCGATGGCTTTATGGTTATTGATCATCTGAATGAGATATTTTCAGATGCTGAGTTTCAAATGGTTGGTCCAAATGAAGCGATTATCCGTGTGCATAAACAGCGGAAGAGAACACCAATTGTGATTGTCGCTTTCATCTGGCTGCTGCTATTCATTGGAACCGCTATGACCATTATGAATTTCCATTATGATGTCAGCATGCAAGAAGTTCAGCAAAAACTACATTATATCATAACAGGGGAAAAGAAAGAATATCCCCTTTGGCTGCAAATTCCTTATTCAATCGGCCTTGGGGTCGGAATGCTGTTGTTTTTTAATCATTGGTTTAAAAAGCGATTTAACGAAGAACCAAGCCCACTAGAAGTTGAGATCTTCAATTATCAGCAAAGCCTTGATCAATATGCTGTCCAGCATGAGAATAAACTTCATGATTAAAGAGATCGTATTAAGGGTGGCAGAAAGCATCATCGGTTTTGCTGGAGGTTTGGCAGTGGGAGCAGGTTATGTGGCTTTTTTGACCGTATTGGGCATCATCCCCAGGCTGATTCAATTAAGCAAAACAAGTCACCTCCTTAAAGTGTATGCAGCATGTATCATACTAGGTTCCATGTTCGGCATTTATTTAAGTTTTGCCGATGTCTCCTGGGATCACCCTGTTATCCTTGTTGTTATATGGGGGGCATTTCATGGGATTTTTGTGGGGATGATTGCAGCTGGTTTGACGGAAATTCTTAATGTGTTTCCGTTATTATCAAAGCGCATCGGACTTAACCGATACTTGAAAGGATTAATGATGGCAATTGTTTTTGGCAAAGTTGCCGGGTCGTTGTTTCAATGGCTTTATTTTGTTCAGTAGTTTTAAAAGAAATGTGGTGGGTTTTATGGCGAAGGACATGTCAAAAAGAAAACATAAAGCGCCTGTTTCAAGGCGCATTAAAGTCAATGAGGCCTATATGAAAGAGCACCTGGGTATAGGTGTTTCATTTGATTTGGGATTTCGAAAACTGACGCTCTTGAAAAAAGATGTCTACATTTATTATTTAACTGGCTTGACTGAAACGCCTATCATTGTAGAATTGTTGGAGCAACTTGTAAGGATCAATGATGATGAGAGACAAAGTCAAAAGTTGGATGACATTATTCAAAATAGACTTGTTCATCAACAGGTTAATGCGGTTGATACGATGGACGAGGCCGTTGATCAGCTTCTTTCTGGATTGATCGTTGTGTTTATTGATGGTTTCACTAAAGGATATGTTATTGATGTGCGTTCATATCCGGGGCGCACGCCAGAAGAGCCTGATACAGAGCGTGTGATAAGAGGTTCACGGGATGGATATACAGAAAACGTGGTCATAAATACAGCTCTGACACGGCGCCGCATTCGTGATGAACGCCTCCGCAATGAAATGTTGAAAGTCGGTGAACGCTCTAAAACAGATGTGTGTGTTGCTTATTTGCAGGATGTTGCCGACAAAGGGCTGATCGATCTGGTAAAAAGCAAAATCAATGAAATTGAGATTGATGGGATCTCTATGGCAGAGAAATCCCTCGAGGAATTCATTGTGAAGCGGGGCATCATTCCGTATCCAATGGTCCGATTTACCGAACGCCCTGATGTGGCAGCTACACATTTGCTGGAAGGGCATGTTGTGATACTTGTGGACACCTCGCCAAGCGCCATCATAGTGCCTGCAACGTTCTTTCATCACATGCAGCATGCTGAAGAGTTCCATCAGTCCCCTGTGATTGGGACAGTCATCAGATGGCTGCGATTTTGTGCTGTATTGATGTCGATTTTCTTATTGCCCTTATGGCTGCTATTTGTGATGGATCCCACATTACTCCCAAAAGCATTGTCCTTTATTGGTCCCAATGAAGAAGGCAATATCCCTATCTCTATTCAGATCATTATGGGCATGGCGGGAATTGAATTTCTGCGTATGGCTGCAATTCATACACCCACACCGCTCTCGACAGCTATGGGATTAATCGCAGCAGTGTTAATTGGTCAGATCGCCATAGACGTCGGGATGTTTAGCCCAGAGGTTATTTTGTATGTATCTTTATCTGCAATCGGAGGGTATGTCACACCCAGTTATGAACTAAGCGTTGCCAATAAGTTGGCTAATGTTTTTCTTGTGATCGTAACTGCATTGTTCGGTTTAAAGGGTTTTCTGATTGGTGTTCTGGTTTATACGTTATGGCTGGTGCGTTTATCCGCACTGAATACGCCATATTTGTGGCCGTTTATTCCGTTTAATTTTAAAGCGATGATGCAAATTATCATCCGTGTGCCTGTGCCATTTTCCAATAAACGACCAAGTATTGTCCATCCTGAAAACAACTACCGGCAGCCGGTCAAATAATCCTTGGCAGGGCCTTCTTTAACTTTGCCCATTATTGTGGTATTGTGTTTTTATCGAATGAACGATCTCGGATTGGGGATGGTCGGATGTCTATTAAACAATATGAATCCTATAAGGTGAACGAATTAGGCCATTTAACGATTGGCGGAATCGATACAGTTGATCTGGCAAAGCATTATGACACGCCTTTATATGTCTACGACGTTACACGCATACGGCAGAACGCCCGTATCTTTAAAGACGCTTTAAAAACTTTAGGGGTTAGAGGTCAGATTGCTTATGCCAGTAAGGCCTTTTCAACCATTGCCATGCTGCAGATCATTAAACAAGAAGGATTAAGTCTTGATGTGGTTTCAACCGGGGAACTTTATACCGCTATTAGGGCTGGGTTTCCAAAAGAAAAGATTCATCTTCATGGCAATAACAAAACCCGTGAGGAATTCTCTATGGCGGTTGAGGAAGACATAGGGTGTGTGGTGCTTGATAATTTCCATGACATTACCTTGCTGGAGAATGAGCTTGGCGATACACAGCATATGGATGTTCTCATGCGTGTTACACCAGGGGTAGCATCTCATACCCATCAATATATTATGACAGGCCACGAGGATTCTAAATTTGGATTCGATCTATTTAACGGACAAGCTGATGAAGCATTCACGCGCCTCGTCAGTCACTCTAACATTCATTTAAAAGGACTCCACTGCCATTTGGGGTCACAGCTTACTGATTCTTCAAGTTATACGCAGGCTTCAGCACGTTTGTTTAAAAAGATAAGGCAATGGCATGAGGAAACAGGCTATGAGCCTAAGGTAATGAACTTTGGAGGCGGCTTTGGCATTCAGTATACAGATCAAGACCCCTTGGTTCGATATGAAGAGATGATTGCTTCTCTAATTAATGATGTCAGGGGACGGGTTAAAGCCTTGGATATACCGTTCCCTGAGATATGGCTCGAACCAGGCAGAGCTATTGTCGGTAACGCCGGTTTGACCTTGTATTCAGTTGGTGCCATCAAACACTTACCGAATATTAGAACGTACGTATCTGTTGATGGCGGCATGACAGATAATATCCGCCCAGCGCTCTATAATGCGGATTATCATGGCGTCGTGGCCAATAAAGCGGCGAAAAAAACCAGCTCCACGGTATCCATAGCTGGTAAATGCTGTGAATCAGGAGATATGCTGATTGATGAACTAACCGTTCCCGAAACAGAACCAGGCGATATTTTGGCTGTTTATTCGACAGGTGCATATGGCTTTTCAATGGCGAACAATTACAATCGGTTCCCTAAACCTGCTGTTGTTTTTGTGGAGGAAGGCCGGGACCAATTAGTCGTTAGACGGGAATCACTTGACGATATCATAAAGAATGACTTATCGTATGAATGATACATAAAAATTTAAGGAGATGTACAAATGGCTAATAAAGGATATATACTCATGAATAATGACGGAAAAATTGAATTCGAACTGTACCCTGAGGCAGCACCAAAGACAGTGGAAAATTTCGCCTCCCTTATACAAGACGGTTTTTATGACGGGTTGACTTTTCATCGCGTGATCGATGGGTTTGTCAGTCAAGGCGGTTGTCCAAAAGGAAATGGAACAGGATCAGCTGGTTATACGATTAAATGCGAAACAGACAATAACCCTCATCGTCATGAAACTGGAAGTCTTTCAATGGCACATGCTGGGAAAGACACAGGAAGTTGTCAATTTTTTATTGTGCATGAACCTCAGCCTCATCTTGACGGGGTGCATACTGTTTTTGGTAAGGTAACTTCGGGAATGGAGCATGTTAAAGCCATGAATAATGACGATGTCATGAAAGAAGTTAAAATAACAGAATAATAAACTGGGAAGCAGGTGACGTTTATGGGTGTGCTCATCATAATGCTTTTCCTGATTGTCATCGTCCCTGTGTCGAACGCGCTTCATGAAGCCGGACATATGGCTGCTGCTGCGGCTGTCCATTCTGACCGGTTTAACATGATTATTGGCAGCGGACGCCCGTTATGGCAACTTGATTTTGGCCGATTAACGATAACAGTTCATAGAATGTTTTTCATTGGTGCCTCAGCTGAGCAGACCAGAGAATCTCCATTTACACCACTTGAGAAAACATGGATTTCGCTTTGTGGGCCGCTTTTAAACGTCTTTGCTTCCCTTATTGGATTGATGGCATTAAATTGGATCAGTCTTCCTTTAATTGAATGGTTCATTTTGTATAATATGTGGCTTGGTATTATGAATCTGATTCCTCTTAAGATAAAACAGAGGCAATCAGATGGCTATATTATTGCAGCCAATCTGTTTAAAAAGCAGTTTCAATAATTCGATCGGTTTAGGTATGTAATAATGATTAATTGTTCAAACTGATTAAAAATAATCCAAACCGATTTTGACAGGTTGACAAAGTTTTGTATTCGTGCATAAATATATATCAACCACTTGAACCTAATACAGCAACCTTAATAGATTGCTAATTTAAAGAGGGATAACTATGTTAATTCGCTATAAAAAAGCTTTTGAAAAAATAGCTATGGGCTTATTGTCCTTTATGCCTGAGGAGAAGGATGTCAAAAAACTCCAACAAACGATTAAAGAATATGAAACAAATAAAGACTGGCATTTATTTTTATGGAAACAGGGTGATGATGCCATAGGAGCTATTGGTGTACGCATTGATGATGAGATCAATGCCGTCATTCAGCATATTACAGTTAATCCTTCACATCGTAATATGGGTGTCGGAAAGCGTATGGTTCATGAAGTGAAAAAAATGTATAGGGATAAATATGCCGTTTGTTCAAATGACATGACAGAATCATTTATCGATTCTTGTGAAGAACAGGACATTGATGATTAAATAAGCCAGCCCCTTTTGTAGCGAGCTGGCTTATTCCCTCTTTTAGCATGGCTGGTTTAGAACCACGCAGCGCCAACAATAATCAAGAGAATAAACAAAACAACGATTAACGCAAATCCTCCACCGTAATATCCACCACTCATAAGTGAATGCCTCCTTAAAAGAATTCTTGTCAGAAACTTGCTCTGACATATTTTTTCATCTTACATGATTAACGTATGTAGCATCTCCGGAAAGCGTTTGGGCGGTCATACATAAATGAATATTTATTCGAGATAAGGAGAAACCCAATGAGTTTGTCATATGAAGTAAAGCTGGATGCATTTGAAGGTCCGCTCGATTTGCTGCTCCATTTAATCTATCAATATGAAATTGATATTTATGATATCCCTGTTGCGCAAATCACGGAACAATATATGGGCTACATTCATGCGATGCAGCAGCTTGAGTTAAATGTTGCAAGCGAATATCTGGTTATGGCATCGACCCTTTTAGCACTCAAAAGCCAGATGCTTTTGCCTAAACAAGAATTTGATGAAGAAGATGAATATGAAGAAGATCCTCGTCAGGAACTTATGGAACAGCTGATCGAGTATAAAAAATATAAAGAAGCCGCTAAACATCTCGAGGAAAAAGAGAATGAGGCTCTTGGCGTTTATACGCGTCCACCTGTGCAGTTAGAAAAAAACGAAGCAAAACCTCTCATGGAACCGGGCGCTGTCTCGATCTATGACATGCTGGATGCACTTGCCCATGTGCTGGAGCGTCAGAAGTGGAATGAGCCACTTGATACCACCGTGCAGCGCACTGATATTTCTATAGAAGACCGCATGGATCAAGTATTAGATATGGTCAAAGCTAACCATAAAGGGATACGGTTTGATCATTTATTCGACACTTATACACGTTCCCATATTGTGGTCACGTTTATCGCTGTTCTTGAATTAATGAAACACAACTCTATTCTCTGTGAGCAAAAACACCACTTTGATCCTATTATAATTTATGGGGAGGGCGCATAGTGGAATACAAAGAGATCAAAGCTATTATTGAAAGTCTTCTATTTGCGAGTGGGGACGAGGGTGTTAAGGTTAGACAGTTGTCACATGTGCTTGAAGTTGAAAGTGAAATGATTCAACATTTATTGGAAGAGTTAAAGTTCGATTATGATAATAAGCAGAGTGGCATCATGCTTGCAGAATCCCAGGAAACATATTTCTTAACGACGAAACCGGAATACAGCCCTTATGTTCAAAAATTGCTCAATACGCCACACACCAGCAAATTGTCACAAGCTTCACTTGAAACACTTGCTATAATTGCGTATGGACAACCCATTACGCGGACGGAAATAGAACATATCCGTGGCGTAAATAGTGATCGAGCCGTTCAAACCCTTGCAGCACGCTCCCTGGTTGAAGAAGTCGGCCGTAAAGAAGGAGCGGGAAGGCCAGTATTATTTGGAACAAGTAAGACTTTTTTAACTTATTTTGGTTTGAGCACGTTGGAAGAACTCCCAGAACTTCCCAGTGAAGTTGATGTTCAAGATATTACAGAGGAAGCAGATTTATTTTTTGATGCATTCAATGATGAAACAGAATAGACCTATCACCTGCAAACATCGCCCCGTAAGCGATGTTTTTGTTTTTGAAACATAATGTTTGTTAATCCCTGGTTCATAATGGGGTTGTCTGTGCATATGCATATAAGGAAACAAGCCCTGGGAGGTTGTCTGATATGAGGTCAGTCTTTTTAACGTTCATGTGTATACTGTTATTGCCGGTTTCTACTGTATTAGCTAATGAAAAACCAAGTGTATCTGCTGAAAATGCTGTGTTGATGGATCAAACAAGCGGACGTGTATTATTTGAGAAACAGCCGCATGAACAGCAGCCAGTGGCCAGTATCACTAAAATTATGACTGCGATTTTGGTTGTGGAATCCGGGAAAATGGATGAAACAGCAATTGCCAGTAAACGAGCTGTTCATGCTGAAGGTTCGGCAATTTATTTAGAGCAAGGTGAAAAAATGACCGTGAAAGATCTTGTGTATGGCTTGATGCTCAGGTCGGGAAACGATGCAGCTATAACACTCAGTGAGCACATCGGCGGTAGTGTGGAAGGGTTCGCGCACTTGATGAACGAAAAAGCGTCCTGGCTTGGAATGACACAAACACATTTTGAGAACCCCATGGCCTTCATTCGGATCAACACTATTCATCAGCCTACGATATGGCGTTATTAATGCGATATGCCATGGATAACGACGTGTTTCGTGAGATATCGGAGACCCCTTTATATAAAGCGGAATCAAGAGCATACGCTTGGAAGAACAAAAATAAACTTCTCACCTCTTATTATAAATATTGCACAGGTGGAAAAACCGGTTTTACAAAAAAAGCCGGGCGTACGCTGGTTTCGAGTGCCCAAAAAAACAATATGGATTTAATAGCTGTCACCTTGAATGCACCTGATGATTGGAATGACCACATAAAGATGTATGACTGGGCTTATGACGCCTATACGCTAAAAGAATTAAAGGAACAAGAAGACGCAGAGCATGGAAAGTCCTTTTTTTATCCACTTAGTACTGACGAACAGGATCAACTCGTTAAACAAACTGTGAAGTCTGATTTAGCCAGAAAAACTATTTATTATTTGAATGGCAACACGATCGGTCGCACGCTCACAAAACAAACAGCTGATGCGGTCCCAGATCGAACGTCTTTAAAAGCCAACATCACAACTGTTTTCAAGCAAATGATTGGAATGCATGGCGATGGTTAATTATATTTGGGCTGCAATGGCGATGATTGGTATTGTGTACGCGATGTTTAACGGCACGATGGAGCAGGTGAACCAAGCCATATTCGAAAGTGCTGGTGAAGCGGTAACACTGTCAATCGGATTAATAAGCATCCTTGTGTTTTGGCTTGGTATTATGAAGGTTGCTGAGCACGCTGGGATGTTGCGGTTTTTGGCAAAGGTATTTCGCCCGTTTGTTGAATGGCTGTTCCCGGAAATCCCTAAAGACCACCCTGCTATAGGCTATATCCTCTCAAATATGACGGCCAACCTGTTCGGTCTTGGGAATGCAGCCACACCCATGGGGATTAAAGCAATGGAACAAATGAAATCACTCAGTCGATCTGATTCAGCTTCACGGTCCATGATCACATTTTTGGCACTCAATACATCCAGTCTAACCATCATCCCAACCACTGTTATAGCGATTAGAATGCAATACGATTCCATTTCACCTACAGAAATTGTAGGGACGACCATTGTAGCAACCGTCATTTCCACATTAGGTGCCATTATGATTGATCGTTTTTTTTACTACCGGAGCATACGGAGGAAATGATATGAGTCTCATCACAAGCTTGAGTACGTGGATGATTCCGTGCTTTATACTGATTGTCCTTATTTTATCCACCTGGAAACGTGTTCCCGCATATGAATTATTTGTGGAAGGCGGGAAAGAAGGTATTAAGATGGCGTTTTCCATACTGCCGTTTCTAGTCGGTATGATTGTTTCCATATCCATACTTCGAAGTTCAGGTGCACTGGAAGCATTTATTGTAATGATATCCCCGCACTTTCCTTTGTTGGGATTCCACCTGATATCATCCCTTTAGCCTTGGTAAGGCCAATATCTGGGACAGCAGCGCTCGGCATGACGACAGAAATTATCGGCACCCATGGACCAGACTCGTTTCTTGGCAGGCTTGCCTCAACCATGCAAGGAAGTACGGACACAACGCTTTATATTATTACCGTTTATTTCGGGGCAGTGGGCATCAGGAAAATGGGCTATGCCCTAAAGGTTGGACTTGTTGCGGATGTAATTGGTATAATAGCTTCGATCATTATTGTAACGATTGTATTCAATTGATGGTAGGCGTTAACATTGAGTTAACGCTGTATTTTTATTTTAAAAAGAATGGTGGATCTATATGACAAGTTCAAAAGAACGTTTGCAAAAAGTTATGGCTCGAAGTGGTGTTGCCTCGAGACGAAAAGCCGAGCAGATGATTGTGGATGGCAAGGTGAAAGTGAATGGGAATGTTGTACGGGAGCTGGGAGTGAAGGTGCTGCCTTCTGATCGAATCGAGGTTGAAGGGGGGCCGATAGAGAAAGAAGAACCTGTTTACTTTTTACTGTACAAACCCCGCGGCGTCATATCAAGTGTGCGTGATGATAAGGGCAGAAAAGTGGTAACAGATTTTCTTCCAGAAATCAGTGAACGCATTTATCCGGTAGGACGTCTTGACTTTGATTCATCAGGAATCATCCTGCTTACAAATGATGGAGATTTCGCCAATTTGCTAATGCATCCAAGCCATGAGATTGACAAAGTCTACGTTGCTAAGGTAAAGGGCATACCTGATAAAGCAGACTTGAATCGGATCAGAAAGGGCATCAAATCTGAACAGGATGTACTCAAAGCTGTTCACTATCAGATCCTTTCAACAGATAAACAAAAAAACACTGCTATCGTGAAGATCGTTTTGAACGAAGGCAAAAATCGTCATGTACGCCGAATGATGGAGGGAATCGGGTTTCCTGTGTTAAAATTGAAGCGTGAACAATACGGGTTACTAACACTCGATGGCATGCAGCCGGGAGATATTCGTCCGTTGACACCGCATGAAGTTAAACAAATGCGTGCTCTAGCCATGGAAAATGTTGAAGAATAGTCATAATTTCCACTGTGTATAAATGGTATAATGGCGGCGGGAGTGATGTCGAATGAGCTTGGAAGAGAGAAAAAAAGCGAAGCAGAAGAAAAAAAGGAAACGTTTAATCATTCGAAGCGTTATATTAGCTGTGCTTTTGGCAGCAGTTGTCTATGCACTAATCGATAATTTACAAAAAGATAAGTCAATTTACAAGGCTGGAGACCAAGCTCCAGACTTTGAACTTATGCAGGTGAATGAGCACAATGAAATGGAAAAAGTCAGATTAAGTGATTTGCAAGGAAAAGGGGTTATGCTTAATTTCTGGGCAACATTCTGTGACCCATGTAAAGCAGAAATGCCGTATATGCAAAATTTATATCCTGAGTATAAGGATAAAGGCATTGAAATTGTAGCTGTCAGTCTTGACAACACTGAGCTTCGGATTGATCAGTTCATTGAACAGTATGGCCTCACGTTTCCAATCCCACAGGATAAAAAGGATACTGTACGGGAGAAATATAAAATCGGCCCAATTCCTACAACATTTTTCATTGACCCTGATGGAGTCATTGTAGAAAAGGTTGAGGGAGCATTAACACTGGACAGGCTTGAAGGGCATCTCAAGGACATCATGCCTGAATAAAGGGAATGAGGGGTTTTAATGAAACATATCAAATGTGAATGCGGCCACGTTAACCCGGAAGGCACAGTGCTTTGCGAAGCATGTGGAAAGCCGGTAGAAGGAAATCAGCATATTGATGGAAACGATGAGAAAAAACTGCTCAATATGCGTTATGAAGGCAGCGCGCGGCGTTCACAAACATATAATAAATCAATTATTGACAAAATATGGAGCTTTTTTTCATCAGTAAAAGTAGGTGTATGGCTGATCGTCCTGGCATTGATTGCCTCAGCGATTGGCACGATCTACCCGCAGCGGGCATACATACCTCAAGATGCTGTTTCAAGAGATCCAGCCATATTTTATGAAAGTGCCTATGGTCTGACTGGAAAAATATTTTACCAACTGGGCTTTCATGAGTTATACAGCTCTTGGTGGTACATGATTCTAATTGCTTTAATCGGTGTATCGCTTGTCATTTGCAGCTTGGACCGTTTTTTACCGCTTCACAAAGCATTAAAGAACCAAAAGGCAAAGCGGCATAAAACTTTTTTGGAGCGGCAGCGTCTGTTCAGTCAAACAGATCATGTGACAGATGAAGAAAAAGAAAAAGTGATTAACGCTCTTAAAAAGCAAAAATATAAGGTTCGGAATGAAGATGGGCATATTCTGGCTGAAAAAGGCCGTTTTTCAAGATGGGGCCCATATGTGAACCACATCGGCTTAATTATTATCCTTCTTGCCGCCTTGTTGAGAACGACACCATGGATGTATCTGGACGAATATGTGTGGGTTAGAGAAGGCGAACAGAAAGTTATACCAGGGACAAATCAAGAATTTTACATCGAAAACAAAGAATTTATTTTGGAAACATATGACGAAGACGATGAACTTTTCGGAGAAGCCATTAAAAAACAAGGTGTTGTTCCGAGTAACTTCCAAACCAACGCTACAATCTATCGTGCGAAAGGCCAGGACGTGTCCGCCGAAGACCAGCAGTTAGAAAAGTATGACGAAGCCGAGATCTATATGAACAACCCTTATAAGTTCGAAGGCTATTCATTGTATCAGGCGGGTTACCAGTTAAACGAATTCAGCTCTGTCACCTTTGCAGTCGGAAAAAAAGATGAGGGCGACATTGCCGGACAATTTAAAGTAGATCTGAACAAACCCCGATCGACCTATGAGCTTGATAACGGGATAGAAGTCGCAATCAGAGATTACTATCCGGATTATTATATGGGTGAAAATGGGCCTAAATCAAGAACAGATGAGACAAAAAACCCAGCATTTGTATTTAAAGTGACAGCACCGGATGTTGAGACACCTGAAGTCAGTTTTGTAGGGGATTTTATGGAAAACCCCATCAATTTCGATGCAACTGGTGAAAATGAATACGTGGTCGAGCTCGTTGATGCTGAACTTCATAACGTAAGTGGGCTGACTGTGCGCCGTGATTATACGTTGCCGTTTTTTGGTCTGGGTGCCGCTATTTTTATGATTGGCGTTATTCAAGGCATGTATTGGCAGCACAGACGTATTTGGCTTAATATGAAAGACGATGGTGTTTTGCTTGCCGCTCACACGAATAAGAACTGGTTTGGACTGAAAAAAGACATAGATAAAGTCATTTCAGATACAGATATCAACAACGTAAATGATCAACAAGAGTTGGAATAATGCTTGCAGAGGAGGATAAGAAATGGATTTACTTAAAATAAGCAGCGCCGCTTTATATACAGCTTTCATTTTGTATTTAGTTGCGACTTTCTTTTTTGGGGCAACCATACGCGATAAACGAAGTACCAAAAAAGGAAAGGCGGGCACAATAGGCATTGCGCTTACGATAATAGGGGTCATTGCTCAACTCATATACTTTATCACGAGATGGATCGCCAGTGGACATGCCCCGGTGAGCAACATGTTTGAGTTTGTTACGTTCTTTGGCATGGGGATCGTAATGACCTTCATCGTTTTGTATTTTATTTATCGGGTTCATGTGCTGGGGTTGTTTGCGCTGCCAATTGCAATGATTTTAATTGCATACGCAAGCATGTTCCCGACAGAAATTGCACCGCTGGTACCGTCATTAAAAAGTCATTGGCTCTATATCCACGTTACGACTGTATCACTTGGGAGCGCCATTTTGTCAGTCAGTTTCGTATCAGGCCTGATTTATTTAATCAGGCAAATTGACCAGAAAGTAACAAGTAAGCACAACATGTTTCTTGAACTGGTCATGTACATTTTGTTCTTGTTCATAGGTTTTATTGCCATTTCAACGGTGTTCAATATTGCCGGTTTTGAAGCGACATATGGTTATGAGCATAATGAAAAACCTTATGAATCGGTTTATCATATGCCGCCAATTGCTGGGCCGCATGACGGTGAAATGCTGACACCAGGTGCTATGGAACCTGTGTTTGAAGCGCCGGCCTGGATGCAAGGTAAAGATGCAGGCCAAAAACTCAACACGATTATTTGGTCCTTTATCAGTGGTACAGTCATTTATGGGCTTGTACTCCTGTTCATTCGAAAGCGGGTAGGCGCTGCTCTTCAGCCCCTTCTGCAAAGAACAAAGCCGGACTTGCTTGATGAGATTACTTACCGTGCTGTAGCGATTGGATTCCCCGTTTTCACACTCGGGGGACTCATTTTCGCGGCGATATGGGCTCAGATTGCTTGGGACCGGTTCTGGGGATGGGATCCTAAAGAAGTGTGGGCTCTCGTAACCTGGTTCTTTTACGCCGCATTTCTTCACCTCAGATTATCAAGAGGCTGGCATGGTGAAAAATCAGCCTGGCTCGCAGTCGGCGGATTCGGGATCATTATGTTTAACATCATTGTTGTAAACTTGATCTTGGCAGGCTTGCATTCATATGCTTAACTAACAGACAGGATATCACATAGATGTCCTGTCTTTATAATAATAATGTATGCTTTCCTTATACATTTTATGCTTTTTCATTTATAATCTATCACAACAACACTTTTAAAAGTGGACCAACAAAAATACTAAGTAGACACAAACCGCGAACTAGTGAAAACTTGGATTTACACACAAAAGCTATTGCTGGAAATGCAAGGAGTATATAAATTAACTTGTGTGATAAGCGTACCGTGATTTCCGCTGCGGGAAGTCGCTTTCCGCGGGCACGGCCTTAGCCTCCTCGAGGAAAACCACCTCTGCGGGGTCTTCGGACTCGTGCTGTTCCCGCAGGAGTCGACTTCCCTCCGCTCCAATCACTCTATGTTAGTTAGTGGCTTGGACGGTTCTACTAACAAAGGAGTTAGAGAATTAACCTCTCATACCTAGCTCGGGGAAAACACGGAGACTCCTGTGGGAGAAAAAGCCTAGATGAGACCCCACAGCGCGCAGCGCGAGGAGGCTCATCAGCGCCCACTGGACGCGGAGTGTTTTCCCCGAGCGGTTGCCAGGGGCAGTCATTAAAATCTGTCTAGTTACTTCGCAGTTTATGGATATTTGGTATTGGTTAATGATGAATATAAGGGGGATTGCTGCGTGGAGGAAACAAATAAGGTATTGGTAGTAGATGATGAGGATCGGATCAGACGGCTTATTCGTATGTATCTTGAACGTGAAGAGTTTGAGGTGGAAGAAGCTGAAGATGGCACGGAGGCACTTGAGATGGCAATGAATGATACATACAGTGTTATCTTGCTTGATATTATGATGCCTGGTATGAATGGCATTGATGTATGCAAGGAAATCCGAAAAGAGAAAGAAACGCCTATAATTATGCTGACAGCTAAGGGAGAAGAATCCAATCGTGTGCAAGGGTTTGAAGTCGGTGCAGATGATTACATTGTAAAACCTTTCAGCCCCAGAGAAGTTGTGCTTAGAGTTAAGGCCATTTTAAGGCGTATGTCTGCATCACAGTTTGAGCAATCTTCATTGCCGCCTAAAGATATCCTTTCTTTTCCGCATTTAACGATTGATCATGATGCACATAGGGTTACAGCAGATGGGACAGAAGTGGGTTTAACACCAAAAGAATATGAATTGCTGTGTTTTTTGGCTAAGTCCCCTGACAAGGTCTTCCACCGAGAGGATTTGTTGAAAGAGGTATGGCATTATGAATTCTTCGGCGATCTGCGTACTGTGGACACACATGTCAAAAGATTAAGAGAAAAATTAAGCCAAGTATCCGAACAAGCTGCTAAGATGATTGTAACGGTGTGGGGCGTCGGCTATAAATTTGAGGTGGATGATAACTGATGTTTTGGCGCAGTGTGGTTGGCAAACTAGCAATAACAATTCTATTGCTAGTTTCTTTTGTATTATTCGTACTCACAATTCTCATGCTTGAGTTTTTTGAGAATTTCCATATTCAAGAAGCTGAAGAAGATATTTTGGAAACTGCCAATAAAATATCAACGATGGTTAACCAGTATGAACATCGGGAAAATTTAATTGAGACAGTTGATTATATCAAAGATCCCTCAAGCCGTGTGTTGATTAGGTTCAACGATGAAGAGTATTGGCTGTCTGAAACAAGTGATGACGCTCTTTCTGCTGAAGACTCAACAACATGGATAGGTCATGACCAAGAACTCAATAATGTCGTAAAGGGAGAAGAAGTCAAAAAGCAAACACTTCTCCCAGGAACATCCACAGAAATAATGGTGGTCGGGACTCCTATTCCAAATGGACAGGGAGCAGTGTATGTTTATCAATCTCTAGCTGTGATCGACCAAACAAAAGCTGAAACAACAAAAATTATTTTTCTGGCGGCTGGAATCGCGATTATTTTGACGACCATTTTCGCTTTCTTTCTGTCTACGAGAATTACCTCTCCGCTCATTAAGATGCGAGAAGCCGCGTTTGATCTGACAAGAGGGGAATTTAATACAAAGGTCCCCATCTTAACCAATGATGAAATTGGCGGTCTGGCGATGGCATTTAACAGAATGGGGCGTCAGTTAAAGTTTCATATTAATGCACTGCGGCAGGAGAAAGAGCAAATGTCCAGCATTATCAGTTCAATGGCTGACGGTGTGATGACTTTAAACAGAAATGGCAATATCATTGTCACCAACGCCCCTGCAGAACACTTTCTGGATAGTTGGTATTTTGATAAAAATGAAGACCAATTTGAAGAAAATCAAATGCTTCCGGAAGAATTAAAGGAATTATTAACAGAGGTTGTCAATAAAGAAACTGAAGTCATGCAAGAAATCAATTTGCAAGGACGTACATGGGTCATGATCATGACACCTTTATATAACCAAACCTATGTAAGAGGCGCAGTTGCTGTCATACGCGACATGACTGACGAACGTCGGCTTGATAAATTGCGTAAGGATTTTATTGCCAACGTCTCTCACGAACTGAGAACACCAATAGCGATGATGCAAGGTTATAGTGAGGCGATAGTGGATGATGTTGCAGAAAGTAAAGAAGATAAAAATGAGCTGGCTGAAATCATTCATGAAGAGTCACTCAGGATGGGCAGACTGGTAAATGAACTGCTTGACCTGGCTCGGATGGAAGCAGGCCATATTCAACTGGATAAAGATGAAGTTAATCTTGACAAATTTTTTGAACGGATTATGAGGAAGTTCAGAGGTTTAGCTGAAGATACTCATATTGATCTGACACAGGAAAAAGATATCCAAACACAAACGGTCATGATGGATGCTGATAAGATGGAGCAAGTGCTCACCAATTTAATTGATAATGCTATTAGACATACAAGTGAAAATGGAGAAGTCAAAGTCATCGCTTTGAGTCATCAAGATAAATTCACCATTTCAGTGAAAGATAATGGTTCAGGTATACCAGAGGACGATCTTCCATTTGTATTTGAGCGTTTTTACAAAGCAGATAAAGCCAGAACACGAAACGGCAAGAAAAAAGGCACTGGTCTTGGACTCTCCATTGCTAAGCACATTGTTGAAGCACACCGGGGATCTATTACAGTCAACAGCAAACTGGGAGAAGGTACTACTTTCACCATTAAAATCCCAAATTAGTTTTAAATAGGATATAATTTATTAAAATTAGAACGCATGTCTTGGATAAGCACAAATCAAATGACATGCGTTTTTTTGACTTATTTTGAGAAAACATTTAATCTGTATATGAACAAAAGTATATTATTCTTATTCACATTCTGAATCAAATTACCCCGTCTCGCCATTGAAAGGTTGATGAGCGGTTTTTACAGAATTGGTCGGGCACTCTTCCCAAGCATCATTCAAGTCTTCAATAATATCCTCATCAACCTCTTCTGTTCCAGTATTGTGATCTATGCATACAAAAGCGATGCCTTCTTCGTCATAGTCAAATAGATCCGGAGCTGCCATCCCGCACGCCCCACAAGCAATGCATGTTTCTTGGTCTACAATGGTATAGGTCGCCACTAAGTATCCTCCTTGCTACTTCATCTATATTGTAAAACCCTCCGAGATAAATGGCAACCTGGCAAATATTCTCATTACAAAGGAATTGGTTAAAATGCTGCTTGAAGGTATGATCATAGCTTCTAATTTAAAATTCCGAGGAAACCGAACAACATCTGCATGCTACAATATTCTAATCGGTAAAAAATCCGTCCAAACTCTTCAAGATATACATGTATATGGATTGGGACCGCTTTATGGCGTTTACAAAGCTTTGGCAAGACATCGATTTCAAAGCGTTGTGCAACATCTCCTTGATGAGAGGTTACTAACCCTCCTAGACTCCAAAACAGTTATGCCAACGAAGAAAGGTGCAACATGGTTAAAAGACCAGAAGTTTGATCTTCATCATTTCAATGGAATACATTATCATGCTGTTGAACCTGTATTTATCAGACGACTGCTTCTCCTCATTCAGACGATGACCAACGCTGCAAACAACTATTTTTCTTTCATACCTATTGAAGATGATCGTTTGATATTGAACTGGGTTAAGAAGATCTATCGGCAAAACAACCATCCTGAAAAAGTGCTTGAGAGACTGTATTATGAATTATTCTCTCTTCTATCCAACATCCACGAGGAGCAGGCAGAGATGTTTGTGGATCGAATAACGGGGTATCTGCACTACGGAGCAAGCATACGACAGCTATCGCAAGCATACAACCTTTCTGTTGATGATGTTCATCTTAAGCTAACTTTGGTCAATCATCGAATGATACAGATGATTAGCGACTCAGATGCCTATCCATTTATGCAGAAGGTGTTAACAGGGATTGAACAACCAAGTACAATGAGCCATTCAGCAAGTCAAACCTATGATATGATCAAAAAGAAGTACACGCCCGAAGAAATTTCTGTAGCCAGGGGACTAAAACTGAATACGGTGTATGATCATATTGTCGAAATCATTTATTTTGACCCCAACATCCCCTCGAACCGTTTGTCCCCAGTAGGGAGAAAGACAGAATAGCTCAGGCGATTCAGCAAACAACCTCATATCGATTAAAGGACATTAAAGAACAAATGAATGAGGATGTTTCCTATTTTCAGATACGTTTGGTCATAGCTGCCATGCAGAGAGAAGGTGAATTTGATGCCCTCAAGGGAATTGGAAAAAGAACTGAAACATCATCTCAATTATGATGCATTCAGAACTGGACAGAAGGCGATTATTGAAGATGTTATGGGAGGCCATGATGTTATGGGGGTTTTGCCGACGGGCTCAGGCAAATCATTATGCTATCAATTGCCAGCTCAACTTTTAAAAGGTTTAACAATTGTTGTAAGCCCGTTAATCTCTCTTATGACAGACCAGGTGAAACAATTAAGAGCGCAGCACTATAAGGGTTCGATTGCCTTGAATAGCTTTATGAGCCCTAAGGAAAGGCAGGAAGTTCTCCGATCCCTTGGCGCATATAAATTGATCTATATCTCACCCGAACTTTTGCAGAACCCTGTTATTATGACAGCTTTTAAGCGACAAGAAGTTAGTTTGTTTGTCATTGACGAAGCACATTGCATTTCACAATGGGGACATGAATTCCGGCCTGACTATATGAGGCTTTCTGAAACGATTGCACATCTTGGCAATCCCCCTGTGATGGCTCTAAGTGCGACTGCAACCCCACAGGTACAAGAGGATATCATACGCGTATTGAATCTTCCCAACATCAAACGGCATATACATCCAATGGATCGACAGAATATTATGTTTGCAGTTGAGCAGGTTTTTGACCATAAAGATAAGATGTCGCGGTTAAAGGATTTGCTCGAAATGTATCAGGCACCGACATTAATATACTTTTCAAGCCGTCAGCTTACGGAGGAGGTTGCCTTAAATCTTCAAGCCGCTTTTAAGGATCGCCGCATTGCTTATTATCATGGCGGAATGGAACAGTCTGACAGACTATTAATTCAACAGCAGTTTATGAATGACCAGACAGATGTGATTTGTTGTACAAGCGCCTTTGGAATGGGGATTGATAAGAGCGATATTCATCTTATTGTACATTATCATTTTCCAACTCAGCTGGAATCCTATATCCAAGAGGTAGGCCGAGCCGGCAGAGATGGAAAAGATAGTATGGCCGTTTTGTTGTATGATTCTAAAGATGTGCATCTATCAAAACGGCTGCTGGCGAATGAATTGCCTGATGAACAGCAACTCGGAAATATAATTAGCATTATTAGAAATCTTAGCACCACAAGCAGAAAACTTCCTTTCGATGAAGAAATGATACTTATGACAGGCTTAAATGAGATTCAGTGGCGATTTCTGAAACACCAGCTTATGAAACGTGATATAATAACTGAAGATGGTCGTTTTATTCAGTCAGCAGATGATTGGGTAAAAACAATAGATACCATTCTTTCTCATATCCAACAACGTATGGGCGTCAAAGAACATAAGTTGAAACAAATGGTAGACTGGATGGAAACCACTAATTGTTTGCGATACGAGTTATATCGTCATTTTCAAGATGGTTATACCAAGAGGACTGTGAACTGCTGTTCAAATTGTGGCCTTCAATGGGATAAGCGCATTATCAGTGAGAGAAAACGCGAATCAAATGGAGAGAATTGGCATATGAAACTCAGAAAGCGTTTGCTGCAGCAATGAAAATGAAATCACAAAGCGATATTATTAAAACATTGTCAGATCGTCAATTAACCATACAGGTATATATGTCACAAGCACTGATGATGGTTTTCGCTGTTGGGCTGAGTTTATTTTTATTTGATGATCTTTCTGTTTGGCTCCAGCTGGTTAAATGGGACATCGAAGCCATAAGCTATTATGGCGTGGGTGCCGGGCTTGTGGTTATTTGTGCCGACCTGGTGCTTATGAAAGTGTTTCCTGAGCGTTTTTTTGATGACGGCGGCATTAACAAGCGTTTGTTTCAAAGCCGCCCATTTGGCGGTATATTTATCTTAGCAGCAGTTGTTGCCATAGCTGAAGAAATGTTATTTCGTGGCGCTATTCAAACTGTATTTGGATATTTTACGGCAAGTATTTTGTTCACACTCGTACATATTCGTTACTTGAAAAAACCTGTACTGTTCGTTTCCATTTTATTTGTCAGCTTTTACATTGGCTATATGTACGAAATTACAGGCAATATTCTTGTTACGATAGCTGCACATTTTACAGTTGACTTTGTTTTAGGATGTTTGATTCGCTTCCGGATGGGGGGATTTCGATGAATGAAAAAACTGAGCGACAGGATGAGGATCAGGCAGAGGAATTGCGAAGATTAATAGGAGACGTACAAGCAAATGAATTTCAGGCAGATGAAACTGACCAGAATAAACCAGAACATAATCATTCAAATCCGGATTCTGAAGAAGAAATTGATATTCTGAATTTACCGCCGCGTAAAATGGTTCATCAGCAGAAAAAGACGCCTGTAAAATTAAAGATCAAACGTCCTTTACTCCGGCTTTTACTTGTTGTAATTATCCTTATTGTCATATTGGTGTTGGCATGGATGTATTTGGATGGTACAATAATGGCGGCAGGGCCCCAATCAAGTGAAGAGGGTCCGAGTATATGGTTGGATACGCATGAATTCTTATGATTGCATATTTACTATGAACGTGTATACTAAAATTTGAGTATAACTTATAATAATTTTTAGGGATATTGTAGGAGGTAATCATGGTGGCCGAGAAAGCAGCTTCAAGCAAAGAAAACGAACAGATGGATGTTTTGCATTCAACTCGGGTTGTAATTAAAAATGCCTTGGACAAATTGGGATATCCGGATGAGGTTTATCAGTTACTAAAGGATCCGATTCGTATGTTGACTGTTCGAATTCCTGTCAGAATGGATGACGGGTCAATCAAGATTTTTACGGGTTACCGTGCCCAGCATAACGATGCTGTAGGACCGACAAAGGGCGGCGTTCGCTTTCATCCGGATGTTACGGAAAAAGAAGTTAAAGCGCTATCAATATGGATGAGTTTAAAAGCCGGAATTGTCGACTTGCCATATGGTGGAGGAAAGGGCGGCATCATCTGTGATCCGCGAGAAATGTCTTTTCGTGAACTTGAGGGATTAAGTCGGGGTTATGTCCGGGCCATCAGTCAGATTGTAGGACCGACAAAAGACATCCCTGCACCGGACGTTTTTACAAATTCGCAGATCATGGCTTGGATGATGGATGAATACAGTCGTATAGATGAATACAACAGCCCTGGTTTTATTACTGGCAAGCCCATTGTTCTTGGTGGTTCTCACGGACGTGAATCTGCTACAGCCAAAGGTGTTACAATTTGTATCAATGAAGCAGCCAAGAAAAGAGATATTGAATTAAAAGGGGCAAGAGTTATTGTCCAGGGGTTCGGTAATGCCGGTAGCTTCCTGTCCAAATTCTTACATGACGCAGGTGCAAAAGTTGTTGCCATTTCAGACGCTTATGGTGCTATTCATGATCCTGAAGGTTTAGATATCGATTACCTGCTGGAACGTCGAGACAGTTTTGGTACGGTGACAAACTTATTTAACAATACCATTTCAAATAAAGAAATGCTTGAATTGGAATGTGATATTTTAGTTCCAGCAGCTGTACAAAATCAAATCACCGAAGAGAACGCCCATAATATCCAAGCTAAAATTGTTGTGGAAGCTGCGAATGGTCCAACTACAATGGAAGCCACGAAAATATTGACCGAAAGAGATATCTTGCTTGTGCCGGATGTCATGGCATCAGCTGGCGGTGTTACGGTATCTTATTTCGAATGGGTGCAAAACAACCAGGGTTACTACTGGTCAGAAGAAGAAATCGATGAGAAGCTTCATGAAATTATGATTAAATCATTTAACGCCATCTATCAAACAGCTCAAACTAGACGTATAGATATGAGACTTGCTGCCTATATGGTCGGTGTGAGAAAAATGGCTGAAGCTGCGAGATTCCGTGGCTGGGTATAATAACCCGCGCACATCTTTATAAATGACGCAAAAACTCTTATCGTGTATATTAGATAAGAGTTTTTGTCTGTGCGATAAAATGTTTTTATTGAACAAAGGACGTGATTGACAGTGAAGGAAATAAATCAAAATGAGGAAAAAGTGGTGATCGTTGGGGTGGGCCGTGTGGCATGTCTTGTGCCATAGAACTTAAGAAACAAGGCTTTAATCCGCTCATTATTGAAAAACAAAATGTTGCCCATACGATACACCAATTCCCAACCCACCAGACATTTTTTAGTTCAAGCGACAAACTGGAAATAGGAGAAGTGCCATTTATAACAGAAAAGCAGAAACCCGTACGTAACGAGGCACTTGTGTATTACCGCAATGTTGCAAAAAGAATGGACCTGCGCATCAACACATTTGAAAAAGTAACAGCCGTTGAAAAGAAAGGCGATGCTTTCTTAATTTATACCCAGCACACTACAGGGGAAGAGCGTATATACAAAGCCGATTATGCAATCATTGCAACAGGGTACTATGACCAGCCGAATACGCTTGGGGTACCAGGTGAAACATTGCCCAAAGTATCACATTACTTTAAAGAAGCCCACCCTTACTTTAATACAGATGTCGTAGTGATTGGCGGTAAAAACTCTGCAGTAGATGCAGCCTTGGAACTGCACGCTGCTGGTGCTCATGTGACGGTGCTTTATCGGGGAGCTGAATATTCCCAAAGTATCAAACCGTGGATTTTACCCAACTTTGAGGCGCTTGCCAATAAACAGTATGTAAAAATGGTTTTTAGCGCGCAGGTACGCAGCATTACAGATCACTCTGTTACCTATCAGACTGGTAAAGAGGTGCATACCATTGATAATGATTTTGTGTTTGCTATGATTGGATATAAACCAAACGTTGAGTTTCTTGAGACAATGGGGATTAAAATTGATTCTGAGACAGGAAAACCGTGCCACGATGAGCACACATACGAAACCAATGTACCAGGCATTTATATCGCTGGCGTCGTAGCAGCGGGGTTCAATAATAATAAGATCTTCATTGAAAATGGACGCTTCCACGGTATGAATATCGCCAAATCGATTGCAGATAAAGAAACGATTCACCAGTAACCATCAATTACGGCATATTTGAACGAGCCAAATACTTCTTTACTGCGTTTACTATATAAGACAAATTATTTGTATTTACTAGAATGGCTCGTTATGGCTTTAAAAGAAACATTTGGCTATTACTCACACGGTAAACTGAACTTAATTACATGCATCGGAAATTAGAATGATCAAGTAGGTACACACCAACAACGCCTGATGGTGTATACCCAACCGAAAGAAACATCAAAAAACAACCTCCAGCTGAATGATTCCAGCTGGAGGTTTTTCCATTAAAAGTAAATCTTTTTCATATATATTACTCCTGTTCATTAAAGCACAATATAAGTAAACTGCGAACTAACTTGTAACTGTCTCGCTCAGCGGCTCGGGGGAAACACTGCGCTTTCCGCGGGCGCTGCTGAGCCTCCTCGGTCTAACGACCTCCGGGGTCTCACCGAGGCTCGTCCTCCCGCTGGAGTCTCCGTGTTTCCCCGAGCTTGGTGAGAAGTGTTCACCTTCCTTCTTGCTTTCATGAGCAGCCCAAGAAGTGTTCCGTTCAAACTTAAATTCTTATGCAGAGCCGTCCAAGCCCCTGAATTACATAGAGTGATTGGAGCGGAGGGAAGTCGACTCCTGCGGGAACAGCACGAGTCTGAAGACCCCACAGTGAGTACATTAAGGAGGGTCGACTAAAACCGCCCTTTGCGGGCAACGTCGACATACCCCTTGCCGGGGCAAGGAGGCTGAGGCCGTGCCCGCGGCTAGAAGACACTGTGAAAGTGGGGTTCTTGAACAGATGTCGCACTTGAGCTGTGATAAAGTTAAAGCGACTTCCCGAAGCGCAAATCACGACGCTCTCATTGTGGTGGTTAGTTGCCAGAAGCAGTCATTCAAGTTTTCATTAGTTCACAGTTTGTGTCTACTATCACCATGTTTTTTAAGTGAAATCGGCAATTTTTTAAGGAAAGAATTTAAAGTGAATGTATATGTATTTTAAAATTTGTGTTTTCAATTTTTAGTGTTAATGGTACGATTGTCTTATCAACTCGAAATGAGGGCATTTGTATGTTTGCTGTACTGTCTGCCAGTGTGGCTCCGGCGGTTGCGTTGATGTCATTCTTTTATCTAAAAGACAGGTATGCTGAGCCGCTGCCGTTAATTATAAAGATGTTTTTGTGGGGCGTTTTGCTCGTATTGCCGATTATGTTTATGCAATATGCCATAGCTCAGGAAGGCTGGATACAAAATGGCGTGTTTCAGTCATTTATTGTGTCAGGTTTTTTTGAAGAGTTCTTCAAATGGTTCATTTTTATATACATGATCTATCATCATACCGAATTCGACACCCATTATGATGGAATTGTATACGCAGTAGCAATCAGTCTAGGGTTTGCAACTTTTGAAAACGTGCTGTACTTGATGACAAATGGTTTAAAATATGCGCTTACAAGAGCGATTTTCCCGGTATCATCCCATGCTCTGTTTGGGTTATTATGGGTTATTACTTTGGGAAAGCCAAAATGAGGAAAGCTCGAAAGGTTCGTCATATCATTCTGGCACTTGTACTACCATTTCTTTTGCATGGGACATATAATTATATTTTGACTGGAACGAACTGGGCATATGTTTTAGTTCCGTTTATGTTGGGCTTATGGATGCTTGCCATGCGCCGTGTTAAAACTGCATCAGCCCTGTCCCGACATAACGACGTGGTTCCCATCAATCAATTTAAAAATCAAGCTTAAGCCTCCATACAAACGTGTGGAGGTTTTAATTTGTCTTAAGAGACAGGATTTTGATGTATAAACCTGACGTGTTTGACAAAAAATAACTGACCAGAACAACCAGTAGAGCAGGAGGAGCAAATATGACTCTTAAGAAAAGACTTATCCTGGCCGCAGGAATAATCATCATGACGATTTTCCTTGTGCCTGTTCATTCAAATCATCCGGTGAAGGCATTTTCAAATCAGGTTATTCAACACGGTGCGGTGGGGGACGATGTAATTGAATTGCAAGCACGGCTGCAATATCTGGGCTTTTACAATGGAAAAATTGACGGTGTTTTTGGATGGGGACATACTGGGCTTTAAGAAACTTTCAGTATGAATTCGGGCTTGATATTGACGGTCTTGCAGGTGGCACCACCAAGAATAAGCTAGCAAAGGCAAGTAAGTATGATAAAGATTTTGTGCAAAAACAAATTAAAGAGGGCAATCGCTTCACTCATTATGGAGGGGTGGACAACAAGAAGCAGACTGCTCCAAAAAAGCAACCAGACCAAAAGGAACAGCCTTCAACTACCCCCACGGGGACTTCAAAAGTAAATGTGCCACAAGGTTATTCGCAAAATGATATTAAATTGCTGGCGAATGCTGTTCATGGGGAATCGAGGGGAGAGTCTTACGTAGGCCAGGTTGCCGTAGCTGCGGTCATTCTTAACCGTGTTCAGAGTCCGACATTTCCTAACACGGTTTCAGGTGTTATATTCGAGCCGAGAGCTTTTACAGCCGTAGCAGACGGTCAGATATGGCTTACACCGAACGACGAATCAAAACGCGCAGTCTTGGATGCCATTAATGGCTGGGACCCATCTGGAAATGCTTTATATTATTTTAACCCAGACACGGCTACCTCTGCTTGGATATGGACAAGACCGCAAATCAAAAAGATTGGCAAACATATATTTTGTAAATAGAAAGGTGGGAACAGTATGATACGCTGGATATTGATCGGAGTCTTGTCCATAACGACAATCGCAGGCGGAATTTGGGGTTACCAAGAGAGACAGGATAAAAACGCAATCTTGATTCAGGCGGAAAACAATTATCAAAAGTCATTCCATAACCTCACTTACCACATGGATTTGCTTCATGATAAAATTGGTACAGCACTGGCTATGAATTCCGAAAAAAGTCTATCACCCGCCATGGTGGAAATCTGGCGCTTAACTTCAGAATCTTTGTCAGATGTGGGGAATCTCCCTTTAACATTGCTGCCTTTTAATAAAACGGAATCATTTCTGGCAGATATTGGTGATTTCACCTACAGAACGTCGGTTCGAAACCTGGAGAAAGATCCGCTGACAGATGAAGAGACAAAGGCTTTGGAAAATTTGTATAAACAAGCTGCTGATATAAAAGACGAGCTGCGGGAAGTACAGCACCTGGTACTTGAAAATAATCTGCGTTGGATGGATGTCGAACTGGCTTTGGCTACTGAAGACGAACAGGCGGATAATACCATTATTGATGGCTTTAAAACCGTGGAAGAAAAAGTGGAAGGGTATTCAGAAGGCAACATTCAGTCCAGTGTGATAGGCATGGCAACGAAAGATCATGAGTTTAAAAATATCTCAGGCGAAAAACTCAATCAAGAAACAGCGCTTGACAAAAGTAAAGCGATTTTTAAACTGAAAGACGACCAGGATCTTGCAATTGCCGGGACAGGCAAGGGGGCTGATATTCCCCTCTACAGTATATCGTATAAAGATGGTGATCGTCATGGATATATGGATATGACCCAAAAAGGCGGGCATCCGCTGAATATTTTAGTTGAGCGACCTATTAAAGAAAAAAAGCTCAGTTTGAATAAAGGGCTTGAAAAGGCAGAGCGTTATTTACAGGATTATGATCTTGATCATATGCAGATCTTCAACAGCAGTGAATATGAACATATCGGCGTTTATTCATTTTTATATAATCAGGATGACATTCGAATATACCCGGACGCTGTGGAAGTGAAAGTTGCCCTCGATAATGGAGACATTCTTGGATTGACTGCACGAAACTTTTATATGAATCACCACGAGAGGGAAATACCGGAACCGGAATGGTCCGCCGAAGAAGCAAAAGAGCAAGTGAATTCTAATGTGAAAATACAAGAAAATCATCTTGCCGTCATCGAAAACGATTTAGGTGAAGAAGTTCTTGTTCATGAGTTTCTAGGAACCATGAATGATGACACATATAGAATCTTTATTAATGCTTTAAACGGAAATGAAGAACGTATTGAAAAACTTGGGGGTACTGAGATCAATTACGAAGGGTTATCGTAAAACAAGATTGAATGGTCAGTTTTGGAAGGAAAGGGCTGTTTAGCCTTTTCCTTTTGCTTTTTTTCTGTAATAATAAAATTATATACAAAGGGGGAATTTGTATGCTGCCAGTTGGTACGCCATTGTCGCTTGTTGTGCTGGACGGTGATGAATATGCTGAAGAAACTTACAGGGCAAATGTAATTGATGTGAGGGATCAATTTATATACATAGACTACCCGATTGGGGAACAAACAAATAAATCAGCATTTCTTCCAATCGATGCACATGTCCGCATCTCTTATGTTGGAAAGGATAAAGCAGTTTACACTTTTGCGACACATATTGTATCAAGGGTGAAATTAACGATACCAGCGTTAAAGCTGTTTCAACCTGATCAAACGACTATTAAGAAAATACAACGAAGACAATACGTACGCATCGATACCGCAATAGACATTGCCGTTGAACGTATTGAGAAGGGGCAAGAAAGCTTCACGACGGTTACACTCGATATCAGCGGCGGAGGTTTGTCCGTCATTACACAGAATCAGACTCTGATTGAAGGTGAAAACGTTGCTGTCACGATGGTGCTTCCATTCTTATCAGGGGAAATCATTTATAGTCATGCTAAAGCAAGAGTTGTCAGAATCCGTATGGTTAATAAGATTAAAAGCGCATCACTCGGATTCACTGAGATATCAGATAAAGATAGACAGACGATCATCCGTTATTGTTTTGAAAAACAGCGGGAGACAAGACGTAAAGAACGATTATGATTGCAGTCAAATGGACGCTGGTTTGTTACTTATGTTATGATATGTATGCGAAAGTAGGTTGAGACCTTAAGAGCCTTTGGAAGGAATGACTGTACATGAATGAAAATAATATCGCCATTGCAATTGATGGGCCGGCAGCAGCTGGCAAGAGCACGGTTGCCAAAATAGTTGCCCACCGTCTATCCTACATATATATTGATACCGGCGCGATGTACAGGGCATTGACATTATCTGCTATAGAACAGAGTATGGATGTCCGTAATGAACAAAAGCTTAATGAGTTATTGCTGCAAACCGACATCGTGCTGGAACAGGAAGAAGACGGGCAGCATGTTTTTGTAAATGGAAAAGATGTTACATTTGATATCCGGACAGACCAGGTGTCGAACCAGGTATCCCATGTGGCTGCGCATCCCGCAGTAAGACATGAAATGGTCCGCCGTCAAAAAGAAATGGCAACAAAACGTTGTGTGGTTATGGATGGGCGAGATATAGGCACCCATGTAATACCAGATGCCGAAGTGAAAATATTTCTTGTAGCGTCTGTTGAGGAGCGGGCTAAACGCCGGTATGAAGAAAATGTAAATAAAGGCATTCCAGCAGATTTTGATAGATTGAAACAAGAAATTATTGACAGAGATTTGATTGATTCGCAACGTGAGATTTCGCCACTGATTAAAGCGGATGATGCAATTGAAATTAATACGACCAGCTTATCCATTCAGGAGGTCGCTGATCGTATATTAACATATGCCGAACAGCGGATACAGGCATAAGGGGGAGAACTATGAATCTATATACGATCGCCAGAACGGCAGTTAAAATCATTCTCTTTCCCCTGTATCGCATTAAAGTTCATGGCAAGGAACACATACCGAGTAGAGGGCCTGTGATTATTTGTTCGAATCATATTTCGAATCTGGACCCCCCTGTTGTGGGCATCACTTCGCCCAGACCCATTTATTTTATGGCTAAATCAGAACTGTTTGATAAACCAGTTCTAAAAAAGTTGCTTCCTGGTATCCAGGCATTTCCAGTCAAGAGGGGCATGAAAGACCGAAATGCATTAAGAAAAGGTCTGCAAGTGCTGGAAGATGGCAATACACTTGGGTTGTTTCCTGAGGGGACAAGAAGCAAAACAGGCGAACTTGGAGATCCTTTAGCAGGTGCCGGTTTTTTCGCATTAAGATCTGAAGCTACGATTATACCATGTGCAATTGTCGGTCCATATAAAATTGGCAGACGGCTGCACGTCATTTATGGAAAGCCAGTGGACATGAAATCATACAGAGAAAATAAAACTTCTGCTAAAGAAACAGTCAATATGATAATGGGCGATATACAGACCTTAATTGATGACCACAAAAAACAAAAATAGCTTTTTTTGTAAAATCAATTCTTTTCAGGTTAAAAATATCTTTATTTATGATATATTATGGTGGACAAATAAAATATCGAGACATATTTCATTTATAAGATGAAATTGCTGTTTGTATTTCTAAGGAGGGCTATAGTATGAGTGAGCACGAAGTACCAAATGTCAATGTGGGAGACATTGTAAAAGGAACTGTTGTGAAAGTTGAAGACAAGCAGGTTCTTGTAGATATCGGTTATAAAACCGAGGGAATTGTTCCCATCAGCGAGTTATCCAACCTTCATGTCGAAGAAACTGCGGATGTCGTTTCTGAAGGTGATGAACTTACTTTAAAGATTAAAAAAGTGGAAGATGATGAAATTATCCTTTCCAAGCGTGCTGTCGAAGCAGAAGAAGCATGGGAGCAACTGGAAGAAAAATTCAATAGCCAGGAAGTTTTTGAAACAACGGTTAAAGAGGTTGTAAAAGGCGGATTGGTTGTTGACGTTGGTCTGCGCGGATTTATTCCGGCTTCACTTGTTGAGACCTATTATGTTGAAGACTTTTCAGACTACCTTAACCAGCCCCTTACTGTAAAAGTGGCTGATCTTGACCGTGAACAGGATCGCGTCATTCTTTCTCATCGGGCTGTTGTGGAAGAGGAAAATGAAAAGAATAAGCAGGAAATCCTGCAAAAACTTGAGCCAGGACAAGTCATCGAGGGCACGGTTCAGCGTATCACTAATTTTGGTGCTTTCGTGGACGTAGGTGGTATTGATGGTCTTGTGCATATTTCCGAGTTATCACATGAACATGTTGAAAAGACATCTGATGTCGTGTCGGAAGGCGATAAATTGGAAGTGGAAATCTTGTCAGTTGACCGAGACAGTGAGCGTATTTCGCTTTCTCACAAGAATACACTTCCTGGCCCATGGACAAATATAGAAGCGCGTCTTGCGCCTGGTGATGTTGTAGAAGGTACTGTTAAAAGACTTGTTAATTTTGGCGCTTTTGTAGAGCTTTTCCCAGGTGTTGAAGGGTTGGTTCATATTTCACAGATTGCCAATCGTCACATCGGTACACCATCAGAAGTTCTTGAAACCGGTCAGACTGTTAATGTCAAAGTTATAGATGTGAATGAACAAGATGAGCGCATTGCGCTGAGCATCAAAGAACTTGAGCAGGAAGAAGAAGCTAAGGAAATTACGTCTTATGAAAAAGACAATGATCAATCAAGCTTTTCTTTCGGTGATGTTATTGGTGACAAACTGGACAAATATAAATAAGAATTGCTTCCCCCTCTCCATGATGGAGGGGGATTTTTTTGTTTAAAAAGTACGATCACAACCCATAATGATAAAAGATGGGGGTGGTCAATTTGAGCAGTGGATTTTTGTTTGTGTGGATGACATGGGTTATTTGGGTGATTATGGTTTTCTTTTTGTCATCTTTTAATAGCAAAACATTGCTCTCAGGCGGGCTGTTATTAATGATTTCATGTGTCAATTTTTATGTAGCCTTGTCGGATATCAGTTTTAATATGACATTTTTCTTGATGTTTTTAGGAAGCATTTTTGTTTTTGTCCGTAAATCCTTGCCTCTTTATGCTTTATTCTGTGCCTTAGCATTATCAATTGGCTATACCAGTATGCTGTTATGGGAGCAACTGATGCCTGTTTGGTGGTTCATGCCTAAACTTCTGATGATGCCTTTATTGGTCTGTATATTGGTCGTGCTCATGCAACGTACTACAGAAGGAAGAATGGTAGTCTCTGTTTTGGGTATGGTAAACGGGGAAATGCTGCATAAGCTGATTTTGTATGGTTACCATATACAGATAGACATTGGATCTTTTGAGTTTTTGGATCAAGTGACTGTAACGGTATTGTTGATCTTGGTCATACATACTTTCAGATGGCTTAAATCCCCATTCTACAGTTTTCCGAAACAACTGGTGAGGTGAGGTTATGAATGAATATATCTATCCTATTGTATTTGGCATTTTAATCGGTGTCATAGCGCGGATTATAATGCTTCGAACAGATTACAGGCAATATCCGACTTATCTGCACGGCAAGATCATCCATCTGGCCCTTGGATTTATAGCGGCTTCACTGGGAGCGATGGCCGTGCCTGCTCTGATGGAAAAGGAATTTACAGCCATCACTTTTTTAACGCTTGCAGCCAGTCAATTTCGTGAAGTCCGTAATATGGAAAGACAAACTTTAACAGAAATTGACGGTCTGGAACTGGTTCCAAGAGGCAAGACATATATCGAAGGCATCGCCATCTCGTTCGAAGGCCGTAACTATCTGGTTATATTCACATCACTTGTAGGCACGTTGCTGTTTCTTGTCTATAATGTCTACATTGCTTTTTTAGGAGGCATCCTCTGTTTGCTGCTTGGAAAAATGCTGATGAGTGGCTCCACATTAAAGGATATTGTTGATATTGAGCATCACCCACTTCATTTTGACGGAGCAGGGCTGTATATTGATAATATTTACATCATGAATATTGGACTAACAGAACGGCAGGAAGATATTAAAAAATATGGCATGGGTTTTGTTTTAACACCAAAGAACATGAATATTAATACAACCATTGCAAACCTGGGGCAGCGTCAGGCGATTTTACATGATGTATCGATTTCACTTGGAGTGTTCAGAGATTCAGGCACGCCAGCCCTCACCCCACTTATTAAGCGTGATCTTGACGATGGACGCATTGGTGTGTTTATCCTACCCCAAATTAGAGAAGTGAAAAAAGCCGCAGAGATTATTGGAGCAGTCCCGGTACTTGAAAATGCAATTCGACTTCCATCCAAGTCCAGGACGCATAATAAGGATGAGGAGGCAGCACAATGATCGTTGAAAAAGCGATACTGGCAGTCATTACAACGAACAAACAAAAATCGGCGGCGGGGCTCCGGTTTTTTTGTGCGATGACAAAGAGGAAATGCAAATGGTAGCCTCGAATCTGGAAGCAATTATGGATGGCATTGCCCATGCACTGGGGGAAGAATTGCTTGTGATTGTTAAACACGGTTAAAAATTGTTTATATCTCTCAACTTTGATAAAATGAGTAACAGACTTTTACAGTTCGATACTTATAGCACAAGAAAGGATGTTCTTCATCCATGAGAAAATCAGTTGTTGCCATTGTGGGCAGGCCAAACGTTGGAAAGTCAACGATATTCAACAGGCTTGTCGGGGAAAGAATTTCAATCGTTGAAGATACGCCCGGTGTAACCCGGGACAGAATATACAGTGAAGCAGAATGGTTGAACACAACATTTAACCTAATAGACACAGGGGGCATAGATGTCGGTGATGAGCCCCTGATTGCTCAAATCAGATATCAGGCGGAAATTGCAATAGATGAAGCAGATGTCATCATTTTTATGGTTAATGGCCGTGAAGGTATAACTGCTTCCGATGATGAGGTTGCGAAGCTTCTTTACAGATCAAACAAGCCTGTGGTACTTGCTGTGAATAAAATTGATAATGTGGAAATGCGTAATTCTATTTATGACTTTTATGCACTTGGTTTTGGGGAACCCTTCCCGATATCCGGGGCGCACGGGCTCGGTCTTGGTGACCTTCTTGATGATGTAGTGGCTAAGTTTCCTAAAGATCAAACTGAAGATGTAGATGAAGACACAATATACTTCAGTCTGATCGGAAGACCGAATGTGGGTAAGTCCTCTTTAGTTAATGCGCTCCTGAATGAGGAACGGGTTATTGTTAGTGATATTGAAGGGACAACCCGAGATGCTGTGGATACAAGACTGCGCAGAGATCATCAAGATTATATGATCATTGACACAGCAGGCATGAGGAAAAAAGGAAAAGTTTACGAAGCGACAGAAAAATATAGTGTTCTCCGTGCATTGAAAGCAATCGACCGTTCTGATGTCGTTCTTGTTCTGATAGACGCTGAGACCGGCATCAGAGAACAGGACAAACGGATTGCCGGATACGCTCATGATGCGGGTAGGGGTATTATTATTGTTGTAAACAAATGGGATACTGTTGAAAAAACAGATAAAGCCATGAAAGAATTTGAAGACAATGTTCGCCAACAGTTTCAGTTTCTTGATTACGCACCGCTTGTCTTTTTATCTGCCAAAACCAAAAAACGCATTCATACACTGATTCCAGCTATTAAACTTGTAAGTGAACACCACGCCAAACGTATACCGACAAACGTTCTAAACGATGTGATCATGGACGCCCTTGCGATCAATCCTACACCTACTTATAAAGGGAAGCGGCTTAAAATTTTGTATGCAACACAAGTCGCTGTGAAGCCACCCGCTTTTGTGGTATTTGTAAACGATACAGAGCTCATGCATTTCTCATATGAGCGCTTCCTTGAAAATAAGATAAGAGAAGCGTTTGGCTTTTCAGGGACACCAATTAAAATCTTTGCCAGAAAAAGGGACTAGGAGGAAATACACATGAAACGAGTAGCAGTACTGGGTGCAGGCAGCTGGGGAAGTGCCTTGAGCATTGTTTTGGCAGATAATGGTCATGACGTCAGATTATGGACACATCGAAAAGAACAGGCTGATTTAATCAATGAAACTCATAAGAACGAAAAGTACCTGGAAATCATGATACCAAAACAGATCATTGCTTATCACGATATGTCTGCCGCAATTAAAGATGTTGACGTTATTTTGATTGTGGTGCCAAGCAAGGCAATGAGAGAAGTTTGTCAGCAATTGAGTTCAAGCATGGAAGGCCATCCTGTGATTGTCCATGCTTCCAAAGGCATTGAACCAGGTACTTTATCACGTGTTTCACAAGTCATTGGTGAAGAGTTGGCTGCTTATAAAGAAGAAGACATTGTTGTGTTGTCGGGTCCAAGTCACGCAGAAGAAGTGGCGCAACGTCAGCCGACCACAGTCACTGTATCTTCAAACAATGAGCAGAATGCCAAAGCTATCCAGGATCTGTTTATGAATGAATCTTTTCGTGTATATACGAGTACCGATGTGATCGGCATAGAGCTTGGCGGCGCATTGAAAAACATTATCGCTCTTGGTGCCGGCATTTCTGACGGTCTTGGGTATGGAGATAACGCTAAAGCAGCTTTGATTACAAGAGGTCTCGCAGAAATCTCGCGTCTGGGAACGAAAATGGGAGCTAACCCTTTTACATTCCTCGGATTACCGGGCGTGGGAGATTTAATTGTAACATGTACAAGTGTCCATAGCCGTAACTGGCGGGCCGGAAATCTGCTTGGTAAAGGCAACCCGCTTGATGAAGTTCTTGACCAAATGGGGATGGTTGTAGAAGGTGTCAGAACGACCAAAGCTGCTTACCAATTCGCTCAGGATCATAATATTGAAATGCCGATTACAGAAGGTATTTATGAGGTGCTTTTCAACGATACAGAACCTCGGGCGGTTGTGGAACAACTCATGAATCGCACTAAGCGAGAAGAATTGGATGATCTTAAACAACTGTTGAACAATCCAGAATAGACGATACACAGAGACTTCTCCGCTTGCATACAATGTGGTGTACCCACATCACAAGGAGGAGAGCATGTGAGCCATTCACAAAAAAACGTTTTTGACAACATTCAAAATAACTCTAACATTAATCCAGACGAAATTTATAAAGTCGCGAACTCAGTAAAAAACGCAGACTTTTCAGATGAAACAACAGTAAGAAATCTTGTTAGGCGCCTGTCAAAAATGGCTAATAAACCGATATCGAAAGAAAAAGAAGATCAAATTGTTGCTTCAATTATTAACAAAGATGTTCCGATGAATATGCAATCATTAAGCAACATCTTTAAAAATTAGTCTGACTGGGCAAGTGATGATACAATGTGCTGCGATTGAGCATAATATAAATCGTACAAGGATTTATGGGTAGAACTGTGTTGGATGTTATTTGGTCAACCGAGATGAAGCTCATTCGCCCGCTTCATCTCGGATATTTTGTTAAATGTGCATATATCTGAAGAGACAAGCATATTGTCTCTTGTTTTTTTATGTTATAATACTTATGTTAACGACGTGTAGTTAGGGTGAGAACAATGAGTGAGGCAGGATTAAAGGAACTGATTTCATTTGGGGCATTGGCCTCTTGATTTTGGCACTTGTTTTAATACAATTAAGTCGAAGAAAATTGTCAGGGGTGCTGGCAGGGGTAACGGCTTTTTTCGCTTATATTTCTCTGATCATTGGCGGGCTGTTTGTCTTATATGTGGTATTCAGCGGGCCAACCATATAGCACCAGGAGGTTTACCATGAAGCGGTCATATATAACAATAATACTATTACTTATTTTGATGATGATCTTAAACGGATGTATGTTTCCGGAAAGTGAAAAAAGAAAAATTCAACACCGAATGAAGATCAGCTGCAAATGGTCCAGACCGCAGTTGATCAGTTTCGTGAACAGACAGATGGACTGCTCCCTATAAGAACAAAACCGAACGAGACACCAATTTTCCAAAAGTACCTGATTGATTTTGCCCAGTTAAAAGAACGCAATCTATTGACCGAGATTCCAGGAAATGCATTTGAGAATGGTGGCGTGTATACGTATGCCATCATTTATCCTGAAACAGATCCACAGGTCAAACTGATCGATTTGCGCCTTTCAGAAGAAATCAGGCGCATTAACCTGAAGTTGGATATGTATCGGGACGAGCATCTCTATCCACCTTATGGCAGTCAGATTGCAGATGGTGTGTTCCAAATCAACTATAAAAAGCTTGGTTTAGAGGAGCCACCTCATGTCGTCAGTCCTTTTTCCAATGTTAATCTTCCAATCGTAATGGATACAACAGGATCACTCTATATCGACTATCGGATTGATTTAAATAAAGCACTTGAAGAACAAGAACATAACTACCAGGAAAAAGACGATATCAGATATATCCTTGCAGAAACATCTCCATTTCTGCCAGCCTATTCGTTACCTTATACAGTAGAAAATGGTGAACCTGTTTTTATGGCGGAAAAATAATATATATCAGGCATATTAAGTCTCTTGATACATATAGTGTGTCAAGAGGCTTTTTTAATGAGTACAGCCAGGCTGCATATATGTCTAAAGGGCGAAAAGGAAGTTTTAACCGTCTTTTACACATATTTAAGTCATATTGTGATAGGACAACATCATAGAATTGTAATGTCAATTCATCGAGATTGTTTTTAACACTATTCGGCAAAGGAGATCGGGAGGGGATCGTTTGGAACGGGTTGATATTTTTAGTGATATTTCGAAGCGCACAAATGGTGATATTTATCTAGGAATTGTTGGTGCTGTCCGGACAGGCAAATCTACTTTCATTAAGAAGTTTATGGAATTGGTTGTCTTGCCTGGCATTGAAGAAGAAGGGGCGCGGAACAGAGCACATGATGAACTGCCCCAAAGTGCAGCAGGGCGCACCATTATGACAACTGAGCCTAAATTTGTTCCGAATCAAGCAGTTTCGGTGCAAGTGGATGAGGGGCTTGATGTAAATGTCAGATTAGTGGATTGTGTGGGGTATGCAGTTGAAGGCGCGAAAGGTTTTGAAGATGAGAATGGTCCGAGAATGATTCATACACCTTGGTATGAGGAACCTATTCCGTTTCATGATGCAGCTGAAATCGGAACACGGAAAGTCATTCAAGAACATTCAACCATCGGGGTTATTGTAACTACAGATGGATCAATTGGTGATCTGCCGCGTTCAGATTATGAACCAGCAGAAGCAAGAGTTGTTGAGGAATTGAAAGAAGTAGGCAAACCATTTATCATGGTGGTTAATTCGGTTCGACCAACAAGTCAGGAAACTGAACTGCTCAGACAGGAACTGGCGGAAACCTATGATATACCAGTTCTGGCTATGAGCGTTGAAACGATGGAAGAACATGATGTCTATAATGTGTTGCGGGAAGCATTGTATGAGTTTCCTGTCCTGGAAGTAAACGTTAATCTGCCCAGTTGGGTAATGGTACTCCGTGAAGATCATTGGCTGCGGCAAAATTATCAGGAAGCTATTCAAAACACCGTTCAGAATATTAAAAGGCTCAGAGACGTCGATTCAATCATGGGTGACTTTGATGAGTATGAATACATTGAACGGGCGAATCTCGCTGGTATGGAGCTTGGGGAAGGAATTGCTGAAATAGACTTACATGCTCCAGATGCATTATATGATCATATTCTGAAAGAAATTGTAGGGGAAGAAATACGGGGGAAAGATCATTTGCTGGAGCTGATGCAGGATTTTGCGCATGCTAAAAGGGAATATGATCAGGTCTCAGGAGCTTTGCAAATGGTGAAACAAACTGGCTATGGCATTGCAGCTCCGACTCTTGAAGACATGGTCCTGGATGAACCTGAAATTATCAGGCAAGGCTCAAGGTATGGTGTTCGGTTGAAAGCAGTAGCACCATCCATTCATATGTTAAAGGTGGAAGTGGAGTCGGAATTCGCCCCCATCATCGGAACAGAGAAACAAAGTGAAGAGCTGGTGCGGTATCTGATGCAGGATTTTGAAGATGACCCTTTATCAATATGGGAATCGGATATCTTTGGCAGATCATTGAGTTCAATTGTGAGGGAAGGGATTCAAGGGAAAATTTCTCTCATGCCAGAACATACCAGATATAAACTAAAAGAAACATTGGAGCGAATGATTAATGAAGGCTCGAGAGGCTTGATTGCGATCATTTTATAAACATAAAAAGCAGCTGGTGTACAGCTGCTTTTTTTACGTTTATATAAGAGAGATCAGGGGTACATAAAGAGAACGAATCATGATAAATGAGTTCACTATAAAGAATAATATGCTAAAAATGGCATGAAAACCAAAAAAAGTGCGGTTTAATGTTGAATTTTAAGTGAAACTCAGTTATGATAATCGTTGTCAACCATTGATTTGAATAGGTTTGACGTATAAAAATGAGAAAAACAGTGAACAAATGATGATAAGATTTATTTGTTCTGATTTCAATTGGGAGGAGGTGAATGTCATGAACAAAACAGATCTTGTTAATGCAGTAGCTGAGCAAAGCGACCTGTCAAAAAAGGATGCTGCGAAAGCGGTTGACGCTGTTTTCGATTCTGTCATGGATTCACTTAAAAAAGGTGAAAAAGTACAGCTGATCGGCTTCGGTAACTTCGAAGTACGTGAGCGTTCTGCTCGTAAAGGCCGTAACCCACAGACAGGCGAAGAAATTGAAATTCCAGCAAGTAAAGTTCCTGCTTTCAAACCAGGAAAAGCCCTAAAAGACGCTGTTAAATAATAGCTACATAGGGTAATGAGGGGTGCGTAAATACGTGCCCCTTTTTATATGCCTCTTATGTACGAGAGTGAACAAGCAATAAGGGAGTGATAACGGATGGATTCAGAAAATCAAAATGAATTTTTTGTGATTAAGGCTCTTGAGGATGGTGTTAACGTCATTGGACTGACAAGGGGAACAGATACCAGATTCCACCATTCTGAAAAACTTGACAGAAATGAAGTTATGATTGCTCAATTTACCGAACATACATCAGCTGTGAAGATCAGGGGTAAGGCATTGATTCAAACCAAACATGGTGAAGTGGCAACTGATTAGTTTCTCCTGTCGGCTTGTTTTTTATACTGTTAGTCCTTTTGGTTATGTGCTATAATAGCGAAAGACATAACTAGAATAAAGGGCCGTGATCAGATGCAGACTTCCATCATCACAATGGAGGACATGAAGAAAGAAATTCAGGCAACTATAAAACAGTCATTTTTAGAACAATATATCCAAGCGCCCGTTGATGAAGAAAAACTGTTCGTGCTGATCGCGATCATGAATGATATAAAACTGCCCACATACCGTAAAGTTCAGTATATCCTTGCTGTAACCCTTATACAGACCGCGCTTGACGCACACGATTTGGTGCGTGTGAAGGGTGAAGCCTCTGAACAACCTTTCTCTGTACAGGATCAACTAACGGTCCTGGCCGGTGACTATTACAGTGGGCTGTATTATTTTTTGTTATCGAAAATAGATGATCTTCGAATGGTCAGACAGCTTGCTACAGCAATTAAGGATATTAATGAAGAAAAAATGGCCTTGTTGTATGGCGACACAGAGACCCTACACAAGCGTGTACAACGCCTTAAACGAATTGAGACGCTTCTTATTACGCGTGTCGTTCAACATATCGGATGCGAATATATAGCACCTTTGGCGGAAGAATGGGTGCTTGCTGCAGTTTTAATAAAAGAAAGAGAAGATCTTGAAAAATACGGGAAGTCAAAATGGTTCTGTGGTCTGAAACAGAGCGGTGGAAGTTTTGATCGTGTGAGTTTAATCGGACATCTTAGTGACTGGATTGATGAATGTTTACAGTATACCAAAAGCGATCTGCCTTTAAGAATTCAGGAGAATATGCGCAGGGAGCCATATCATTCCCGCTTATATCGTGAACTGTGTGGACTGGAACTAAACAAGGAAGAAGGATAAACATTGACAGAACCATCAAAAGAGGAACGCGTGCATCACGTATTTGAAAAAATATATGGTAAATATGATGTTATGAACTCCATTATATCTTTTCAGCGCCATAAAGCCTGGCGTAAAGATGTGATGAAACGTATGAACATCGAACCGGGGGCCAGTGCATTAGACGTATGTTCCGGAACCGGCGATTGGGCAATTGCAATAGCGGACGTTGTTGGCCCCGAGGGCTCTGTTATTGGGCTGGATTTCAGCAAAAACATGTTATCGGTTGCTGAAGAGAAAAGAGAGCATTTCGATATTCAACAACTCAGCTTCCTGCATGGAAATGCAATGGAACTACCGTTTGCCGACGATACATTTGACTATGTTACAATTGGTTTTGGTTTAAGAAATGTGCCGGACTACCATACGGTGCTCAAAGAAATGTATCGCGTAGTAAAACCGGGTGGCATAGTGGTTTGTCTTGAAACATCACAACCTTCATTAATTGGTTTCAGACAACTTTATTATTTTTATTTTCGTTTTATAATGCCCATGTTTGGTAAATTATTTGCCAAAAGCTACAAAGAATATGCTTGGCTCCATGAATCCGCAAAAGATTTTCCTGACAAAAAAAGACTCAAAAAAATGTTTCTGAATGCTGGCTTTGACCGTGTGGATGTCAAAAGCTACACAGGCGGTGTGGCAGCTATGCACATGGCCTTTAAACAATAACAGCCATGGAGGCCTGCATTTATAAAAGGTGACCTGCATGAAACTAACCAAAACATATGGATACTTAAAAAAAGACCTCACAATGATTGAGGAAGCCTTGAATGAAGCAATTGATGCTGATCACCCGGTTCTTAAAAAAGCTTCAGTCCAATTACTGGAAGCGGGAGGAAAACGGATACGCCCAGTTTTTGTCCTATTATCCGCTCGTATGGGTGATTATGATGAAGAGAAGGTTAAGACCGTGGCAGTATCTCTTGAATTGATTCACATGGCCTCTCTGGTACATGATGATGTAATCGATGATGCAGATTTGCGCCGGGGCAAACCAACTGTCAAGCATACATATGATAATAAAGTTGCCATGTATATGGGGGACTTTATTCTTGCACGCGCACTGGAAAATATGACTTCTATCTCCAAACCGGAAGTTCACCGCCTGCTGTCTCACGCTATGGTGGAACTTGCTCTTGGGGAAGTTGAACAAATTAAAGACAAATTTAACTTAGATCAGAATTTACGCCATTATTTGCGGCGTATTAAACGTAAGACCGCCTTACTTATTGCAACAAGCTGCAAACTGGGTGCCATTGTCTCAGATGTACCAGCCCACGAGGCGCGTCAGCTGTATAAATATGGCTATTATATAGGCATGTCTTATCAAATTATAGATGATATCCTTGACTTTACATCAAATGAGAAAGTTTTAGGGAAGCCGGCAGGTCATGATCTGCTACAAGGTCATATTACGCTGCCGATTCTATATGCAATGGAAGATTCACATTTTAAACATGAGCTGATTAAAGCGGGGACAAGTCAGGGGCATATCACTTCTGATCACATAGACCACTTAATGGAAGCCTTTCATCAGACGGACGCTATTGCCAGATCTTATGCTCTGAGTGATCGTTATTTGCAGAAGGCACAATCCTCATTGGATATCTTTCCTGCTTCAAAAACAAAGGAAACAATGCAGAATATCGCTCAATTTATTGGCAGTCGCCGTTCATAGTCCTGATGTTTGTCATATGGAAGGATATTTGATAGAATCTAAAAGGCTGTACCAATATATACAAATGATGAGGTGTAATAATGGAAAAGACATTTTTAATGATTAAACCAGACGGCGTACAACGCAATCTGATCGGCGACATTGTATCTCGTTTTGAACAAAAAGGTTTTACACTTGTCGGAGGTAAACTGATGCAAATTACCAATGAACTCGCACAAACACATTATGGGGAGCATAAAGAACGCCCATTTTTTGGTGAGTTGGTTGATTTTATTACTTCCGGACCGGTTTTTGCCATGGTTTGGGAAGGCGAGGACGTCATTAAAACTGCAAGAAATATGATGGGGCAGACAAATCCTCAAGAAGCTGCGCCTGGCACAGTTCGAGGAGACTACGGAATCACTGTGGGAAAAAATATTATTCACGGATCTGATTCTCCAGAGAGTGCTGAACGTGAAATCAAATTATTTTTTGATGAACAAGAGCTCGTCAGCTATCAAAAACAACTGAACGATTGGATTTACTAAAACCAAAGCCTCCGTTAAATACGGAGGTTTTCTTGCATAAGGAGAGACTTTTTCAAAGATTATATAGAACGTAAGAGGAGAATGAACCGTGACAGAAGAATATACAGCGTTTATGTCTCGTATTAAGAAGAAACTGGATATTGACCTTTCCTTATATAAAGAAGCCCAAATGAAGCGCAGATTAACATCTTTAAGAGACAAAAGAGGGTTTACCAGCTTTGACCTTTATTATAAGGCTCTGGATCGTGAGGAAGAATTACTCCACGAATTTATGGATCGGATCACGATTAACGTCTCTTCTTTCTTCCGTAATCCCAATCGTTGGGATGTTCTTGAAAAAAAAGTGCTACCTGAATTACTTAAAGAAAGGAAACATCTCAATATCTGGAGTGCAGCTTGTTCAACAGGGGAGGAACCGTATAGTTTAGCCATGGTGCTGAACAAACATTTCCCGGGTATTACAGCACATATTCTAGCGACAGATATTGATGACAACATCTTACATAAAGCAGAAACAGGCTTGTACACGAAACAAGCGATAACCGGTGTTCCAACAGATATGCAGCGGTTGTATTTCACTGAAACAAATGGCAACTATCGGGTACAAGATCAGTTGAGGGATATGATTACATTTAAAAGACATAACCTTCTTAAAGATTCTTACCCGAAACAGTTGGATTTGATTTTATGCAGGAATGTGCTCATTTATTTTACGGATACTGCGAAAGAGCATATTTATAACAAGTTCAGCCAATCAATGACTCAGGGCGGAACGTTGTTCGTAGGAAGCACTGAGCAGATTTTCACACCGGAAAAATACGATATGCATCTTTTGGATACATTTTTTTATCAGAAAAACACATAACGGGTTGCTTGAGTGGGGCAGGAGGTTCAAATGGAGATTTTGCATATTAAATCAGAAAAAAGATCTTATTCTATTTATATTGAGGAAAATATCCGATACCAAATTTCGAAATACGTGTCAAAAGATTATTCTAAGATTCTGGTGATCACAGATGCTCACGTCCAGAAACACTATTTACAGGATATCCTTGATGCCCTTCATGGCTACGCTGTTTCTTATGTTTCTTTGCATCCAGGAGAAGGAAGCAAAAGCTTTGAAGTGTATCAGCAGTTATTGACAACAGCATTGAATGAAAAGCTTGATCGGCACTCCCTCATTTTAACACTTGGAGGCGGTGTGGTGGGTGATATCGGCGGGTTTGTTGCTGCGACCTACATGCGCGGCATTGATTATATACAGATGCCAACGACCATCCTTGCACATGACAGCAGTATAGGCGGGAAGGTTGGAATTAACCATGAACAAGGGAAAAACTTGATCGGCAGCTTTTATCCGCCCACTGCGGTTATTTATGATATCGCCACACTTCAAACATTAGAATCCAAAGACGTTCGGTCCGGTTATGCGGAATTGCTGAAAGAAGCTTATCTATCCAGCCCAGTTTGGACAAAAGAATTGCTAAATTTAAATCTCAGAGATTTAAATTCTTCAGCGGTTCAGGCGCATATTGCCAAAGGTATAAAGGTAAAAGCAGCCATTGTTGAGGCAGATGAGTTTGAAACAGGCAAGAGAGCTTTCTTGAATTTCGGCCATACATTGGGCCACGCCATTGAACATGCTGCAGATTTTAGGAATTATACTCATGGGGAAGCAGTTGCCATAGGGATGCTGTTTGCTCTTTTTGTAAGCGAAACGGTATTCAAAACGACATTAGGGTATAAACAATTATATAAGTGGATGGAAGAGAACCGGTTCCCGCTTAATCTTCCACATTTTGAAACAGAACGCTATTTGACTGCTATCCAAAAAGATAAAAAAACAACACGATCTGTCATAACGCTTGTGTTACTCCAAGATATAGGCAAACCGGTTTTAAAAGACTTTTCTGCTGAGGAACTCAGAGTGTATTTGAATAGATTCTATCAAAGATTATAGCTTCTTTTGAGAAAAAGAGAACACGAATTATAGCCTCATTCGGTATAGAAAGGACGTTGTAAATGGAAGAGATTATGAAAGCGATCCGGCTGATGGAACAGCAAAAGCATGACGAAGCTGTTATTCAACTTGAAACAGCTTTAGAGACTGCTGACGAGGAAGAAATGTTTACCATTGCTGAAATTTATCAGCAATGGGGATACGTTAAAGAGGCAGCTGAGATTTTGGAAATTCTGAGACAATCCTATCCAGGTGAAAGCGAATTGAATATTATGCTGGCGGATTTATATATTGAAGTTGAAAATGATGAACAAGCAATTGAATTATTAAATGAAGTAAAAACAGATGATGAAGCATATGTGCAATCACTTGTGCAGTTGGCAGATTTATACCAGGCACAAGGCTTATTTGAAGTGGCTGAGCAAAAATTATTGGAAGCCAAACAGCTGGAGCCAAATGAAATGATCATTGACTTCGCGCTTGGTGAATTATACTTTTCAATTGGAGATCATTTAAAGTCCATTAACTACTACGAACGTGTTTTACCAGAGTCGACCGTTGTAGCTGACATTTCTGTCGGTCTTAGACTTGCAGAGGCCCACGCTGCATCCGGCGGCTATGAAGAAGCAATCAATTATTATCGTGATGCAGAGCCCGAAGACCCTGACACACTTTTCAAATACGGGCTGGCTGCCCACCAAATTGATCGTAATGATATAGCGATACATGTGTGGGAACAAGTGATTGAACTGGATATGTATTATCATACTGCTTACTATTATCTTGCAGAAGCGTACGATAAAGAAGAGATGACAAAAGAAGCGTTGAACGCTGCCAAAAAAGGTCTTACAGTTGATGAATATAACGCTCAACTCTATTTTTTGGCAGGCAAGCTTGCACATAAGTTGGGAGAAGATGATGAAAGCGAACAGTATCTCAGACAATCCATCGCTCTTGATCCGGATTACAAAGAGGCCATACTATTTCTGGTTGAAATGTTTAAATCAAACGATAGCCACGAGGCTATTATAGATCTGCTGCAAGAAGTTAACAGAACCGAAACAACTGATGCCTTATACGAGTGGGAGCTTGCCCGCGCCTACTATGAAAATGAGTCATTTAAAGATGCATTAAAGCATTACGACCTTGCATATAATACACTTAAACAGGACAGTGACTTCCTCAAAGAATATGCTTATTTCCTGATAGAAGAAGGGAGGAAAGAGAAAGCCATTCAAATATTTGAGTCTTATTTGCTGCTTCAGCCGCTCGATACGGAAACAGAAGCATATGTTGATCGATTAAAAGAAACCCATACAAGTGAATAATAATTTGCAAATGACATTTGGGAGGCGATGTTACGCGTGCAAACCCCAATTTCTGCCCATGATAAAAAGTCGTTTATCAAGTGGTTTCTCAACCATTATCAATTAAAAAAACGGGAAAGTGTCTGGATTCTGAACTATTTATCAAATCACCCTAAAATTTTATCCAATGTACACTTTGTAAGAGACATTAAATTTTGTCCAAGAGGCATCGTCATTACGAGCCACTGTTCGGATCATGTACCTTTTCGGTTTTATAAAAAGCAGGTTGTAACCACCGATGCGGAGAAATCGTTTCATGATATTCGATTAAATCAGCAGGAACCGCTTTATATCCAACTGAATTTCAAGAATGCGCATCAAAATACATTTTATGCTGCTGTCCTTGAGGAAAACCCTTTTATACCTGATGCTCACTTCATTACCAAGAAGGATGAAATCAATGCCAGACAACTGCTTGAACATACGCTGTATCAATTTCAACAGGAAAAGCTTTTAGCAGAAATTAATGAAGCACTGGATCGGAAAGACAAACAGCGATTCATGGATTTGGCTCAGCAAATGGAAGAAATAAAACGCTCGTATATTAATCAACCTGATTCGTTTTAGGTTGATTTTTTTTGATTGTATGGTTAATATTTGAGTTGGCAGACTGTATCAGGAAAGGCAGGCTACATACTATGAAGTGGACTAAATCTGATTTATCACGATTTTTGGAAGCGCAGGAATATGTTGATACTGTAATAATTCCATTGGTTCCTTTTCAGTTTTCACATGAAAAAAAGATGGGAAAAGACGCATTTCAAGCTGAACTTGTTTATTTATTTGCTCAAGGCGTTGAACAAGAGCTTGCAGGAAGGGTGATACTTACCCCCGCCTATCATTATGTTAAATCAACAGATAAACATAAAGAAGCTGAGCGCGTGGCTGAGTGGGAGAAGGAAATTAAATCACAGCCCTTTAAACACGTTTTTTATCTTACCTTTGACCCATCATGGAAGAAAAACGAAAAAGCGCTTGAGGGTACGCTTCTGTGGTTTCCTGCAATATCTGCGAATGGAGACGCTCACTCATCTGTGGATGTGCTGCGCCCGCAGGTTGAACAGGTGGTTGAATTAATTCGATCTTATTGGGAATAAATACAATAATCATCGTACAATTAGAGTATAATTGATTGACCGCGTCATCACTTTGCGCTATCATGGGTATGTCCTAGTAATCTGTATAAAATGCAAAATGTCCGTGATATTATCTTTAAGAGGGGGGAAAAACATGAGTGGAGAAAAACAGCAGGTGTCCCGTCGCCAGTTTTTAAACTATACGCTTACAGGTGTCGGTGGATTTATGGCAGCCGGTATTATGGTTCCAATGCTGCGTATGGCAGTAGACCCGGTTTTAAAACCATCCGGCCATGGTGATTTTCACAACGTCAATTTGTCTGTTGATGATATCAGCAATGACCCACAGCGTGTTGAATGGGAAGTTGAACAGGTGGATGGCTGGTATAAATCCAAGGTGCAAAAAGCAGCCTGGGTTTACAAAGATGATGGTGGCAACATCATTGCGCTTTCCCCAATTTGTAAGCACTTGGGGTGCATCGTGACATGGGAAGGCAGTGAGCAATATCCAAATGAATTTTATTGCCCATGCCATGACGGACGCTATTATAAAAGCGGTGTAAACGTTCCGGGCACACCACCAACAGCGCCGTTAGATATGTACGAGAAAAAAGTTGAGGATGGCATGTTGTATCTCGGCGATACCAAACCACATAAGGAGGCGTAATCATATATGCTGCAGAAAATGTATGACTGGATAGATGAACGCGTAGATATTACGCCTATATGGCGGGATATTGCCGATCATGAGGTGCCAGAGCATGTTAACCCGGCACACCATTTCTCGGCCTTTGTTTATTGTTTTGGCGGATTGACGTTTTTCGTCGTCGTCATTCAAATTCTATCCGGTATGTTTTTAACGATGTATTATGTCCACGATATTGAAAATGCATGGAGATCTGTTTATTATTTGCAGATTGATGTAGCTCATGGACAGATAGTCAGGGGAATGCACCATTGGGGCGCGAGTGTCGTGATTGTTATGCTGTTCTTACATACGTTGCGTGTCTTTTTCCAAGGTGCTTATAAAAAACCTCGGGAACTGAACTGGATGGTGGGAGTATTACTATTCTTCACAATCCTCGGTCTTGGTTTCACAGGTTACTTGCTGCCATGGGATAACAAAGCTTATTTCGCAACCCAAGTAGGTTTAGAAATTGCAGAGCAGGTACCTTTTATAGGTCCTGAAATTAAAACGCTCCTTGCTGGTGATGAAAGTATTGTCGGAGCCCAGACATTGTCAAGATTCTTTGCGATTCACGTGTTTTTCTTGCCAGGTGCGTTATTTGCTTTGATGGCAGTTCACTTTATCTTGATTAGAAGACAGGGCATATCCGGTCCACTATAATAAAAAGGAGGTAAAGCTGTGCATAAGGGAAAAGGAATGAAGTTTGTCGGAGATTCCCGTATTTCCGCTGAACGCAAATCAACCATACCTAAAGATTATTCTGAATATCCCGGAAGAACAGAAGCTTTTTGGCCCAACTTCCTCTTAAAAGAGTGGCTGGTGGGAGCTGTTTTTCTAGTCGGTTTTCTAACATTGACATTGGCACATCCTGCTCCTTTGGAAGGGGTTGCCGATCCAACAAGTGCAACGTACATACCGTTGCCTGACTGGTACTTTCTGTTCTTGTATGAATTATTAAAATATCAATTTGCAAGTGGTCCGTTCGTTTTGTTTGGGATTCTTATCTTGCCAGGACTCGCTTTTGGTGGTCTTTTACTTGCTCCGTTTTTGGATCCGGGACCAGGCAGAAGGCCTCATCAGCGTCCGGTAGCAGTAGCTATGATGCTGTTGGCTGTTGTGTCAGTAATCTGGCTCACATACGAGTCTTCTTCACATGTTGATTGGGAACAGCGTGCCGAAGCGAATAAACCGATTCATCCAGATGAGTCTGTAGTTGATCAAGACGACCCGGGATTTGCGATATATGAATCCAACTGTATGTCTTGTCATGGAGATAACCTGCAGGGCACTCAAATGGGACCTTCACTTCTGGAAACCGAACATAGCGCAGAAGAAATCGCCACAATTGCTCATGAGGGAATTGGCGATATGCCAGCTGGTATTTTCCAGGGTTCGGACGAAGAATTGGATAAATTGGTTGAGTTTATTGTGAAAACGAAAGAAGAAAGCCAGAAGTAATGATTAAACACCTTTGCCTACACACGGCAAAGGTGTTTTCCATCTTGTTTGAAAAGGAAGAGGTTTATGCCGCTTAAATACATCCTTACCGATCGACGTTTTTTGATTGTTTTATTTTTGATCAATTTATTTGGCACCGTTTACGGTTACATATGGTATGAAAGCCAACTAGCGATTACACCGGCTATTTTCCTTCCTTTTGTGCCAGACAGTCCAACTGCCAGTCTCTTCTTTACGATTTTTTTGTTGTTTTTCATTGCTGGCCGAAATATACCTTATATAGAGGCCTTGGCTATTATGTCATTATTTAAATATGGCATATGGGCAGTTGTCATGAATTTGCTGACCTTATATGTAGATGGATCTCTTCCATGGGAAGGCTATATGCTGATTGTGTCCCATGGTGCGATGGCCGTTCAAGGGCTGTTATACGCTCCTTTTTATCGGATTAAATTACGGCATTTTGCGGTTGCGGCAGTCTGGATTTTACATAATGACATTATTGATTATGTGTTCGGTATGATGCCAATATATTCAAAACTGACAGATCACATGAACCAAATTGGCTATTTTACTTTTTGGCTTAGCATTGCCACTATTGTGGTGACATATTTCGTTACGTTAAGAAATGAAAAAAGAGGACTATAAAATATTTTTACCCACTTCTCTTGTGTGATAAATGGGAGACGTCCTGCATATATTGGAAGAAAGTCATGTGTGTGGGGTGGTGCTTTGTGGGACAGAGCGTTAAAAAGCATATACAGATTCTGTTGTTCCTTACAGCGTGTTCCATTGCCATCTTTTTTAACAATCAGCATCACGTATTTGCAAGTAGTGTGAATAACAAAAAAGTTCACATCATCAATATGGTTCCTTTTTATTGGCTGGTTGGGGTTGTAGGGGGATCCATCGTTATCACACTTCTTTATGTAAGTTTAAAAAAATACAATGCAGAACATAAAAGGCAAAAACAAAGGAAAGATAGTTGACGAGCATACCATTTTTGACTATAATTGACCTTAAGAGTTAATCTATTTATGGAGGCAGGTAAATTGGGAGGACTAGGGATATATCTTGTATACTTTGCGATATTAATTATTATCCCCTTATGGGCTCAGGGTAAAGTAAAAAGCACCTATAAAAAGTATTCCAAAATCGGGTATTCTTCACAGATGACCGGTGCGGAAGTTGCGCGGAAAATATTAAATGATAACGGTCTGTTCGATGTAGAGATCCAAGAAACAAAGGGAATGCTTTCAGATCACTATGATCCAAGAAAAAAGGTTGTTCGTCTTTCAAGCGCAAACTATCATGGCCGGTCTATGGCCGCTGCTGCGATTTCCGCTCACGAAGTAGGCCACGCTATTCAAGATGCTGAGGCATACGCCTTTCTGCGTTTTAGACATGCGCTTGTGCCAGTTGCCAATCTCGGATCTAATATGTCAATGTTCTTGATTATTGGTGGTATTTTCCTCGATATGGCAAATTTAATTCTCTTCGGTGTTATTTTTATGGCCGCTGCAGTATTGTTTCAGTTTGTCACATTGCCTGTTGAATTTAACGCTTCAAGCCGGGCAATGACACAACTTGTATCTACAGGAATTATTACAAATAGTGAAGAACGTCCGACGAAAAAAGTCTTAAATGCCGCAGCTCTCACCTATGTCGCTGCAGCAGTTGTTGCGTTAATGGAACTGATGAGATTTGTCTTGATATTCGTCGCGAGCGATGATTAAGTATTAAGCAAGTCATCTGACATATGCTAAAAGAAAATCCGGCCCGATTCACTTTCCAAATGAATCGGGCCGGATTTTTGCGTTTTGTTAGTGCTCCAATGGCTTTTTGTTTTCATCCAGTGTGAATCCTTCACCCATTACATCGTGTACGGAATCAACAGCGACAAAAGCGTGGGGATCAATATCGTTGATGATGTTTTTGAGGCGAACGATTTCATTACGTGCAATGACGCAGTAAAGTACATCGCGTCTTTCCCCGGTAAAACTGCCTCTTCCATCAAGCATCGTCACTCCGCGGTCCATTACCTGGTTGATTTTAGCAGCAATTTCACTGCTCTTTGACGAGATGATCATGGCCCCCCGTGCTGAATAAGCACCTTCCTGAATAAAGTCAATAACCCTAGCACCTATATACACTGCTACCAACGTATACATACCCTCTACCAGCTCAAGAACAAAAAAGATGGAAGTGGAAATCACAACAAGGTCAAACAGAAACATGGTTCTTCCCATACTCCAACCGGCATATTTATGTACAATCCTGGCGATGATATCGACCCCGCCTGTTGTACCGCCATAACGAAATATAATACCGAGCCCTACACCTATAAACACTCCTGCAAATAAAGCGGCCAATGTCATATCCGATTGCAGGTATGTCGGAAAATGGTGTGCCTGAAAGACGCCCAGAAACACTGAAACAGCAAAAGTCCCAATAATCGTATATAAAAAAGTAGTTCGGCCCAGGAACTTCCAACCAATAAAAAAGACTGGAATGTTAAGGACAAGGTTCATGACAGCAGGGTCCCATCCCCACAAAAAGTAAAATAACAATGTGATCCCTGTAAAACCGCCTTCACTCAAATTGTTCTGCATATTGAAATGAACAATTCCGAATGAAAATATTGCAGAACCCAACAAAATAAAAAAGTGTTTTTGAGCTTCAATCCGAATAACATCTATAATTCCTCCTTCCTTGCAGCAAACATGCCTCCAATTATAGCCAAAAACATCATGATCTACAATGAATCAGCTAAAACATTTGTCAAATCTGCTATTTTTAGCTAACATTAAAGAAACGCAAAACATGATCATACAATTTAGAAGGGTTTTGACGACCATATGAATTATCGCACGAAAGAGATACAACAACGTGTACATAACTATATTTCCCAATTTGAAGAAGGTTATTTTTCACCTTTGTCTATGATGGCGAGACTCACCGAAGAAACTGGCGAACTTGCGAGGGAGATAAATCATTTTTATGGAGAGAAACCTAAAAAGTCCAGTGAAAACATTCGAACAGTAGAAGAAGAACTCGGTGATATACTGTTTGTTATTACGACTTTCGCAAATTCATTAGATATTGATTTATCAGATGCATTTGAAAGCAGTATGAGTAAGTTTGAAACGCGTGATAAAGATCGCTGGACTAAAAAGAATACGGACTGATGAGCACAGGGGGACTGCTATGAAAAGCATTCGCATCGTATTGGCCGGACCAAGAGGGAAAATGGGAGGAATTGTGCAACAGATGATCAAACAAACAGAAGGGTTTGATCTCGTTGGATGTATCGACCGAAAGTCAGGCAATCCAGACCTTCAAGCTCCTGTCTTTGATAATGCATATACATGCTTCGAGCAAATAGAAGCTGATGTTTTGGTAGACTTTACGGTAGCCGATGCTTGTTTTGAACACTGCAGAGCTGCGATAGCTCAACATGTGCGACCCGTCGTTGGGACATCTGGTATGACAGAGAAGCAAATGAATGAACTTGTTCAGCTTACACAAACGCATAAAACGGGCTGCATTATCGCTCCTAATTTTTCCACAGGGGCTGTATTGATGATGCAGTTTGCCAAAATGGCTGCGAAGTTGTTTCCGGAAACAGAAATTATTGAAAAGCATCACAACCAAAAAGTGGATGCACCATCGGGTACAGCTATTAAGACCGCTGAGATGCTGGAACGTGATCACGCAAATAAAACCATACCCATACACAGCATTCGTCTTCCTGGTCTGATGGCTCACCATGAAGTTATTTTTGGTGGCGAAGGAGAGACCCTCTCCATAAAACATGATTCATACAGTCGAGATTCATTCATGGAAGGTATTAAATGGGCTGTCCATCATGTTATGACAATGGATCATTTCATTTATGGACTTGAAGAGATGCTAGAGAACTGAAGATCATTAGTGATACAAACCAGTTAATTAATTGCAGAAGAAACAGGTGAGTGTGTTGAATATAGCTTTAATTGCACATGATAAAAGAAAGAAGAAATGATTCGCTTTTCAATGGCGTATAAGCATGTCCTGAAAGAACATCACTTATATGCAACAGGAACAACAGGCAAGTTAATTCATGAAGCAACCGAATTGCCTGTAACGCGCTTTCAATCAGGACCACAAGGTGGCGATCAACAAATTGGAGCGATGATTGCCAGTAACGAAATGGACATGGTGATTTTCTTCCGAGACCCTTTAACGTCCCAGCCGCATGAGCCTGATGTAAGTGCCTTGATGCGTCTTTGTGATGTGCACTTAATTCCACTGGCTACAAATTTAGCAGCTGGAGAAATTGTGATCAGAGGGCTTGAGCGGGGAGATCTTCAATGGCGTGAGATTGTTGCAGCACAAAAGGATTTGAAAAAATGAAGATCGGAATCACATGTTACCCAACAGTTGGAGGATCGGGCGTAATTGCGACCGAACTGGGTATGTTGCTTGCTGAGCAAGGCAATGAAATTCATTTTATTACTTCTAGCCTGCCATTCCGTTTAAACCAGGTCAATCCCGCTATTTACTACCATGAAGTCGAACCAAGTCACTATCCAGTCTTTCAATATCCGCCATATGATCTGGCACTTGCTTCAAAAATGGCTGAGGTTATTGATCGCGAAAAACTGGATATCCTTCATGTGCATTATGCGATGCCGCATGCAATATGCGCCATACTGGCTCGTGATATTGCTAAACACAAGGTTAAAATTGTGACAACACTGCATGGAACAGACATCACTGTACTGGGTATCGATGATATCTTTAAAAAAATGATTAAGCATGGAATTGAACAATCTGATGCAGTTACAGCGGTTTCAGAGAGTCTTGTGAAACAGACGCATCAAACACTTCAAATCAATAAACAGATACATGTTGTCTATAACTTTGTCAATGAGCAAGAATATTATAAGAAATATCTGCCCTTGATTAGGGAGCAGTATGGCATTAAATCTAATGAGAAAGTTATTATACACATATCGAATTTCCGAAAAGTCAAACGTATTAAAGACGTCATTCGCACATTTCATGGTATTCAAGCGAAAATCCCAGCAAAACTTCTACTGATCGGTGATGGTCCTGAGTATTCAGAAGCGTGTAAGTTGGCAAGAGAGCTTGGGGTTGAAAACAGCATATTATTACTTGGTAAACAAAAAAACATCAGTGACCTACTGTCAATCTCTGATTTAAAGCTGTTAATGTCAGAAAAAGAAAGTTTCGGGCTGGTATTGCTTGAAGCAATGGCGTGTGAAGTTCCGTGCATCGGCACGAATACAGGTGGTATCCCCGAAGTCATCAAACATGGAGAAACGGGCTATATCGTAGAAGTTGGAGATGTTAAAACAGCAACTGATTACGCTGTGAAGCTCCTGACAGACGAAGCCTTACTGGAACGCTTTACGCGTAATGCGAAGCTTCGGGCCAAAACAGAATTCAGTTCTGAAAAAATACTGCAACAATATATGAACGTTTATCAAGACGTTTTGCAGAAAGGAAAAGAGTGAAGCCAATGGAGCATCCATTCCACAACGCACTTGGTATTATTCAAACCTTGAAGCAGTATGGGCATGAGGCTTTTTTTGTTGGGGGATGTGTGCGAGATTGGCTTCTTCAGCGGCCGATAGGGGACGTCGATATCGCGACATCTGCCAAACCTAATGAGGTACAGGACATCTTTGATAAAGTGATTCCCGTCGGGATTGAACATGGCACTGTTATAGTCAGATATGATGGTGAATCATATGAGGTGACCACCTTTCGGGTGGAAGGTGCGTATTCTGATCAGCGCCATCCTGATACGGTTCATTTCGTTACCTCACTCGAAGCTGACCTAGAGCGCCGTGATTTCACGATTAACGCCCTTGCGATGGGTGAGAATGGTGAAATCATTGACCCCTTCAAAGGAAGACAAGATTTGCAGTACCAGCAGATTAGGACTGTGGGTAATGGCCATGACCGATTTAAAGAAGATGCGTTGCGTATTATCCGTGGGTTAAGATTTTCAAGCCAGCTTGGGTTTTCGATCGCCTTTAATACATTGAATCATATGATTGATTTAAAGAATCATATCAACTATTTAGCGGTTGAACGGATCTATGCCGAAATGGAAAAACTTCTGTCAGGTGATTCAATTCAGACAGGGCTTAATTATTGCCTGCAAACTGGAATCGGGTATGAATTGCCAGTGTTTAAAGACCATCCGGGATTATTTGAGGAAATCGTTGTCTTGAATAGGCCCCTGACTTCTTTTGCAGAATTTATTGCTTTTTGCCATTATAAACGCCCAGATGTTTCCATTCATGAATGGGTAAAAGAATGGAAAGCACCGAATCGCATCAAGTATCAAGCAATGGCACTAACACATGCGCTGACCGATTATGGACAGAATGGATTGAATACATGGCTGGTGTATCAATTACCATATGAACTCCTGGAGTCTTTTGTTCGACTTGAACACCTCCTGCAAGATGGTAGCGTCACTGTTGAAGATTTACGCAATATGAAAGCAAATCTCCAAATTAACTCTAAAAGAGAACTTGCTGTTGATGGAAATGATCTTCTGCAGATGTTTCCCGAACGCATGCCAGGTCCATGGCTTAAAGAACATCTTCAACTGCTCGAGAAGCATGTCGTGATGAACCATTTAAAAAATGATAAACATATCTTAGAGGAGTGGATCCAATGTCATCCACCCGGCAAGCATTAATCCGGATCCTGGCTGGGAATAAACAAGACAACACTTATATTTCCGGTCAGCAGCTTTCAGAGAAACTTAACATATCGCGAACCGCGGTATGGAAATATATGAACGATTTAAAACAAGATGGTTTCATTATAAATGCGGTCCCAAACAAAGGATATCGAATTCAGCAATTTCCCAGCAGATTAAGTGCGAATTCCATGCAATGGGGGCTTGAGACGAAATGGCTCGGTCAAAGAATTGTTCATAAGAATACCGTTCCGTCCACCCAATTTGTCGCCCATGATCTGGCGAGAGAGGGAGCGGAACACGGCACAGTTGTAATTGCGAATGAGCAAACAGCCGGAAGAGGGCGTCTGAACCGGAAGTGGCAATCAAGAAGGGACAAAGGTATTTGGATGAGTATGATCCTGCGGCCAAATATGCTGCCGCACCTAGCGCCCCAGCTCACGCTGCTTACGGCGTGTGCTGTTGCTGAAGCTGTCTTAATCGATACCCATCTTACACCGCAAATTAAATGGCCAAATGACATACTTTTTAATGGACGGAAAGCTGTCGGGATCTTGACGGAAATGCAAGCAGAGCAAGATCGTATTCAATACGTGATCATTGGAATTGGTGTGAATGTCAATCATAATACTGCTGATCTTGCTGAAGGCCTGACACAACATGCCACTTCTCTTCAAATTGAATCGAATGAGCCACAGGACATTGTCCAACTTTCACAGCAGATATTGGTTCAATTCGAGAGACTGTATGCTTCCTACTGTGATAAAGGATTTAGTGTTGTTAAAGACAAATGGGAGCGTTATGCATACAAAATGAATGAACCGATTGCCATTCATACTCACAACAAGACCTCCAGTGCCATATTTCGTGGAATAGCCGAGGATGGTGCGCTGTGCATTGAAGAAAAGGGTATGCCAAAAAAAATCTACTCGGCAGAAATCGTGTGGGATGATGAAGATTGACGCACTTAGTTAATCTGCTATGATATGAATGAATTACATTTTAAACAGCTGATTTATTTTTTTAGAAGGGGATAGCCATGACGAAGTATGCAGTCATAGACCTTGAAACTACCGGACATTCTCCGGCGAAAAATGATAAAATTATAGAAATAGGTCTTGTTATTGTTGAGGACAACCAAATTCTAGAAACATACTCGACATTCATCAATCCTCAAATTCCAATACCATCCTTTATTTCGACCCTGACTGGTATAAAGGATACGGATGTGGCAACGGCTCCCTTGTTTTCTGAAGTCGCCGGGCATTTAAGCCAGTTGGTGTCAGATTGTTATCTTGCAGCACACAATGCTGATTTTGATATCGGGTTTCTAAACGCGGCTTTCGATCTTGAAAATATGCCCAAGCTTGAAAACCCAGTTATAGACACTGTCGAGTTGGCCAGGATATTGTATCCTTCAGCACCTGCTTTTAAACTTGGGTATTTGGCGGAATACTTGGAACTTGATCATAGTGATCCCCATAGGGCCTTATCAGATGCTTTGGTAACAGCCAAGATGCTGATGAAAATGACAGCGAAAATTGAAATTTTGCCACTTGAAACAATCATTCACTTGCAAACACTTGAAAACAAATTGAAATCGAATATCAAGCATTTACTTAGTGAACGGGAGGAGGCGAGCCTCCTTTCTCCCGTTTCTTCAGACTCAATAGACACTTTTCGTGGTCTTGCTTATAGGAGAGTGCCAGATAACCCTGAAAAAAACACACCGTTTCTTTCATCTTTTGGACATTTGCTCGATGAGGTCTATGAGGATGGGGGGCGCTTATCGGAATTGTTCAGCGGACGCTATGAAAAAAGACCTGGCCAGCGACATATGTCAGAAGTGGTTTTCGATGCTTTTCAATCCAACAAACATGCTCTGATTGAAGCTGAAACTGGTACTGGTAAATCATTGGCATATTTAATACCTGCTGTTTATGAAGCCTTGAAAGCCTCAGAGAGAGTGGTCATCAGCACGCACACCACACAATTGCAAGCACAGCTACTTGATGAAGAAATTCCGCTAGTACAGCGCGTCATGCCCTTTCCATTTCAAGCGGCTTTACTTAAAGGAAAGCGTCATTATATCAGTCTGGAGCGGTTCCAGCATGAGCTGTATACATCAGAAGATGACCATTACGGAGTTACATTGACCAAAGCGATGTTGCTTGTTTGGTTAACTGAAACAGAAACAGGGGATATTGACGAGGTATCTTTACCTTCAAGCGGTTACTTATTCTATCATAAGGTATCTGCTGAAGGTGAAGACTTTAGTCAAAGTGATCCGGCATGGTTTGGTAGATCGTATTATCAAAAGGCCCGTAAACGTGCGCAAAGTGCTCATATCATTATTACCAACCATGCGCTTTTATGTACAGATTTATTCAGTGATTCAAATTTCATTCCAGCCTATGATCGGGTGATTATTGACGAGGCACATCATTTAGAAGACACTGTCGCCAACCACTATGGACTAAAACTTGACTATCAAAACATACAATATAATCTGAATCAAATCGGATCAACCCAGGAAGGCGGATGGATGAACCGTGTGATGGGGCAAATGGGTGACATGGCACCATTATTTTTGGAGGCACAATGGCATGAGGCCCTCATATCAAGTAAAAAAGAAATTGACGAGTGCTTCAACCAAATATTTCAATATGTTAAACTAAAACAGAAAAAAAGTAATACAAAGAGTGACATTGGACGGGTCCAGCACCGAATCAGCCCAGAAGACGTTAACGGGGAGAGCCGCTGGAGCATTATCGTAGAAATGACAGCACGTGTGACGTTTTACTTACGTGACTTAATCCATATGCTCACTTTGTTGAAACAGACTTTAAAAGAAGAAAAAAGTGACTCTGTTCTATTGGAAGAAGCCGATAACCATATTGAACGGATCCAGGATATCATTGATAATATCGAGACTTTATTTCTCGTTGAACAAAAGAACGTTGTTAAATGGATAGAAATCGATCCAGCCGGTTCTAAAAACACCGTATATGTATACAGCGAGCCCTTGGAAGTATCCCAGGTGTTAGAAGGGACCTTTTTTGACAAAAAGAAAAGTATCGTCATGACAAGTGCCACTCTTACGATTCGCGATTCTTTCACTTTCATTGTTGACAGGTTGGGTATACCTGAGAGTGTCATGAAAGAACAGATTAAATCGCCATTTAATTATGAGGAACAGGTTAGGCTGATGATTCCTAACGACTTTCCAGACATTAAACATGGCAATATGAATGATTTTATATATTCAACGTGTGAAGCGATCTTGTCACTAGCGGAAGTGACGCACGGACGAATGCTCATATTATTTACCTCTTATGATATGTTGAAAAAAACACACGCCATGTTAAAAGAAACCCTGGACACAAACCGATATGCTTTATTTGCTCAAGGTATTACAAGTGGCAGTCGAACACGGTTAAAGAAAAATTTCCAGACTTTTGACCAAGCTATTTTGCTTGGAACCAGCTCATTCTGGGAGGGTGTGGACATTCCTGGTGATGATTTGTCATGCTTGATGATTGTTCGATTACCGTTTTATCCGCCAGGTCAGCCGGTGTATGAGGCACGTGCAGAAGCGATCAAAGCACGCGGTAAGAATGCTTTCATGGATTTGGCTTTGCCCCAAGCCGTTATTCGCTTTAAACAAGGGTTTGGCCGTTTAATCCGATCAACCCAGGACAGGGGGATTGTATTTGTATGCGATACCCGTATCGTTAAATCCCGTTACGGTCGTTATTTCACACAATCGATACCTCATGTGCCTATTATGCACGCTTCCATGACAGATTTGGTGGAAGAGGCATCAGAATGGTTTTAAGCACAAAAGCGGAAACGCCTTGTTCACCCCTGAAAATCATAAGCAAGAACGTGTAGTAGCGGTTTTGGCCACCAAGCGTTATTGCTTATGACTCGAGAGGGTAGATGCTGGTGCTGGATATGGCCTTTGGCAATGTTTGATAGCAACTGGGATATTTTATAATTTCCTAACCTTAAAAAGCCGGCACAAGTGTATCGGAATTGTAAAAAGTTTGGGTTAATGATTTGATCCGTCACTCACCACTTTAATCGAACAGCACAGTTTAAAGATGAAGCGGGTTGCTCGTATATATAGATTGTTCTTTCTTCGTGGTACAAAATGTGTTAAAAAATGTCATCTTTGATAGGTGGTGGTGGATGTTGAAATCTAAAAGAGTTATATGGACATGGATGAAGTGGGGGGCTGTTTTTTTATGTGTGGCAGCAATCGTGCTTATGGTCTATGTTTGGATTGCGGTTCAAAACATACAGGCTCAAAAAGAAACTGGATTTGAGCGTTCGGAGCAAGCAGTAATTGACGAAACAGACATATCAGCCATCAATGATATACACGCTTTTCATGAAGCAACATCATATCATATTGTGTTTGGTTCTACCGATGACGGAGATCAGAAAATTGCTTTTGTTCCTCTTGAGGATGATCGTAATTTGACGGTATTAAACCAAGATGCGCTATTAACTAAGCAAAGCATGCTGAAAGAGTGGAGACAATCATGTGATGCATGCGAGCTTATCCGCATTCAGCCCGCTATGATTGAAACCACGGCGTTATGGGAACTGACCTATCGCGATCAAAACGGTCGTTATGTGCTCGATTATATGACCATGGCAGACGGTGAGCAATATGAACAAATGCGGTTCAAACAGCGATTTAAATAAATTAGGAGGCGTTTATATTGAATTTAGCCAAACGGATTCAAACCTTATCACCTTCACCAACCCTGGCCATCACAGCGAAAGCCCAGGAATTGAAGCAAGCAGGACATGATGTCATCGGCCTTGGGGTCGGGGAGCCGGACTTCAACACTCCAGAGTTCATTATTCAGGCAGCCAAACAGGCAATGGATGATGGCCACACGAAATATACACCAGCTGGCGGTATATTAGAACTAAAAAAAGCAATTGCAGCCAAATTAGCCAAAGACAATTCACTTACATATGATCCTGATCAAATTATTGTCACATCAGGTGCTAAATACGCTTTATATAATTTGTTTCAGGTTTTATTATCCCCTGGGGATGAAGTCATTGTACCGGCACCTTATTGGGTCAGTTATCCTGAACAAGTGAAATTAGCAAACGGAGAACCGGTGATTGTCAAAGGTGAAGAAGCCAATGATTTTAAAATCACCCCCGAACAACTGAAAGCCGCGATTACAAATCAAACAAAAGCACTCATATTGAACTCACCCAGTAACCCGACCGGTATGATGTATAACGCTGATGAACTGGCACAATTGGGTGAGATCTGTCTTCAGAATAACCTCATGATTATTTCTGATGAGATCTATGAGGAACTTATTTATACAACTGATGTTCATGTTTCAATTGCCCAGATATCACCCGAGTTGAAAGAAAGCACAATCATTATAAATGGGGTTTCTAAATCCCATGCAATGACTGGCTGGCGAATCGGTTTTGCAGCAGGGCCCAAAAAGATTATCAAAGCTATGACCAGTTTAGCATCCCACGCCACATCAAATCCGGCTTCCATCTCGCAATATGCCGCACTTGCTGCCTATGAAGGCGGGGAAGAAGAGATTGAGGAAATGCGGTCACAATTTTCTGCGCGGTTAGACATGCTATATGATATGATTATGGATGTCCCGGGGATGGCATGTCGAAAACCAAAAGGCGCGTTTTACTTATTCCCGAATGTGGAAGAAACTGTTCGTATGACAGGTTATTCTTCAGTCGATGAGTGGGTGAAGGCTCTCCTTGAAGAACAGCGTGTTGCTCTTGTACCGGGTTCCGGATTCGGTTCTCCCGAGAATGTTCGCTTATCTTATGCAACATCAATGGAAATACTTGAAGAAGCAGCAAAGCGCATTAAACAATTTGTATTGGATCATCAAAAATAGCATCTGGAGGTTTTGCAATATGAAAACAACGATATCTCATGTTGAAAAGCATGAAGGACAAGAGGTCACAATAGGTGCTTGGTTGTCTAACAAACGCTCAAGCGGAAAGATAGCTTTTTTGCAACTGAGAGACGGTACGGGATTTATGCAAGCCGTTGTCGCGAAAAACGATGTAAGTGAAGAAACATTTCAGCTTGCGAAAAATATGAACCAAGAATCATCTTTCTACATAACTGGAACAATTGTAGAAGATAAACGGTCACCCCTTGGATTTGAAATGCATGCAACAGAAATTGAAATGATCCACGAGGCACATGACTATCCGATTACACCGAAAGAGCACGGTACAGAATTCCTGATGGACCATCGACATCTGTGGTTACGTTCTAAAAAACAGCATGCCATCATGAAAGTGCGCAATGAAATTATCCGTTCAACCTTCCAATATTTTAATGATCATGGCTATGTTAAAATCGATCCCCCGATATTAACCGGGTCATCAGCAGAGGGGACAACAGAATTGTTCCATACTGAATACTTTGGAGAAGAAGCTTATCTGTCTCAAAGCGGACAGTTGTACCTAGAAGCCGCTGCTATGGCACTGGGAAAGGTTTTCTCGTTTGGACCAACATTCCGTGCCGAGAAATCCAAAACACGTCGTCACTTAATTGAGTTTTGGATGATCGAACCTGAGATGGCCTTTGTGGAACATGATGAGAGTCTGGAAATTCAAGAGTCCTATATTGCCTTTGTCGTCCAATCCGTATTGGAAAATTGTCAGATGGAATTGGAGACATTAGGTCGGGACCTTTCAAAATTAGAGAAAATCAAAGCACCATTTCCAAGGATCACCTATGACGATGCCATAACTTTATTGAAAGAAAAAGGGTTTACAGATATTGAATGGGGAGAGGATTTTGGGGCTCCACATGAGACTGCTATCGCTGAACATTATGATCAGCCGGTATTTATTATCAATTACCCTGCTGAAATCAAAGCATTTTATATGAAGCCTGTACCTGGACGTCCAGAAGTGGTGCTTTGCGCCGATTTAATTGCACCAGAAGGTTATGGTGAAATTATTGGAGGGTCTCAACGGATTGATGACCTCGAATTGATGCAGGAACGATATGAGGCGCATGGACTAACTGGAGAGGCTTATGAATGGTATCTGGATCTCCAAAAATATGGCAGTGTGCCACATTCAGGCTTTGGACTCGGGCTTGAACGTACTGTAGCTTGGATTTCAGGTGTTGAACATGTCCGGGAAACAATCCCATTTCCACGTCTGCTTAACCGTTTGTATCCATAATGAAACATCCACCCCTTGCTTTTTTAGCAAGGGGTCATTTAGTAAATGGTGATCCCATGTTAAACTGTATTAGAGGTGCACAATAATGACACAATCTTTAAACCATCAAGCTATGATTCTCGACCAGATTCCTATCCCAGGTCAGCTTTTGGCTTCATATACACGATTAGGACTAGACGAAAAAGAACTGATCGTGATATTACAGTTATACCGTTTTCTATACAATGAAATCGCGTTCCCAACGCCTGGTAACTTGGCTGAGCATGTGAATTTCGATGTAGAGGAATGCTCGGCAATTTTGCGAAAACTGGTCCAGCGCAATTTGTTGGATATTAATGAAACAAAAAACGAATACGGGCAATTGAGTGAAACATTTTCATTAAACCCGTTATGGAAGAAGTTATATGAACCACAGGAGAAGGATACAGACCAACATGAAGGCACATTGTTTATTTTGTTTGAGCAAGAATTTGGCAGACCGCTCTCGCCTTTTGAGATTGAAACGGTAAACATATGGCTTGATGAAGATCACATGAAACCAGCGCTTATTAAAGCAGCGCTCCGGGAATCTGTTTTAATGGGAAAGCTCAACTTTAAATACATTGATCGTATTCTTCGTGAATGGAAGAAGAAGGGTATTCACACAGTTGACCAAGCTCGTCAAGCGGGAAGGGCATTTCATGATAAACAGAAAAAAGACCCTTCACAACCCGCGCAAAAGCGTGATACTTCAATTTATTATAACTGGCTTGAAGGGGAAGATTAACCCATGTTGAACAAAAAGCAAATTCGTTACTGCCTGGATCAAATGGCGGAGATGTTTCCACAGGCAAAATGTGAGCTAAACCATTCCAACCCATTTGAATTGGTGATTGCCGTGTTATTATCAGCTCAATGTACCGACGTGCTCGTTAATAAAGTCACAAAGGAATTATTTAAGAAATACAAGACTCCAGAAGATTTTCTCACTGTTTCTTTGGAAGAACTGCAGCAGGATATCCGGTCAATTGGTTTATATCGAAATAAAGCCAAGAATATCCAAAAGCTTTCTAAATCCCTTCTAGAACAGCATGACGGACAAGTTCCGCGTTCAAGAGATGAGTTGATGCAATTGGCGGGCGTCGGGCGCAAAACGGCTAACGTTGTGGCATCTGTTGCTTTCAGAGAGCCGGCAATTGCAGTGGACACCCATGTCGAACGTGTATCTAAACGCTTGGCAATGTGTCGCTGGAAGGATTCAGTTCTTGAAGTTGAACGAACACTCATGCGGAAAGTACCAAAAGATGAATGGGCTGATACGCACCACCGGATGATATTCTTTGGTAGATACCATTGTAAAGCACGGAATCCAAATTGTCCGGAGTGTCCACTTCTCAGCCTGTGCAGAGAAGGTAAAAAACAAATGAAAAAGCGTGGCTTGGCGGATATGATTCCAAACAAAGAAGAGGGCACCTGATTTAAACAGGTACCCTCTTTATTAGTTTCCAGTATTTTTTTGTTGTTTATTGTCACCTTGCCCTTGTTTATCGCCATTTCCGTCGTCTTTTTATTATTACTGTTATTGCCGCCGTCTCCATTGTCATTTTGATTATCACCGTCTTTTTGAGGGACTGTGACACTTGCTGATTGAGGATCACCTTTTTTATTTTGGTTGGCTCCATTTTTGCCAATAGGCGTGACGGTAATCGTATATTGACCCGGCGGCAGTTCACCTGATATTTCAATTCCGTTTGATTCAACAGTTTGAGTCTTGCTGTTCGGGCCACTGACTTTTACCTCAAATGAGGCAGGAGGACCGTTATACCCCCAACTGACGTCAATCATCGAATCAGAAGCTACGTATTGAGCTGACAGATTTTGAACAGCCGGAATTTGCTGTGCTTCGTCATCTCCGTTGTTTTCCTCATTATTTTCATTTTCTTCATTGTTCTCTTCATTGTTTTCTTCATCTTTATCACCAGGAACTTTAAGTTTGACCGTTTTTGGATCACTGTCAGCGGCTGCAGTGTCTTTCCCTTTGACAACTACTTGTATCGTATATTCTGCGCCTTCTTCAACGTTGGATATTTCTATCGCAGTTTTGTCCGTTGTCGACAGGTTTTTCATGCCGCCATCATCGATCGCTGCGCTGATCTCAAAGGTGACATCTTCGCCAGAATCATAAGACCATTCCACGTCAATTAATTCATCATCCTTATTATATTCGGCTTTTAAATCACTTACTGGATCAAGCTTGTCAAATTTTTCCGAAGTTGATTTAGGTTCAGTTCCTTTTACGAACAGTTCAGTAACGATCCTGGAGTCAGGTGTATACTCACTTGGCAGAGCTGGCGGATTGGATCCTTTTTCAACTTGAACCTCGGAAACAGAGCTCGGTTTCGACCAGTCTGGTGTCTCAATGTCTTTGGATATATCTTGCATGGTCAGCTTAAACAAATCCAATGCGATTGTCGTATCTTTGGAATCAATGCTTAAATCATTGGCACCCTCATAGCCGGTCCATACGGAAATGGTATAGTTGGTCGTGTATCCGCTGAACCATCTGTCTCTGGTTTTGTCGGTCGTTCCTGTTTTTCCCGCTACTGGCAAACCAGGGATTTGTACTCTTTGACCAGTGCCTTCTTTTACGACATCTTTTAACATGTCGGTAACCATATAAGCGGTGTAATCTTCCATGACAGCTTTGGGTTCAGGCTTGAATTCCATCGTTTCGCCGTCTTGAAATTCGATTTTGGTTACAGAATAAGGTTCATTATAAACACCTTCGTTACCAAAAGCCCGGTAAGCACCGGCAAGCTGAAGCGTCGTAACATCTGTCGAGGTGCCGCCGATCACATCTCGCAAGTTAATATTCTTTTCAAAGTTAATTCCAAGGCTTTCTGCAAACGACTGGGCCTGAGAAGGGTCCACTTCCTCAAATAATTTAACAGAAGGGACGTTTCGAGAGTCGACTAATGCATGGCGCATGGTCATCCAGCCTTCAAATTTTTGGTCGACGTTTCTGATGTCACTTGAGCCCTTCACCTCATAGGGCTTATCATCGTTAAGTTGATGATAGGTTGACAGCTTTTCATATTCAATGGCCGGTCCATAGGCTATAATCGGCTTGAAAGTTGAACCAGGTTGATTGTGTCCTTGAGTCGCATAGCTGAACCCACCATTTTTGACTCCGTCTACAGCACCGCCAATCGCCCGGATCGCCCCTGTTTTCGTATCCAGAACTGTCATCCCAGCCTGGAACGCACGCTCATCCCCATTATCGTCTGTTTTGTCCTCGGGGTATGTGATGCCATGATCGCCATCACGTGACATGAGATACTCGACACGATCTTGCACAGAAGGATCCAAAGTTGTATATATTTTTAGTCCATCTGTCCGTATGTCCGCATCATCTGCTTTATTTGCTACTTCTTTTTCCACTTGCTTTACAAATGCTTCATAGGGTGTTGCTTGAGGTTTCTTGCCTTCGAGCAGTGATGCAATTTCTACTGTTCTCGCTTCTTCAGCATCTTCTTCGCTGATCTTGTCATGTCTAACCATAAGCTTTAATACCGTGTTCATGCGTTTTTTCATCAAATCCGGATTTTCATACGGATCATAGGCAGAAGGGCGTTGTGGGAGACCTGCAAGAATGGCTGCTTCTGGTAGTGTCAGTTCATTTAGGTCTGTTTTACCAAAATAAACTTCTGCGGCTTTGGCAACGCCATATGCATTACTGCCATAGTAAATTTTGTTTAGATACATGGCCAGGATTTCTTCTTTGCTATATTCTCTCTCAAGCTTGAGCGCCATCCATTGTTCCTGCACTTTCAGCTTGATTTTTTTGTCACGGGCGAGAAAGTAGTTTTCAACCACTTGCTGGGTAATGGTGCTTGCACCTTCAGACCCGAATCCATTTTTAATGTTGGCGATAATGGCCCCGCCAATACGTTTCAAATCAATACCAGAGTGTTCGAAAAACCTGACATCCTCTGTGGCTGTGACAGCATTGATGAGAACAGGGGGGAGATCATCATATTCGATCTTTGTCCGGTTTTGCGCCCCCAGGTCACCAATCAGGTCACCATTGATATCGTATAATTGTGATGAAAACGGATCTTGAAGTTTATCCGGATCTATGCCCGGTGCGGTAGCTGCGTAATAAGCAAATAAACCGCCGACACTGATCATTCCCACCAAGCCAACTAAGAGCAGGATCAGAATGACTCTTTTCCACATAGGTTTCTTTTGAGATTTTTTTTGAGCTTTCTGTTGTTTCCGTCTTGCTGTGCGTGAATTATTATTTTCAGCCATGGCTTCAATCCTCCGATCTAAAATAAAGCCTGTCGATGATGTTTAAATAATCTACCCTTGCTTGAAAGTGAAAAGGGATATAAAACCCTTTGGACTCAATATCTTGAAATGGTATGGATTTTCTGCCTCCATTATCCTGAGCATACCAATAATCCAAGAGCTTGTCAGCTTCAAGAAAATATGTTGCATCTAATGAAGAAAAGCGAATAATGACAAAGGCAATACCACCATGTTCAATGATTTGCTTCATATGCTCCGCTTGGTGCTCGTGGATGTTTTTGAGCGGGAAGCGTGTGGTGTGCTTGGTTTCTTTAGCCTCGAAGTCAATGTATTTACCTCGATAGATCCCGTTGTAATCCGTCGTGGATGCTTGCTTGAAATAACCTTCCTTTATAACAGCAGCACTTCGTTTCGGGTAATGGACATCAACGATCTGAACGGGTGTCGGCTTTTTATGAACAATTGCTTTATTAGTCGATAAATAGAATATATTCGTTGCATTGATATCTTCTTCGAGAGACATACCACGATTGGCAAAGTTTGGTTTTGCTGTATTTTGTTGCACTTGATTTGACCTTCTTTGCCCGTTTGGGTAATTCACTTCTTGCACCTCCATGTCTCACAGTATCATATCAGAATCCCGCTTCTCTTGGTAATTATTCAGCATATTTTAATCTGCTGGCGGCAGATTAATAAATAACTTGTTTCAATAAGGGGGACTCAATGTTGCTTAAAAGAAATCACCATCCCATTCATTATATAATAAAAAAGGCCAGAGCGCATAATATGGATAATATTTCCCGGACCAAGGCTTATCAAAACTTTTATTTTCATCATCCTGAAATCAGGTGGGCCCTGCTGGCGTCGGTTGTTTCGAGAAATGCGGGATGGAATATGACAGATTTATGTCTGCCGCCGTATTTAAATATGCTTACAAGCAAAGATTTAAGGTATTTATTTATGACATATGAACGGGCCAATTGGTTGATTTTTTCAGACGCTTATCCTCAGCTGCTTGTGTATGAAAGATCTAAACAAACGAATCAACCCTGTTTTAATTGGCTGAGGACGCTAAACGTATCAGAATATATCATTCAAGAATGGGAGCATTTTTGGACATACCGTGATGAAACGAGGCTGATGCATGCGCTTATTGTTAATGAACAAAATGTTATTGAAAATCCAGTCATACAGCAATCATTCTTTAAACGGCGTGTGTTTCGTGAAACACCTTATTTCATGCAACGTATATTAAGGATGAACGCTGTCCTGCTGCCGACGCGCTCGAGTGCTTTATATGGCATAACCGTGAAAAAGTTTACAAACTTAGACAATCGTATTGCTTTAGGAAAACAGCTCGCCAAGTATCTCTTTGAATCCGGGATCTATACAAAGGTAATTGATTTTGCTATTCATGTTGAACATACGGGCTCGAGACGGGATTATGAAATCTACCACGAATTCCCATTTCCATACGCACCAGTGCTAAGATCCATATACCCGGTTATTACACATCATGATCAAATAAGGATAGATTGGTTTAACCGAAAACGCAAATACTCTATAAAGATAGGGAGGGAAAAAGACGCGGATATAAAAGATATCAGTCGCCGATATTATCAAAAAAGGCATTTATTATTCGCTTATAATCATTTCAAACAAATGCTGACATGACAAAACCCAGGCATCCGCCTGGGTTTGTATGTTTAAGTGGATGGACGATTGGGACCCGCCAGCTTCTTGTCTCTTTGAAGCGGAGGTGTGTTGCGGTTCTTTTTTTGATGGTTCTTTTCGGGCATATCATGTGTTTTCTTAGTCATAATTCATTCCTCCTTCTTGGATAGTGTGTCTGGATTAAAACGAAATATGAGGGTTATACACATGTTTTGTATATTTAGTTCTAGTTTTGTCGACTGAGCAGGTTAATCCGAACAAATCACGAACTATACTATAACACTTTAAAAAGGGAAGGTGGATTTTATGACAATGGCCATGCAAATCTCAAAGAAAGCGCCTGAAAAAGGGATTGAAACGTCTGATTATATTAAACGTCTTCTTCATATGACCGATCAATTACGGATTGCCGAACAAAAAGTGACCATGTCAATTGAGAGGGAGATCGAAAGTATATACAAGAAACATCAATATGCAGTCAATACAGGGTTCATCTCGATAGATGATTTAAATAAAGAAAAACCATAAACTCAACTTAAGTTTTGTGCCAAATGTCCTAAAACATGGTATAATGTTATTATAGCTTCGGAAATAAAGGCAGGTACTGATATGAGTACATTGAGACAATTAACCATACAACTTAAACAAAAACTTGAGCGCTTAAAAAAGATGTATGAAGAGAACGAACCACCCGAGTCTATAAAAGATAAACAATTCTTTCTGCATATGAAGGAAGAAACAGCTCCTGTTTATGAAGAGCTTGCACAATGGGAAGAACGTGTCCTGGATGTTGTAAAAGAACAGCGCATTAACTTGCATCCGCAACAGATTACGTCTACAAAAGAAAACATGGAGCTTGTAATTTTGCACAGCTATTACATTGATGCGCGAGAGAAGCGTTATATGGAACTTTATAAATCTATTTTGTATATATTCGATCAACTGTTGAGGAGTCTTGAGACACTGCAGCATGATGACACTGGAGGACAAACGGATGCATAAAAGCGATTTAGTTGATAAAGCAGTAGAAGCGATGAAACAGGCATATGTACCCTATTCGAAATTCCCCGTTGGTGCAGCACTGCTGACTGCTGATGGGACTGTTTATACAGGGTGCAATATTGAAAATGCCGCCTATCCTTTAGCATGCTGTGCGGAGCGTGTTGCGATATTTAAAGCTATTTCAGACGGCTGCACCGTATTTGAACAATTGGCCGTAACAGCAGAAACGGATCGTCCTGTACCGCCTTGCGGATCATGCAGACAAGTGATGAGTGAATTTTTCCCGAAGGATATGGTCATTCATCTGGCTAACTCGAACCGTGAAGTTACCACACTCAGAATGGAAGAGCTGCTGCCATATTCCTTTCAGGCAGAAGATATGGATCATAGTCATTAGATGGTCATCAAACGGACATTAAATCTTAATATGAAAAAGCAGAGAGGCTGATTTTCAGCTTCTTATTTTGATGCTATACTTGAGATGGTTATACATAAACAAAATGACCATGCATAAATTGTATCAATAACATAAGCATGGACATAAGATTTCAGGCTATTTTTGCCTGGTAAAGATTAACGAGGTGAATAAATATGACAACAGGCCGTACACAACTCGCAATAAACGATATTGTGGAAAAAGAATTTAAAACAGGCTTACGAGGCTATAATCAAGAGGAAGTTGATGCGTTTCTAGACACAATCATTCAGGATTATGAAGCCCTACAAGGTGAAATAACGCAATTAAAGCAGGAAAATGAACGACTCAAAAAAAACGCTTCGTCATCAGGATCATCACGCTCACAGCAATCAACTGCGCCAAACCAAGTTAACTACGATGTGCTCAAACGTTTGTCCAATTTAGAAAAAGCGGTATTTGGCAAACGCACGATGGACACATGATTTTTGCATCTTTTTTCCAGTGTTTTCAAAGGCGGATTATGCTATAATAATATAGGAATACTCACGTAATCGCTGCAGACTTGATCTGCAGAGGAAAGTCCATACTCACACAGGCTGAGATGCCTGTAGTGTTCGTGCTTGACGAAACGATAAGTCAAGGTAGCCATACGGCTAACGGCAGCGGAGCCCCTAAGTCAATTGATATGGGGCAGTACGCTTGAAAGTGCCACAGTGACGTATGCGTAGTGGAAACACTGCGCGTGGAACGCGGTAAACCCCACGAGTGAGCAACCCAAACAAAGGTAGGGGCACCCTTGATTAGGAAATTCAACCGAAAAAGGGACAAGAACTTTCTTGTAGACAGATGATTACGACCGTTGTACGAGGCTGACCACCGCTTGCAGTACGACGGAACAGAATATGGCTTACAGAGTATTCCTATGGTCAACACACGATAAACCTTCCAATTTTATTGGTAAGGTTTTTTATTTTATACCTTAACATGATACACTGAAATCAATTAAAAAGATGTGGAAGGAATTATGCTATGAAAAAAGATGTTACGTTAATTGCTACAGCGGCTATGGGCCTTGAGTCTATTGTGGCTCAAGAAGTTAAAAATCTAGGTTACGCTCCGAAAGTGGATAACGGAGCTGTTTATTTCGATGCCCCATTATCCGCCATTCCGCGTTGTAATTTATGGCTTCGGACGGCTGATCGTCTTAAGATTCAAGTAGGTGAATTTAAGGCAGACACATTTGATGCATTATTTGAAGGTGTAAAAGCCTTGCCATGGGAATTTTTTGTGAGTGAGGACGGTGCTTTCCCTGTCCAAGGCAAATCTGTTAAATCGACTTTGTACAGTGTCCCGGATTGTCAGGCGATTACTAAGAAGGCCATCGCAGAGCGTTTGAAATTAAAATATGGATTGGCTTCAAAAATGCCTGAATCAGGCCCCCTTTATAAAGTGGAAGTCGCTCTTCTTAAAGATCAAGTATCATTAACCCTTGATACGTCAGGGGCTGGTTTGCATAAGCGGGGATATCGAACAGGGCAAGGAAGTGCTCCTTTAAAAGAAACGCTTGCTGCAGCTCTTGTTTTATTGACCAACTGGAAGCCTGATGAGCCGTTTGTAGATCCTTTTTGCGGTTCGGGCACAATTCCGATAGAAGCAGCTTTAATAGGACAGAATATAGCACCTGGATTCAACAGGGAATTTGACTCCGAAAATTGGTCGATCATATCTTCAAAATTCTGGGACAAGGCTTTTGAAGAAGCGGAAGATCAGGCTGATTATGACCAAGCTTTGGACATTACCGGCAGTGACATCGATCATAATATGATTAGCATCTCCAAACAGAATGCAATGGAAGCAGGTCTTGCTGATCTTATATCATGGAAGCAGATGCAAGTGCGCGATCTGACCATTAAACGTCATAATGGATATATTGTCACCAATCCCCCGTATGGGGAACGAATTGGCGACAAGGATAAAGTCGCTCAATTATATAAATCCCTGGGGGCGTCATGAACAACCATCCTTCATGGAGTGTCTATGTATTGACAGCGTTTGAACAATTTGAAGCCCTGTATGGAAAACAGGCTACTAAGAAGCGGAAATTATTTAACGGCTTTATTAAAACAGATTACTATCAGTATTTTGGAAGTAAGAAATAGAAAAACGTCATCACGCATACATGTGTATGCGTGATGACGTTTTTAAGCTTAATTAATCGTACTCATAATGCGTCTGTATACTTTATCCTTATCAAAGCCGCTTCCCATTGTGAATTGCTCGCGGAGATTATTGTTTTTATCGAGGAAATAGGTAAAGGTGGAATGAATAATGTCACCAGTGCCTGGGTCCCGATAAAGAAAATTCAAAGAATCGGTTATTTTTTTCGTGTCTTCCTCTGATCCCCTTAGAAACAACCAGCCGTCATCTTCTTTATCTACATTGAATAATGAGGCATAATCTTTTAAAACCTCTTTTGTATCCTGTCTCGGGTCGATGGTAATCGTAATAAATTCAATTTCATCTCCAAACACGCCGGCTTCTTCAAGCTCATCTCGCAGCTTGGACATTTCTAACGTTGTGACTGGGCATACATCTGGACAGTTGGTGTACATAAATTCAATTAATCGTGCTTTTTTAGGCATATTTTCGAAAGAATATGATTCGTCGAATGCTGTTTCCATTACAACGTCTTTAGGCAATTCTGCGCTTCCGGGTCTGATTATAGTCAAATAAAGTATACCTGCAGAAATTCCCAGAACGAGAAGGACGCCAAATGTTATATAAAGCTTTTTCATGAGTTAACCTCCTAACCAAACGATTCACTCATAAGAGAAAGGGGGAGAGGGCATCGTCTCCCAGAACCCCCTATTTATTTTCCTTTTACCAGAGTTTGAATCCTTTAGATCCTGGTGGTGCGTTTTGTATAATATCTATAAACGGTATTGTATAGGCAAACAGGATGAGCAAAACGGTAACTCCAATCCAGACTTTCCAATTTTCCAGAATTTTCGGTGTCGGAGCTGCTTCATCTGCAAGCTCTGCAATTGGGAACTCTTCTTCACCCTTTGGTGCGAAAAATGCTAGGTTTATGAAGATAATGATCATAATAACCATGCCGATGAATAAGATAGAACCCCGATTGCTTGTGCCAGTTGGTATGCGCCCCATGCAGCAGTATCATCGTTTCCGACATATTCGGAATAAGCCGAACGTCTTGGTCCGCCCAGCAGACCCTGCCAGTGCATCGCACCGGACATAATCAACATTCCTACTGTCCAGAACATGGTCTGAACCATACCCAGCTTATTCATTTTCGGCGTCAATTTTCTACCTGTAAGAGAAGGGACAAGCCAATAAGTGATACCGAAAAACGTTAAGATAACTGTTGTAGCTGCAGTTAAATGGAAGTGTCCGGTGACCCAGATGGTATTATGAATAACCTGGTTCATTTGGTTTGAAGCGTTGATGATTCCGCCGGCACCGCCGGGAATAAACAACAGCATACCGATAAATGGTGCAAAGAAACGGACATCTTTCCATGGCAATTTCTTAAACCAGCCCATTATGCCTTTTCCACCAAGTTCTCTGCCGCGCATTTCAAACGTCGCGAATAAAGAGAAAGCTGTCATCAAGGATGGAATTACAACTAAGAATGTTAAAACAACTTGTAAGTACTTCCAAAATGGATCGATCCCTGGTTCAGTCAGCTGGTGGTGAAATCCAACTGGAATCGAGAACAAAAGTAACAAAATAAAGGACATCCGTGCCAATGAATCGGAAAAAAGTTTGCCACCGATAATTTTTGGTATAATGGCATACCAAGCCATATAAGCAGGCAATAGCCAAAAGTAAACGAGCGGATGACCAAAATACCAAAACAGGGTACGGCTGACCAGTACATCAATTTCTTCAGTCAACCCAAGTGACCACGGGATAAATTGAATTAAGACCGCTGCGGCAACTCCAATTGTAGCAATCTGCCACATCAGCATAGTGATGACACCCATATAGCTCAACAAAGGCGTGCGCTCACCTGGATTTTCTTTTCGCCATCTGTAATGTTTATGGAAAATGGCAAAACCTTCAAGCCAGCTTCCCACTACGACAAGTGCGAGACCGATGTAGAAAATTGGGTGTGCTTGTAATGGAGCATAGAAAGTATACAAGACAGAAGCTTCATTCAATAAAATTACAATCGCTGTCATGATCACACCGGACACCATCATAAGAAAACCAGTCCAGGCCCATTTTCTTTCACCTGAAGTGTATTGTCCGGCAGATTTGCTTTGTGTTGCTAGAATAAAACCAATAATGAAGAACGTTGTCAAAACAAGTCCAAGGACGACTCCGTGAAGCGTCAGCACTTGGTAATAACCAATTCCAAATGGCAGCGTAAAGTGGCCTGATCTCTCTAGTGTCTGCAACAAGCCTGCAGAGGCCCCGATAAAGAGTGCTGCAAAAGCAACAAATAAATGTGCCATGGCTAACTTTGCGTCTGGTGTATAAATGCTTCTTATTGATTTAATCATTACTCTATCACCTCAATTGTTGCGGCCATCATATGGTGACCAACACCACAGTATTCATTACAAAGCAATGTGAATTCCCCGGCGTTTTTGAATGTATTCGTATAAGTGCTGATATAGCCAGGTTCAAGCATCATATTGACATTTGTGCCAGCAAGCTCAAAACCGTGTACAACATCTGCAGTTGTCACATTAAAATGAACAGTAGCGCCTTTGGGGATCTGAACAACCTTATCATCTGTTCCAACGTCATAGTTAAAAGCGGATGCTACAATGGTCAGCTGATATTCATTATCGCCAATCTCTACTAGGCCTGGATTATCAAATGGTGCCGTTTCATGAACTTTTTCGGGATCAATGGTGACTGCACAACTTGGAGGCTGATTGCCCATGTAAAATGCACTGACACCAACAACCGTTAAAAAAACGAGCAGTGTGGCTGTACCAAACAACAACCAGATTTTTTCATATTTATGCATATTCATAAGTGCTAAACTCCCTTCGTTTTAACGAGATAAGTACAACATCCAAACTCCTGCCCACGAAACAATTAAAAATACCCCCAAAATCATAACGGACACAAAAGAGCCTTTTAATGATTTTTCCTCCTGTTTTTCTTCAGCGACTTGTTTTTGTTTTGCGGCGTTTCCCATCAGGCCACCTCCTTTATTCATGGTAGCTATAGTGAAAAATATGACCTATCCCTATAATACAATGAAATGAAAGCGATTTTGCTTGTTTTGTGATGTATTCACACTTTGTTCAATAACTCTTGAACCCCGTTGTATCAAAGGTTTACTAACCTTTGCGTTTAAAAAGTTTGTGACTGATATATGAACAAAGAGTGGATAAAACGTTACAAAGACACAAATAATAACTGCAGGAGGGATGGATATGGCTTTTATCGGCTCAGTAGGGATTGGCCTGCCTGATCACCATATTTCTCAAGATGAGGCGAAGCAACTTGCAAGCAGCCTGTTTTCCAACAAAATCGCTGACACGGATCGTTTACTAGCTGTATTCGACCATGCTGCAATTGAAGACCGACAACTTGTTGTAGATCTAGATTGGTTTGCTCAAGATCACAGGTTAAAAGAAAGAAATGATATGTACACACAATCGGTTCTAAAACACACATTAACAGCACTGGACGAAACATTGGCTGCGGGTACTTTTTTGTCAAAAAACGTTCCATATGAAGCGATTGATTTAATCGTGTTCGTATCAAGCACTGGCTTGTCAACCCCATCCATTGATGCACATCTGATCAACTCCCGCCCCATTCGTGAAGATGTTGCGCGCATGCCTTTGTGGGGTTTTGGGTGTGCAGGTGGAGCAATTGGCTTGGCACATGCGCATGATTGGCTTCAGGCATATCCTGACAAAAACGCAATTGTGATTTGTGCTGAAACAGCCAGCCTGACTTTTCAGCATCAGGATACAAATCCCAGTAATTTGATTGGTACAGCGTTGTTTGGTGATGGAATGGCAGCAGCATTATTAATGGGGAAAGAATCAAAATACCTAAATCATCTCATGAAAACAATTCCTAAAATCGCTAAACGAGGGTCTCACACTGCTAAAAATACATTAGATGTTATGGGGTGGGATGTAGTAGATAGTGGTTTTGAAGTCGTCTTTTCCAAACAAATCCCCTCGTTAGTAGAATCGGTATGGAAATCCCATGTAGAGCAATTCACCAGCGAGGTCTCCCTGCATCCGTCTGACATCCATTCCTATATCGCACATCCGGGTGGGCGAAAAGTACTGGAAGCAATGGAAAGTGTGTTTAATATCCCTCGGTTTAAACTACAGCCCTCATGGGATATACTTCGAAACCACGGTAATATGTCGTCACCAACAGTCTTGTATGCTTTAGAAAAATGGATGCAAAGTACTGTAGAAGCAGGGGAGAAAAGTATTCTGTCTGCTCTTGGACCTGGGTTTAGTTCTGAATTAATGAGTTTGGAGTGGGTGTGATATGGCGGGTTGGATGTGGATTTTTATTGGTTTTCTGAGTGTGCAGCGGGGACTGGAATTGGTGATTGCTAAACAAAATGAACGGTGGATGCTGCAACAGGGAGCGGTGGAGAGGGGGCAGCGGCACTATAAGTTGTTTATTGCTGTTCACATTCTATTTTTCATTGCATTAATTGCCGAGACAAGCTGGCGGAATGATCAAGCTATGACTTTAAACCTTGTATTATTTACGTTGTTTATCATAGTTCAGCTTCTCAGGGTTTGGTGTATCACAGCATTGGGACGCTTTTGGAATACAAAAATAATCGTGCTACCCGGGGTTTCATTAATTCAAAAGGGACCGTACAAATATGTAAAGCATCCAAATTATATTGTTGTAGCTTTGGAGTTCATCATAATTCCTTTATTATTTGGAGCTTATTACACAGCCTTCCTATTTCCGATGCTGCACTTTCTACTATTAAAAGTACGCATACCCCAAGAAGAACGAGCCCTGACAACTGCGAAATAAACAATTTGAAACACAAAAAAGAAGCGACGGGTTGTCGCTTCTTTTAATTCTCATATATGTCGATGATTAGTTTTTGGTTACGTTGGCAGCTTGTGGACCGCGTTCACCTTCGACAATTTCAAAAGTGACACTTTGGCCTTCTTCAAGTGTCTTGAAGCCTTCTTCTTGGATCGCAGAATAATGTACGAATACATCATTGCCTTCTTCCAGTTGGATAAAGCCATACCCTTTTTCTGCGTTGAACCATTTTACTACACCGTTTTCCATTGATAAGCCTCCTAAAAACTTTCACGTTCTGCCAGTCGTTCGATGATGCGATAAATCCAAAAACAACATTGAAGCTGTATTCATGATAGTGACACTTGCCGTACGTTTATCGTCTGATCAGTCGGAACATACTTCAAACGTGGTGGTAATACAAAGCAGATCCAGAACACAAAAAAACACTCCAGATAGAAGATGGGGAACATTACGCATCCACTTCCATTTGAAGTCGCTTGTTTCATGATTCCATCGATCTTCTTTGCTTGAGTATAATATAACGTATTTATGGCTATGCGTCAAGAAAACAAGTAAAAAAAAGATGATATCTCCAGATTTTCTTGATATTTGTTTGAAAAAATTGGATTACTTTTGAGAAAAGTATTAAACTGTGTGTATGCGCAATCATTTTGTGCAGGGTGAGAATACAGAAAGGGGTTTTTCTATGCCAACAGATATTGAAATAGCACAAAAAGCAGAACTTAAGCCGATAGAGGAGATTGCTAAAGGTCTTGGTCTAGCTAAAGATGATTGGTCACCATACGGCCACACAAAAGCAAAATTATCCGATCAGCTTTTAAACAAACTCTCTGACAAGCCGGACGGCAAGGTCATATTGGTTACGTCCATTAATCCAACAGCCGCCGGGGAAGGAAAGTCAACTGTAACAGTTGGTTTGGGTCAGGCGTTAAACAAAATCAATAAAAAGACAGTCATTGCACTTCGTGAACCATCGCTTGGTCCCGTAATGGGGCTTAAAGGCGGGGCAGCAGGCGGGGGTTATTCACAAGTACTCCCAATGGAAGATATTAACTTGCATTTCACTGGTGATCTTCATGCCATCACGACTGCTAACAATTTGCTCGCTGCCATTATAGATAATCATATTCACAGAGGAAATGAGTTGAATTTGGACCCGCGTCGTATTGAATGGAAACGCGTCATGGATATGAACGATCGCGTGTTGAGACAAATTGTCGTCGGTCTTGGAGGACCGCTTCGAGGCGTTCCGCGTGAGGATGGGTTTAATATCACAGTTGCCTCAGAGATCATGGCTATTTTATGTCTTGCTAATGATATTGATGATTTAAAGGCCAGGCTGTCTGAAATTGTAGTCGGTTATACATACGAGGAGCACCCGATTCGTGTTAAAGATTTGGCGGTGGAAGGTGCACTGACGCTCGTACTGAAAGATGCTTTAAAACCAAATCTTGTTCAGACCATTGAAAACACACCTGCTATTATACACGGTGGTCCATTTGCGAACATTGCTCATGGATGCAACAGTATCATGGCAACAAAAACAGCTGCTAAACTTGGTGAATATGTTGTGACAGAAGCCGGGTTTGGAGCAGATCTTGGGGCTGAAAAGTTCCTGGATATCAAATCACGCGCAGGCGGGTTTGAGACAGATGCGGTTGTCATTGTAGCGACAGTGCGCGCACTGAAAATGCATGGCGGTCTTTCTAAAGATGCGCTAACTGAAGAAAACCTCGAAGCACTGAAGGCAGGTATGGAAAACCTGAAGAAACACATTGAAACGATTGAGTCGTTTGGATTGCCGTTTGTGGTGGCCATCAACAAATTTCCTGCTGATACAGATGCCGAAGTGGAATTTGTACAGTCATGGTGTGAATCACGAGGTGTCGATGTGGCACTGGCTGATGTTTGGGCCAAAGGAGGAGCAGGCGGTATAGAACTCGCTGAAAAAGTGGTCCAAAAAGCCGACGTAACAGAGCGACAGTTTAACTATATGTATGAACTTGATGAAACACTTGAAATGAAAATACGGCATATCGCTCAAAAGGTGTATGGTGCAGATGACATCGAGCTGTCACCAAAAGCCAAAAAGCAAATCGCCTTTTATGAAGAACAAGGGTGGGGGAAGCTGCCGGTTTGTATGGCAAAAACGCAATACTCTTTGTCGGATGATCCTTCACTTCTGGGACGTCCTAAAGGATTCACAGTTAACATCAGAGAACTCAGACCTTCCATAGGTGCTGGTTTTATCGTTGTGTTGACCGGGGATATGATGACCATGCCAGGACTGCCGAAAAAACCAGCAGCCCTTAACATGGATGTTCTTGAAGATGGCAAGATTACCGGGTTGTTTTAATGGATCAAGCGGAACAATTGGAAACAATCCGTCAGTATGTTTTTAATTTGTTTGAAACAGACGCAACCGGACACGATTATCATCATATGAAGCGTGTTGCTTTAATGGCAAAAAAGATTGCTCAAGAAGAGCAAGCGGATGTGTTTATGTGTGAAGCAGCCGGCTGGCTTCATGATGTTGGAGACCATAAATTGTTCAAGAGGCCTGCGGAAATCAAAGAAGATATGCAGAAGTTATTAAAAAACATCGAACTACAGACTTTTTCGATCGATCATATCAACAGCATCATTCAATCAGTCTCATATACGTCGGGAAAACGAATTCCTGCGACACTGGAGGGGAAGATTGTCCAAGATGCGGACAGACTCGATGCACTAGGTGCTGTAGGGATTGCCAGAACTTTTGCTTATGGCGGCTTCAAACACCAGCCGATCTTCAGTGATGATGAGACTGAAAGAACATCAATGCGCCACTTTTATGATAAGCTCTTCAAATTATCAGATATGATGCATACGCAAAGCGCCCGCGAACTGGCAAAAGAGCGCCATCAGTTCATGGAGCAATTCGTGGAACATTTTTATAAGGAATGGCTATAACATCAACAGCCGGGCAAAAGCCCGGCTGTGTTATTGGATACGACGTGTTCCGATATACCGTTTTTCCCAATAGTTGTCGTCCAGGCTGGCAGTGGTCACACCAGTCGATGTTCCAGCATGAATAAACTGGCCATTACCAATATAAACTCCCATATGGGACGGACCTGGTTTATACGTTTCAAAAAACACAAGATCACCAATGGACCGATCGTTGACAGGAGATGTGAAATTCCACATGTCTGACACCGTTCTGGGCGCTGTAACATTGTGTGCCTGAAAAACATATTGAATAAAACCGCTGCAGTCAAATCCGCCTGGGTCGTACCTCCCCATACATACGGTGTTCCTATAAGAGCGCGCGCTGTTTGAACGATACCGTTCCCTGAATTTGCAAGCTTTTTCACAGGTTGTTTTTTGGGTTGTTCTTTCTTGGCGGTTTGTTCAGCTGGAGTTTCTGCTTGGGCTGTTTCAACTGGTGCTTGAACATTATCGTGTTGTTCATGTTCCTCTTTTTCTTTTGGTTCACTTTCAGGTTGGTTTTCAGACTGGTTATATAAGGTTTCAATGGAATCTGCAGTGACTTCGGGCGTTAGCTGAATCTGGTGAACATCTTCAGCTTTTTTAACAGCCTTGCTTGTAAGGGGGCCGTATAAACCATCTATTTCGCCGGTATAATAGCCAAAATACTTAAGCGCCTTTTGAACAAGTTTCACATCTTCACCTTTTATCCCGGGATAGACCGAGCCGCTCATTGTTTTTAATTCTTCAATGTACTTTTGCCGTTCCTCTTCGACAATACTATAAAGTGTATGATAATCGGCTTCACCGGTTATTTTAATGTTCATATCCGTTTGTATTTTCTTCAAAGCATGCTCGGTGAAAATCCCAAACTCTCCGTCTATATCATCATTATAGTAATTGAGGCGGTTCATTTTCTCCTGAAGAATTCGCACACTCTCTCCATGCTCCCCGAAGGATATATGTTCAGCTTCCAGCAGTTTATTATTTTCCAGAACAGGATAAGCATCCACATACACGGAAAATGGCTGACTTAGCACATAACTGTACAGAAACGACTGCTTAACCACCTGATTGATGGTTCCACTTAACATGCTCATGTCCCCTTTCTCATAGATGCCTTCTATGTATGACGGTAGCTCCATCACTTCTAAAAATTTATGTTGCGGCCTAGTTGTTTATAACTGTGTTGTCATTACGTTTGTGTTACAATAAGTAATCAATGTAATTTATAACATCGTACATAAATAGAAAAGAGGAGGGCATGGGATGACTACTGGTGAATACGCCTATTTGTCACTTTGCCGGCACGTACTGGAGAATGGCTATGAAAAATCAGACCGAACACAAACAGGGACGAAATCTGTCTTCGGTCACCAGGTCCGTTACGATCTTCAAGAGGGATTTCCTTTACTGACAACTAAAAAAGTGCCGTTTCGACTCATTGTCAGCGAACTATTATGGTTTATTAAAGGTGATACGAATATCAGATATTTGCTCGAACACAATAATAACATCTGGAATGAATGGGCCTTTAAAAAATGGGTTGAAAGCGATGCGTATTCTGGGCCTGATATGCATGATTTTGGAAACCGCAGCTTGCTGGACCCTGAGTTCAAAGCCCAATACGATGCCCAAATGGCTATATTTAAAGAGAACATCCTGTCAGACGATGCGTTCAGTGAACGTTTTGGTGATTTAGGTGCCGTTTACGGGAAGCAGTGGCGGGAATGGGAGACGTCAAGGGGAGACGTTATTGATCAGTTGAAAGACGTCATTGAATCGATCCGCAACAATCCCGATTCCAGACGTCACATTGTTTCAGCCTGGAACCCTGAAGACATCCCATCAATGGCGCTGCCACCTTGCCATACGTTATTTCAGTTTTATGTTGCTGACGGAAAACTTTCATGTCAGTTATATCAAAGAAGTGCAGACATCTTCCTTGGTGTGCCCTTTAATATAGCGAGTTATGCTTTGCTGACACATCTCATTGCCCGGGAATGTGACTTAGAAGTAGGAGAGTTCATTCATACCATGGGGGATGCGCATATTTATTTGAACCATACAGAACAAATACAAACACAGCTTGAGAGAACGCCAAGAGCGTGGCCAATATTAAAAATTAATACAGACCGCTCTATGTTTGATTTGGAAGTGAAAGATCTAATTTTGGAAGGGTATGATCCACACCCAGGCATTAAAGCACCAATTGCTGTTTAACAGGCGAAGGAGGACTTGAATATGATATCACTTCTTGTTGCTATGGATCGTAACCGTGTAATTGGGTATCAAAACGGAATGCCATGGCATTTACCGGAAGACTTGAAATTTTTTAAGCGTCTTACTACAGGCCATATGATTGTGATGGGACGAAAAACGTTTGACTCTATCGGGCGCGCACTGCCCAATAGAGAAAATGTAGTCCTGACACGAGGCACTGTTGATACTAATGAAAATATTAAAGTGATTCATGGCCTGGATCAGGTACAAACGTGGCATGACGAAGATCCTGAGAAAGAAATATTTGTGATTGGCGGCGGACATATCTTTGAACAGGTACTGCCTTTTGCTGATCGGATGTACATTACGTTGATTGAGGATGAATTCACAGGGGATACATATTTTCCCGAATTCAATGAAGCCAATTGGAAAGTATCATCTCGCGTGAAAGGTGAAAAGAATAACGATAACCCATACGACTATTACTTCATTCAATATGACAGGAACAAACATTAACAACCAGTCAATAAAGGGGGATGTCAATGAAGGTAAGTGGCGTCATCCTCTCCGGCGGCAGGTCATCCCGAATGGGTAAAAATAAAGCTGTGCTGCCGTTTGGAAACGAAACAGTGATTGAACGTATTGCTGATCAGATGGAAACATATGATGAATGGTTTGTTATCGCAAACGATGCTGATCAATACCAGTTTTTGGGTTGTCCTGTTTATGGTGATTATTATATTGACCAGGGCCCTCTTGCCGGTATTGAAGCAGCCCTTAGTCACAGCGTTCACAACGTGTGTGCGGTTACGGCATGTGACACACCTTTCGCGGACAGGCGTGTGTATGACCTGCTTCTTGAACAAATAAACACCTGCGACGTTGTGATTCCGATATATAATGGGCGGATGCATCCGTTGTCAGGTGTTTACAGTAAGTCTGTTCTTCCAGTGATTCGTCAGCAATTGACTCATAATGAACGAAAAATACGCAGCTTCTTTGACCATGTTCACGTACAGTATGTGTCTGATTTAACCGTTCTTCCAAAAGATATTGTTGACTGGCATTTCTTCAACATGAACACCCCTGAAGAATACGAAACAGCCAGAGCGAGGTTGAAGTTGTGAAGACTCATCTCTTTATGATAAAATAGACATGTACCTAGAATAAGGTCGGGAGTGATGAAAATGGGACTTGGAAGTATTGGTTTTCCGAGTTTGATTTTGATATTAGTTGTGGCGCTAATCATTTTTGGTCCATCCAAACTGCCTGAAATCGGTAAAGCAGCCGGGCAAACTTTACGTGAGTTTAAGAATTCAACGCGTGATTTGATGGATTCAGATCAAAAAAACAAAGATGAATGATAAATATCAGGAAGGTGTAGGGGAGCTGCAGGCCTTACATCTTCTTTTATGTGTATGGTGAGAGGGTGAGGTCATGTCCGCTAAAACAAGTGAAAAAGATATGAATTTGGTCGGTCACCTGACTGAATTGCGCAATCGGCTAATCGTTACAGCTATTTGGTTTGTGGTCGCTTTTTTAGCAAGTTTTACATTTATAAGAGATATTTATGCTTTTTTTGAAAACGATATTCATTTCCAGTTAACCATAACAAGTCCGGCGGATACGATCTGGATCTTTTTTACGATGGCAGGAATCGTTGCGATTGCAGCAACACTGCCGTTATTGGCGTTACAAGTATGGCTGTTTATTAAGCCGGCTTTAACATCGAAAGAAAGAAAATCATCACTGCCCTATGTGCCGGCCATTTTCTTACTGTTTGTCGGAGGGCTTGTATTTGGATATTTTATATTTATAAAACTAATACTCCCGTTTCTACTGAGCTTGAATGATGGCATGTTTAATGAATTATTTACAGTGGACCGGTATTTTAAATTTTTGTTCCGAATGACCCTGCCTTTTGCATTCTTGTTTGAAATTCCAATTATCGCGATGTTCTTGACAAGCCTTGGTCTCTTATCACCGGCTTTCCTAAGAAAAGTGCGTAAATATGCTTATTTCATTTTGCTGATTGTCGGGGCGCTTGTGACACCGCCGGACGTTGTTTTACAAGTGACCGTTGCGATCCCAATGTTTATTTTATATGAAATCAGCATCTATTTGTCAGCAGCAGTCTATCGGAAAAAAGAACGAAAGCATCGCGAATTCATGGAACAAAGCTAGTAGGTGAACATATGAGATCATTTTATCAATTTATGATGACTTATCGTGGAAAAAAGCCGCCTGACGATGCAGCGCGGCTTGCGGACTGGATGTTTTTTGATCATGATTTTCCAAAACATTCCACAGCATATGACGAAATCAGTGCTTATCTAGAATGGAACAGTCCGTTTGCAACAGCTTTATCCCTTTTTGATGAACTATGGGTTGTGTATGAAAACAAATATTTATTGTAACGTTAAAGGAAAGCTGCATCAAGCACATCCTTAACAGCGATACTATGCTGTCTGCCGGTTGTTGCACTGAGGACCAGCTTCTTTGAAGTCGTGTCCAGTGAAGTGATGACACCGGTTTTTTGTATCATGTGACCTTGATCATACAAGGTGACGCGCAATGTGGTTTTGAAGTGCAAAGCCTCTTGCAGGATATGGTCCAGCCGTTCTTTTTCCTGAGCATCAAGTGTTGGAGGTGGGGAGATATTATCTTCCTCCCATAGTTCTTTAAGCATCATGACATGTTCTGGTAACATGAGTGATGTCCATTTCATTGTACCTCGGTCTTTAAGCATCCTTATCATCCTTTCTATAGAAATATTATAAGGGAATACACGTTCGCTTTCAAGTAGTTTGGGTTCTTAATCAAACGTTTGTTTAATTTATATGACTCTAGTCACAACAGCCTAGTGTGCTTTTTCGACAAGTAATTGGTGAAATACGGAGAAAAAGCATATACGTGCGGTTGCCCGGGAAATATACTGATACAACAAATGAATTCTGGTCTGCTGTCCCGAACGTTCATGGGTGGTTATACGTACAATAACCTAGAGTACGATGAAAGCGGGGGATAGATATGGCAATCCCATTTAGAAGAATGCCAGTCAATATGATATCACCACAGCCGCCCAGGAATTCTTATCCTGTCCAACCACAGCCTGCGTATCAAAGCACTGGTTTATTGCAACAACTGCTTGGCGGAGCAGGGGGTAGCAGTCAAATCGTGAGTGCAGATGGAATTATGAACACATTGAATCATGTTCAACGCATCCTGGGGTTTGTGCAATCAACCGCCCCGGTGCTTCAAGAGTATGGTCCGTTAATCAAAAACCTGCCGGCGATGTACCAAATGATGAAAGCTTTAGACAGCAACGAAACAGATAATCTCAATTCAGACGATGAATCTGAGGTAGAACAAACAACAAGAAGTGAAGATGCGTCTGAAGAACCCGTATCCATTTCGGATAGTGAGCCGAAAGTGGAGCAGCCGCTTCAGGGACAATCGGTACCTAAATTATTTATTTAGATGCATACAACTTGATTAATTACCCGATAAACGAAAAAATAGAGATACATCATTTCTTGGAGGTGCCAAATGAAAACAGATACAGCAATATTTGCAGGTGGATGCTTTTGGTGCATGGTGGAACCATTTGACGAAAGGCCGGGCATTGAGCGTGTCGTATCAGGATATACCGGCGGTCATGTTGAAAATCCAACTTATGAACAGGTATGCTCGGATACGACAGGCCATGTTGAAGCCGTACAAATTGAATTTAACCCTGAGATTGTTTCGTATAGACAACTCGTAGACACGTTTTGGCAACAAATCGATCCAACTGATGCCGGGGGACAGTTTGCTGATCGTGGCGAATCATACCAGACGGCGATCTTTTATAATAGTGAAGAACAAAAATCTGTGGCTGAACAATCGAAACGCGATCTCGAAAACAGTGGTAAATTCAAACAGTCGATTGTAACCCCGATTTTGCCGGCTGAACCTTTTTATCCTGCCGAGGACAAACACCAGGATTACTATAAAAAGCAGTCCTTTCACTACCGCTTGTATAAAAAGGGTTCAGGTAGACAGGATTTTATTAAAAAACATTGGCAGAAACGTCCCGATTCTCAAGAATTAAAACAAAAACTCACGCCTATCCAGTATCACGTCACACAAGAAAGCGGCACAGAAGCGCCATTTCAAAATGAATACTGGAACAACACGCAGGAAGGGATTTACGTAGATGTTGTTTCTGGAGATATCCTTTTTTCATCTAAAGATCAATATGATGCAGGTTGCGGTTGGCCAAGCTTTACAAAGCCAGTTGATCCTTATCACCTGACTGCTCAAGAAGATACGACTCACGGTATGCGTCGTACCGAGATCCGAAGTAGGGAAGCTGATTCCCATCTTGGTCATGTTTTTGAGGATGGGCCCAAAGAAGCTGGAGGATTACGATATTGCATGAATTCTGCTGCTATGCGTTTTATTCCGAAAGCGGAAATGGAAGCAAAAGGCTACGGTAACTTTTTATATCTGTTTAATTCGTAAATCATAGGTTACGATATTAATATTATGTAAACTAATGTTTGGAACGAGGTGGAACGGATGATTCATTTGGATTGGGAGAACAGAGAAACACTTAAACAGATTAAATGTGTTCATGCAGACGCAGAAAAGTTCATTGTGAACAATAAACTGACACCTGGAAAATGGTATGATGTGAAAAACGAGACTGATGAGTTTTATTTCATCGTGGATAACAGCAATCGGATCGGCGGTTTTCACAAAACTTATTTTTCTGAAAACGAAAAATAACAGGTGCTGTATTAGCAGCCATACCCATTTTGTATTATAATGTGGGTATGGCTTAATTCGTATAGATGTTCAGCTGTATACCGAGGAGGAGAGCATTATGGCATTTATTATAACGTCCCCGTGCAAAGATGAGAAGTCCGGGGAGTGTGTGGAAGTTTGTCCCGTTGACTGTATTGAAGAAGGTAAAGATATGTTTTATATAGATCCGGATATTTGCATTGACTGTGGAGCATGTGAAGCGGTTTGTCCTGTTGAAGCGATATATATGGAGGATGAGGTTCCGGAAGAAGAAACAGAGTACATTGAGCTAAATCGTAAATTTTTTGAGGAGCGTTAAAATAAAGACTGAAACATACGAGTGTATAAAACCCGAACAACGCCATCACTATGGATAATTGTTCGGGTTTTATTGTTGCCCTTTTCTTTTCATTAATGTTTGATTGTAAAGTCCTGATAGTTTTTGTTTTCATCATACGTTGTAATATCGGTACTTTCCACTTGAATAACGGGTGTGAATCCGGCTTTAAGCTTGTCCACGAACACGTTTAATTGATCTTCGGAACCTTCTACTTCCATTTCGACGGTACCGTCCGCATTGTTTTGAACCCAGCCGAATAACCCAAGTTCATCAGCTGTTTGTTTTGTGCTGAATCTAAATCCAACACCTTGCACCATGCCTGATACAATGATATGTTTCCGCATTGAAATCACCTCATGGTTAATGATATCGTGAATACATCAATATTTAAAGGGAGAGACATTCATTTGAATACCATCCATATTCAGGACATGAGGGGTTTTTCGTTTGGGCATGCTGAAGATCAAGATGCACTGACAGGTTGCAGTGTTATTTTATGCGAAACAGGTGCAGTTGGGGGAGTTGATGTTAGAGGAGGAGCTCCTGGAACCCGAGAAACAGATTTACTTCATCCACAAAATACCGTTGATACGGTTCATGGGGTGTTTCTATCGGGTGGGAGTGCATTTGGCCTAGAGGTTGGGACTGGAGTTATGACATATTTGGAGCGTAAGGGTGTTGGACTTGATGTGCAGGTTGCAAAGGTGCCCATTGTGCCAGGGGCCATCTTATTCGATTTATTCCCCGGCGATCCAAAGATAAGGCCCGGGAAGGAAATGGGAATCAATGCCTGTGAACATGCGGTTCATGGGGAAAGCTTTCAAAGTGGCAATGTCGGAGCTGGAACAGGAGCAACTGTCGGTAAGGTGCTCGGGCCGCAGTACGCCATGCGCGGTGGTATTGGAAGTTATGCTGTTCGAATAGGTGATCTTGAAATTGGAGCAGTCGTTGCAGTTAACGCTTTTGGCGATATTATGGACCCCGCTACAGGGGAGATCTTGGCGGGTGCTTATGATCATGACAAAAAAATATTCATGAACAGTGCCGAACAATTGAAACAGCAGATTTTAAACGGAGAAACAAATCCATTTTCCGGCAATACAACCATTGGTTCGATTGTGACCAATGCTGTATTAACTAAAGCCGAGGCGAATAAACTGGCCTCGGTAGGACATAACGGGATTGCCCGAATGATTCAGCCCGCACATACGCTCTCAGACGGTGATACATTATTTGCGTTATCGACAAATGAAATTGACGTTGATCTGAATGGTCTTGCAACACTTGCGGTGGAAGTCGTTGAACGGGCCATTTATGTGGCTATTGTCCATGCCACACCAGTTCAAGGGATTCCGAGTTCGAATTCTATTTGATACGTGTTTTCGTGTTTAACTTTTTCAAACTGTATATATGTAAGCGTTGGTGTAACAATATGGAATGAATGTTAAACACGGAAAGGATTGTTTTTTATATGAACTCTAAGATGCCGCAATTTCCTGAGTCGTATTGGCGCAAGTCGGCTGCCCTAAAAACGTATTCCAAACTGGAAGAAACCATTCAAACAGAAGTTGCTATTGTCGGGGGAGGCATAACGGGCATTACAGCTGCTTATATGCTTGCACAAAAAGGGGTGGATGTTGTTCTGATTGATGCAGGACCGATCCTTGAAGGAACAACGGGCCATACCACCGGCAAGATTACTGCTCAGCATGGATTGATTTATGACGAACTTATTCAGCATATCGGTGTAGAAAAAGCAAAGCAATATTATCAAGCAAATACTAAGGCTATACAAATAATTCAATCAATTTCAAAAGAGCATCAGATCAACTGCGATTTAAAAACGGAAGATGCCTTTATTTATACCAACGCACAAGACAAGGTGGCTCAATTGGCGAAAGAGGAAGAGGCTTACCAAAAACTTGGCATTCAAGGTGAAATCGTTCAAAATATGCCACTGGATGTGCCGTACATGTCAGCTTTAAAAATGTCAGATCAAGCCCAATTTCATCCTTTGAAGTATTTAACTGGTGTTCTGGAACAAGCAATAGCAAAGGGCTTAAAGGTTTATGAAAATACCGCGGCGATAGATATTGAGTATCAAAGGAACCCGGCTGTTGTAACCCGGGACGGGCATCGTATTCATTGTGAACAAGTGATCCAGGCCTCACATTATCCTTTCTATGATGGTGAGGCTTTTTTCCCGACGAGGATGTATGCAGAACGAGCGTATATAATAGCTGTAAAATCACCAACACAATTTCCTGGCGGCATGTATATTAACGCTGAACAACCTACTCGGTCTATTCGAGAGGTTACAATTTATGAAGAACCGTATTGGTTGATCGCAGGCGAAAACCATAAAACCGGGCAAGGGATCTCAACCATCAAGCATTATGAAGCATTGGAAACGTTTGCAAAAGAACATTTCAGCATTGAAGAGCTTCAATATCGATGGTCTGCCCAAGATCTAACAACACTTGATAAGTTGCCTTATATTGGTCCTGTTACAAGAGGCCAAAACAGAGTGTTTGTGGCAACAGGATTCCGCAAATGGGGTATGACGCACGGCACGATTGCAGCCAAAATGATAACGGATTTCATTGTAGAAGGTGACTCACCATATGCTGAGCTGTATACACCGTCAAGATTTCAGGCTGACCCGTCGTTACGAAAATTGGTGTCATTTAACACGGATGTTGCCAAACATTTAATCAAAGGAAAACTGGAATTCACAAATGAAAATGTTAAGAATCTAACAACCGACGAGGCCACTATAACCAGAATAAATGGCAAACGGACGGGTGTATATAAAGATCAGGAAGAAAAACTGTTTGCTGTGGATACAACATGCACGCATTTGGGTTGTGAAGTTGAGTGGAATTCCGGTGACAGAACCTGGGATTGTCCGTGTCATGGATCACGTTTTACGTATACCGGTGATATTGTAAATGGTCCAGCAACAGAACCACTTAAACAAATTGATATTCAATCATCATATAAGCAGCCATAACAAGCTGCTTTTTTTGTTTCATCTCACTATCACAAGTTTACTTAGGTAATGAAATATGAAATATACTACTTCCTATAATATATATTATGTAAACTAGAAGAAATGATAAAAGAGGTATGAACAAAGCAGCAACACCCTCCTGTCTTTGGGTGTTGCTGCTTTAAAATATTATTTTTTCCAAGTTGGCATGTCTTTTACAGCCGGGCCTTCAATCACTTCGCCGGTTGCAGCAAATCGCGAACCATGACAAGGACAATCCCAAGTTTTATCGCCATCGTTCCAAGCCACATCACAGCCTAAGTGTGTGCATGCTGTATCCAATAAATGCAACTGACCGTTGTTGTCTTTGTATGCAGCTACGTTTTTGTCGTCGATTTTAACAATGGAGCCCATCCCAGGACTTAATTGTTTAGGATCACTTGCTTGGCTGGATTTATCGTAGCTTTCAGTTGGATTATCATCTTTAGGTTCAGTTTCTGTAATTTTATTGATCTGACGGTTTGGCGCGAATAATGCTGCATAAGGGTTGTCATCACCCTGAATGAGATCCGTAATAACTTTCCCACCCGTGACGGCGGCAGCGAGGCCCCATTTGCCAAAAGCGGTTAACGTATACACATGGTCGGTATCTTCATGCAACTGACCAATGAATGGAATCCGATCAGGAGCAATATAATCATGAGATGACCAATGGTTAAGCACCTCAACATCACCAAAGTGCGATTCAGCAAATTTAACCAGTTGTTCATAACGTTCTTTGGAAGATTTGCCATCTCCAGTTGGGTGACTTTCACCACCTACAAGGAGGTAATTTTCACCGTTATCACGGATGGATCTTAAAGTCCGCTTCGGCAAGTCATTATTGATATACATGCCTTCCGGAAATTCGTAGCTGGATTTTACAGCGAGTGCATAAGAGCTTTCTGTTTTCACATGACTGGAATAAAATTTCTTGCCTGGTTCATAGACAGGAAGATGTGTGGCAAGTACAACATCATCAGCAGTGACTGTATAATCTGAATCTGTATGACAAGTGACTTGTTTGTCTACAGACAGATCCATAACGGGTGTATGTTCAAACACATAGCCACCTAGTGCCTTAATTTCCTTCACGATCCCCTGAAGGAACTTCACTGGATGAAATTGAGCTTGATGCCGCATCATCACGGCTGCTGATATATCTAGATCCAATGGCAGATCTTCAACAAAAGCGCCTTCTATGCCTAATTTTTGATAAGCATCGTATTCTTTTTTCAATTTATCTTTATGTTGTATCTGTTCGGTGAAAACAAATGCATCCTGCTCTTCCAAATCACAGTCGATTCCGTATTGATTTGCGAGCTCTTTAACAAAGGCAATGCCTTCCATGTTGGCCTGGTAGTATTGCTGGGCTGTTTTCTGGCCATATCGATTAATCATTTCATCATATATCAAATTATGCTGTGCGGTTAATTTTGCAGTTGTGAATCCTGTTGTTCCACTATAAAGCTCCCGCGCTTCAAGGAGCGCAACGCGTTTGCCGCTTTTAGCCAGAAAATAGGCCGACATCACTCCAGCAATACCGCCACCAGCGACAACAACATCAGTCTGAATATCTTCTTGTAAGGTATTTTCTTGGTCCTTCTGATAAATTTTGTGCCAGTATGATTGTACATTGTCAGTTAGTTTTGTGCTCAATTTAAATACCCTCCGTTCAAATAGATTCATTACTTCTAATAACCTAAATTGATCTTTTCTAAACGGAGAAGCATACCCCCTGCCCATCTTTGAGATACCCCACCCCGTCCGATCATATACCCCTGGTGTTTTTTGTTATACGGGTAGTGGGTATATGTATATACATCTGAAGTGTTGTTGTCATAAGTGTTGCGTATACATGTTGCTGTGGGGTATTAAAATAGAAAACCCCTGGTGAGGTCAATCCCCTCAACAAGGGTTTCTAAAAAAACAGAGTTAGTCCAATGATTATAATCATAGTATCAGCGCAAACATGGATCATCCATGATGACCAAATCGTCCCTTCTCTCTCGTTCACCTTCTGAAAGATCATCCCGATCAGCCATAAGCCAATAAAACATAGTACAATCTGATAAAGATCAAACCATAGAATAATCATCGGAATATGATAAGCGGCAAACAGTAAAGGGCTATAGATATAGCCAGTCTTTCTCGGTAAGTTAAAAAATATGAAGCCTCTGAAAAAATACTCTTCAAGAAATGAATTCCCAAAAGTGATATACAAACCGACAAAAATGAAACCCACCGGTGTGATACCCAAACGATTGGTAAGATCTGATTTAATCATAGATAAATCAAGAAAAGGCTGCAGAACGATGTAGGCCAATAAAATAACGGCAGCAGAGCTTCCTCCGAGGAAAAGTAGCCTGAGCCACTTGCGTACGTATTCTTTATTGCGCAATACATCGGTCCACCTAAAATGGTCGAACCATATACGGTATATTGTGATCACTGTAAAAAACAAACTGATCTTCATGCCAGTTTTAATGACATAGTTGATACTGACACCATGCTCGAACCAGGCGAGAAAAGCACAAATCAATAGTGAGCTGATGATGATATAGAGGTATCTTGCTTTAATAATTGGACGCCTCCCTTGTATTTCTTGGGGTTGCTTTAGCCGAGAAGTTTGTCAAGGTTGCGAAACTCCAATTTTTCGAATACGGACTCAATTTTGTCACGATCGATTTCCCACAATGCATCATCCAGTTCACACGTTACGGGGACGTCACATTTTATTTGGGCCAGTTCACGGCTAAGGTGCAGCATATCCAGATCAGCCTCAAACTTTTTCTGCATGGCTGGTGTTAATTCTGTGGTTTTCTCAAGCAGTGTATCCACTGTTTTATATTGCTGCAGCAGCTTTCGGGCTGTTTTATCACCAATCCCTTTGACGCCTGGATAATTATCAGCACTATCACCGGTCAATGCTTTCATGTCGACAATCTGCTGTGGTGAAAGACCTTGTTTATCCAAGAAGTTATGCGCGTCAAACAAGTCGTAATTACCCATCCCCTTTTTCATGATGGCAACGCGCGTCCCTTCATTGACAAGCTGAAGCATATCATGATCACCGGTCAAAATCGTCACATCGTGATCTTGTGAATAGGCAGCAGCTAGTGTACCGATACAGTCATCAGCTTCGTAATTCTCAAGGCCAATGTTTGGCACATTAAAAGCCTCAACGACCTCTTTTACAAGGTCAAATTGTGGAATGAGTTCTTCAGGCGGTGCGCCTCTATTTGCTTTATAGTTGTCATATAGCTCTGTCTGGAATGTTTTGCTTCCCATATCCCAACAGCAGATGACATGTGAAGGCTTGAAGGTGTTAACAGCGTCCATAAAATAGCGCATAAATTGATAAACGCCATTTGTAGGCACGCCTGTTGACGTCAACATGTAATTGCCTCGGAATGATGTTGCATAAAAGCCACGAAATAATAAGGCCATTCCATCCACCAATAATATCTGATTTCTATTCATCGTTATATCCACCTTTATGATGTCAAAGTATAGTGTGCAAGAATGTGCTCGAGCAAGGTTGTTTTTCTTTCAATGAGGTCAATATCAGCTGGGGTGGCCATCATCTCAAGTTGCGCAGAGACTTGTTCTTCAAGGTGTTTTGTTACCCCTGCTGGATTGATTGGATCATGCGCGACCATTCGGTTAAATAATGGTCCTCCATAATGTTTTTGTTCATATCCAAATAGCTCCTGGCCATTGGATCCAACACTTCATAAATCTTTTCTTTCATGATTTCTTTTTGGTTATCGACAAAAAAGCTTTTTGTATTTTTAAATACGGTCAAAGCATGGTCGAAATTAGTAAGATCAATAGATTTAAACCCTGATTCGTAGTTTGGTGTTTGCAGGTCCGGCGTTTCAAAAGCCGGAAGGGAGAATACATGATGCTGCTCTTCACATGTTGCGCCCAGTTTGTCATAGATTTCTTGGGCGAGCTTTTGTATTGTACTTTCTACCCTGAGTGACACTGCTCGCAATTCCTGCAATAATTCATAGGCAATATCGTCTATAAGTTCGCTTAAGCTTTGTTTTAATTCCTTGTGTGCTTCTCTGCCAGATGATGTAATCGTTGTTGGGTTAAAGGATTCTTTAAACAGATCATGATAACGAAGCGAAACACGCTCCCATACATAGTGAAGCTGCTTTTCAATTCTCTGGGTCAACTGCTTGACTTCTGCATCGCTATTGACCACTGCAATGTCTTGTTTTGCTTGCTCAAAAGCTTCTTCCAAAGATTCTATGAAAGTTTGTTTTGCTTCCTGATCCATGTGAATGGATTGTCTGTAGTTGTCAAGTGCAGCCTTGGTCCGATGGATATCCTTGACAGCAGATTGGGCGGTTATAGCAGTTAAGTCATAGTGAATAAACCGGTTAAAGTCTTTTTCAAACTGATGCATCATCCCGTTTAACTGAAGATCTTGCTCTTTCTCTCTAAGAGACTGCTTGCTTGAAACGGGGTATAAATTCGGCAGCCTGATACCAAGCTGGGTTAATTGTTCTTCCACATAGGTGGTGACAAGTTTAAGTTCAGCTTCATCTTCAGCAAGGTCTGCGGCATTCACGATAAAAAACATTTTATCCAGCTGGAAGGCATCCTTGACCCGTCCAAGCTGAGTTAAGAAGGTTTTATCTGCTTTAGACAATGCATGGTTATAATAGGTGACATATAAGATTGCATCCGCTTGTTTAATGTAATCAAATGCCACATTTGTATGGCGAGCATTCACGGAATCGGCACCTGGCGTGTCGACAAGTGTAATACCTTCCTGTGTTAAAGGACAATCATAATACAAATCAATTGATTCTATAAAACTGGCTTTGGTTTCGTCCGCTACATAATCTGGAAAATCATCTAACGTTACTGTCATTGTTTGGCCAATCGCATGTTTAATTGAATCATAGCCAGCCAGTACTGCCTGCAAATATGACTGATATAATTGACTCAAACTTTTCGAGTGTTGAATGTCGTTTGCTCTCACCCACTCCAGAAATGAGGATAAATCACTTTCTGGGGGTGATAACTTTTTGGTAATTGCCCTCAGATCACTCAACATCGTTGCCGCATCTTTCACCTGTATTGTGACTGTTCCATGTGGATATTTTGGCGTAACCGGATTGATTCTATTAACAGCTGCTGTCGTTGGGTTTGGAGAGACGGGCAAAACCGACTCTCCGAGCATGGCATTGGCAAATGTAGATTTCCCAGCGCTGAATGCTCCAAATAGTGATATGGTGTAGCTGCGTTCTTCCAGTCGTGCCTGTTTTCGTTTTAAGTCCGATATAAATGTTGAAAATCCTGGTGTGTCAGCAACTGTTTGTATGGTTTCTTCAATATGTTTGGTAATATAATTATAAGATGCTTCAGGTAATGAAACTTCTTGTGATGCATGCCCTGATTCCATCTCCCCAGATGTCTGTCGGTTGTGGGGTTGTTGGAGTGTGACACCGGTTTGCTGTTTGAAAGTGATGACTTGTTCGGCCAAATGTGCTTCAGCTTGAGTGATATAAGCGTTTGTTTCGAGTGTTTGATTCAGTGCTGCATCAATTGCGTCATAGCTGTCTTGAAGTGCCTCGTCAATCATTTCTTTTTCATGGTCGAGGTCAACGTTCTTCTCCATTTCTTTTTTTGCCTGTTTCAATTCTGTTAACTCTGGCGTATTCTCATGAACAATATCCTGTTTGATCTGTGTGAAGACATGAAGCGCTTTTTGTTTATATTGCTGTTTTATATCGTTCGCTACTTCATTCGTAAAGTTCAACACATATTGCCCGGTCACCATGGCACCTGATTTAACCAGCTTCAGAACATCGTTTTCACCATAATTGATGTAAATAGACTGGATGCGGTTTATCGTGTTCTCATCGTGTACATTATGCTGTTTGAGGAGACTTATAAACTTATCCCGCAATTTCCATTCGATTGTTGTCTGTATATTTTCTTTCAGCGCATTCAAAAAGGCGTTCAGACGATCAATTCGTTCATTCTCTGTCTTGCGCTTTGACCCAATCAAGCCTACTTTGAAACTGGATTGTGTTGATTGCAGAAACGATTCAGCCAAATCTCTGGTTGTGGCTGGCATTAGATAAGCATTTTGTAATGTGAGATTTAGTTCAGCTGTTAAAGCATGAACTAAATCGTCGGGCAGGCGTTCCAGATGGGATATCTTATCATTTATATCGTTCAAATGCTCTCTATTAAAATCTGAATTCTGCTTTTGCTTAAGGATGTCCTTTTGTTCAATTGCCTGTTCTTCAAGCCGATGTTTATATGATTCAATGATCTGTTTTGCAGATTGAGAGGTATTTTGTATGTCTTCATAATGACTGCTCAGCATCTCAGAAAGTTTAGTTTTAACTTTATGCAAATCGTTGTGGGAGAATTTGGCTTGCACAAGGCTCGTATAGTATATGTCCTCAGGTTTCAACCCCCATTGAAAAAACGTTTTTTCAACGTTCATTTGGAAATTCGCAAAGCTCAGTTCCTCCTCATCATGCTTGTCAATTTGGTTGATAATCAATGAAAAAGGAAGTCCTTGTTTTTGTATGTTATTTAGAAATTCCAAATTAACTTCTGATTGGACATGGTTATAGTCCATGACATAAAAGATATGATCGACAAGATGGAGTGCACCTTCAGTCATAACCCTGTCTGCATCATCCGCGGCATCAATCCCTGGTGTGTCAATAATATAGCGGTTCTTGGGGATCAATGATTGGGAGGTACTGATGTCGATTTGTTTAATATCTGTTTTATCCTTGGAATACGCTTTTATTTGCTCAATATCATACGGTTCACTATATTCCACAGGCTGCTGATGTTTAAAATAAATGCGTGCAACCCCTTCTCCCGATGTAAGCCTGACGATATTTGCACTTGTAGGAATCGGACTCTTAGGCAGTATATCCGCATCCAACAGTGTGTTGATCATAGAGGACTTACCGGCGGAAAAATGACCCGCAAAGCTAATTGAAATGGTTTGCTGTATGTGTTTGTCGTACAAATCTAACATTTTTTGTGCATTGATTTCGTCTTTACGTGTGAGCATTTGATCGTATAATGCCGCCAGCTGCTCTTTTGAAATATGTAATCTCTGCTGTTTCACTGCTTCCACCACATCCATGTCCTTTCATTAAACATCTCATCCAGCGTCTATTATACGAAAAACCTCTCCCATTTACCATTACAATTTCTCAAAAACCAGTAGTTAACATAACATTATTATGGACAACTATAGTAATTATTACGACGCAACACGATATAAATAGATGTTAATAACTGCTCAAGCAATCGCTCGGAGAAAACACTACGCTTTCCATGGGTGCTGATGAGCCTCCTCGGTTTTACGTCTCCGGGGTCTCGTCTAAGCTTTTGCTCCCATAGGAGTCTCCATGTTTCCCCGAGCTTGGTAATGTACTCTTTTTAGATTAGATTACTGCACCTGGTTACGAAAAATTCAGGCTACATAACCCCAATACTTCATCTTGCATAAATTTATAAAAACGTTCCGATTCCTCAATAAAAGGAGTGTGGGACGAATTTTCAAAGGTGAACATTTTCTTATATGGAGCCTTTACCGATTCATAAAAGCGCTTAGCCTGTGTGTGCGTCGTTTGATAATCATACTGACCTTGGAGTATCATGACCGGAAGAGCAAGCGTTGGAACAAGTTTGACTATGTCGGTTGTTGCCATCACATGACCTAATGACTGATAGCTGGAAAAACTCCCCCGAAAAATATTTATGCGTTCTTTGATCGTATAATTTGGGCAGGAAACAATATGTCTTAAATTTTCAAAGTTTGAGTACCCGTTCCGTTTAAAGTCACCCCCCGTACTTGTTCGTGAATTTAGCCCTGATGGCACCATATGAACGATTTTTATAATAATTTTCATCAAATGCTACATTTTTTATTTGTTTCATTGCACGATGATCATTTTTATCGGTTGCGGTTTTTAGAATAAAGTTATATGTCTCATGCTCTGATTCTTTTGCTGAGCCTACTTGACCAACTCCAATATAAGCGTGGAAAAGGTGAGGTTTTTTATGTGCTGCAAGGCTTCCAAGGTAAGACCCCCATGAATGCCCAAGTAAAAATACTTTGTCTTGTGCATATTTTTCCCTCAAATAGTTTACGACTTGAATTGTATCATCCAATAGCTGTTCAACGCTTAATGGTTCATTGGATTCTTTATTATAATAAGACATGCCTGTTCCTCTTTGATCCCAATAACACACGTCGAAAAACTGTTCAAGACTGACACCATGGGCTTTAATGACGGGGTAAGCAGGTAATCCCGGACCACCATGCAAAAATAATAGCAATGGTTTTCCTTGATTTAAAGACTCAATGATTAACCCTTGTCTGACTCCATTAATTTCTATGTATTCCTTTGTTATAGTTCCTCTTCCATTTTGCTTACTTAGATTATTCAAAGGCTTTTCAAAAGACTTTAAAAGCATCGTCACACCTCTTTTCCAATAATGTGTTTGCCTATACTTATTCAACTAACCTGGCCCGTGCTTCTTTCCCAACTGCGCCCACTTGTGGTAAATTAATTGCTGCTATTTTTAATAAATATCTTAGGTGCAAAATAAGCAATTGTTGCTGCAAAAAAAGCTAAAAGGAAGGGGGAAAAAGAAGGACTTTCTTTAATAATAACACTGCTAGATAAACTTCCACTTTGACCCCAAGCACTTGGCACATCTGAAGTATAAAAAAGTGTCATAAAATATCCAGATATAACTTGAAATGCTCCAAATAAAACTAAAAAGCTAATGGAAAATACAATGAACTTTTTCATTCATATCCCTCCTTTTATTACCTAACCTTAACATATTATATTTAACTGCCCTTTTTGCTTAACAATACATTTATAATACAATCTTTCACTTATCTACCGCACTTAAAGACTTTTAATTCCATTGTTAAAAAACAAGGGCTGTTTCATAGCCCTTGTTTTTATTTTAAACTGGATATACGCCATGTTTGCGTTCGGTGAAGGTGACGTTTTTGACATCGTAAGCTGAAAAGCGGCTGATGAGTTCGTCACGTAGTTTTTCTGGATCAACGACTGCATCGACAACCAATTCGGATGCCAGACGGTATATATCAATATTCTCTTTATACTCCTCTTGTTTCTCCTGTATGAATGCCGGGCGCTCTTCCTCAGGTAGCTCGGCAATTTTATTGGCATATACAGCGTTCACCGCGGCTTCCGGTCCCATAACTGCAATCTGGGCGGTAGGCAGTGCAATACATGCATCAGGTTCGAATGCAGGGCCTGCCATGGCATACAGACCAGCACCATATGCTTTTCGAACGATAACGGATATCTTTGGAACGGTTGCCTCGCTCATTGTCGCGAGCATCTTGGCACCGTGTCTAATAATGCCTGCACGTTCAACTTTAGTGCCGATCATAAAGCCTGGAACATCAACCAAGAATAACAGCGGGATGTTAAATGCATCGCATAATTGGACAAATTTTGCTGACTTATCCGCTGAATCCGGGAACAGGACACCGCCTTTCATTCTTGGCTGATTGGCAATGATACCGACAAATTGTCCATTAATGCGGGCAAGTCCTGTGATCAATTCAGGTGCAAATTTCTTTTTGATTTCACAAAAACTGTCTTCATCAATGACGCGTGCAATCAAATCATGCATATTAAATGGCGCATTTTGATTTTCAGGAATCAAGTCTGTAATTGTTTTTTCAAATGATTTAATATCACCAGGTGCTGCTGATTTTGGTTTTTCTCTAAAGTTAGCAGGAAAGTAGGATAGATAGTGCTGTGCGTATTCAATCGCTGCCTGTTCAGATTTAACGAGTACATCTCCGCACCCGGAAACAGAACAATGCATTTTCGCACCACCCATTTCCTCCAAGCTGACTTTTTCTCCGATAACTTTTTCCGCCATACGCGGGGATCCGAGGTACATGGATGCATTACCTTCTACCATGATAACGATATCAGAGAATGCTGGTATATAAGCCCCGCCAGCTGCGGAAGGTCCAAATAGCAGGCAGACTTGTGGGACGCGACCGGATAGTTTTATTTGATTGTGAAAAATCCGTCCTGCTCCACGTCTTCCTGGGAACATTTCAATTTGATCCGTAATCCTGGCCCCTGCTGAATCGACAAGGTACAGCATAGGGATTTCCAGCTTCATCGCTGTTTCCTGAATGCGGATGATTTTCTCGACCGTTCGTTTGCCCCAGGATCCTGCTTTAACGGTTGAGTCGTTGGCCATTACACAAACAGATTGTCCGTTGATCTTCCCAATCCCTGTGACCACACCATCTGACGGCAGTGTATCATCCATGCAATTTGCAAAAAATGCGTCTTCCACATCAACCCCTGTGTCAAATAATTGCTTGAGACGGTCTCGGACAAACATCTTGCCTTTTTCCGCATTTTTTTCATGATATTTCTCATAGCCGCCTTTTTCAATTTGACTGACCCGGTCTTTCAGGTCATTGATATATGACATGAACCCATTCCCCTTATGCTAATTTCCTTTGTATTCAGGTTTTCTTTTTCTTTAAATGCTACCAGCCCTTCCACTCTGTCTTCTGTTGGGATGGTCTGCTGGTAAGCGAGATTTTCGAATTGAAGGCCCGTTGTTAAATCACTTTCGATACCGACATCTATTGCTTTTTTGGCCTGACGTACGGCGATGGGGCCGTTATGTGCAATCTGCTCTGCCAATTCCATGACAGTGTTCATGAGTTCATCAGCAGGCGGAACACTTTCGACAAGACCCATTTTCAGTGCTTGTTCCGCTGTTTTTCTTTCAGCAGCGTAAATCATGCGCTTTGCCTGACCAAGACCGATCAGACGTGGCAAGCGTTGTGTGCCTCCAGCTCCAGGAATGATGGCTAATGAGGTTTCTGTGAGCCCCATTTTAGCATGTGCGGCTGCGATTCTAATATCGCAAGCCAATGCCAATTCAAGTCCACCCCCAAAAGCAGCCCCATTTATGGCCGCTATAACAGGAACCTCCAGACTTGCGATATTCGACACCGTTTGACCGATGAATTGTACCGCCTCGATGACTTGGGTTTCATTCATGCCTCTTCGTTCTTTTAGATCTGCTCCTGCACAAAAGACTTTTTCACCCGCACCCGTGATCACGACACAACGAATGGAAGGGTCTGTCTTGATTGCGGACACCTTTTCGTTTAATTCATCCTGTAATGCTTTGGATAAGGCGTTGGCGGCTTCAGGTCTATTTAAAGTTAAAACAGCAATATAATTTTTTACATCAAATTTCACCAAAGAGATTTCAATCACCCCCACTTATTCACTATTCGATAACAGCAATAACGTCGCCTTCGTTGACAAAGTCACCTTCAGCCACTTTAATGGCTTTCACCGTGCCATCGTCTTCAGCTGGAATAGGTATTTCCATTTTCATAGATTCCAAAATAACAATATCCTGATCTTCTTCCACTTGGTCTCCTTCACTTACGACAATCTTCCATACACTACCTGCCATTGATGCTTTTAATTCCATTTGAATAGCCTCCTTGATTTTCATTAATCCTTTTTATTGTAGTAATGCTCTACGAATGCTGTGGTCGTGATCCCAGATTTAAACTGTGGGTGTTTAATGACCTCTTTCAGCATCGGTATGTTGGTTTTAATGCCTTCAATATGATAATCTGCCAAAGCTGCTTCCATTCGGCTTATAGCTTGATCCCTTGTTTCACCCGATACAACGAGTTTCCCGATCATGGGATCATAAAAGGGTGTGACATTAAAGCCGCTCACAACGGCGTTTTCATGTCTGATGCCACTACCTTCTGGAAGGCTCAGGGCAGTAATTTGGCCGGGTGACGGGAAGAATGTTACCGGGTCCTCAGCATAGATCCGTGCTTCAATGGCATGTCCCGTCCTTGTGATGTCTTCTTGCTTAAAAGCAAGCGACTTACCGTTTGCGATATTAATTTGAGCTTCTACAATATCCACACCCGTAATTTCTTCAGTAATCGGATGTTCAACTTGAATGCGAGTGTTCATTTCCAAAAAATAAAAATGTTCCTGGTCGTCAACTAGAAACTCAATCGTTCCTGCACTTGTATAACCCAACGCTTTTGCTGCCTTTACAGCAGACTCTCCCATGGAATGCCTGGTCTCTTCGCTGATGAATGGTGAGGGCGCTTCTTCAATCACTTTTTGATTGCGTCTTTGTATAGAGCACTCTCTGTCAAACAAGTGAATCACGTTGCCATCTTCATCTGCAAGCAATTGAATTTCTACGTGGTGTGCGTCTTCTATTTTCTTCTCCAGGAACATGGCACCGTCACCGAAGAACGTTTCAGCTCGTTTGGCGTTACCGCTAAAGGCTTTCAGCAGTTCCTCATCAGAGTACACGGTTTGCATACCGATGCCTCCGCCTCCAGCTGAGGCTTTAAGGAATATTGGATAGCCGATTTGATTGGCTGCTTTCACAGAATTTTCAGCTGACTCTACTGCTTGATCTGTACCGGGCACAATCGGCACACCTGCCTCTTGCATCACCCGTCTTGCTTCTATTTTACTACCCATTTGTTTCATAACATGACTTTTAGGACCGATAAAGGTGATCCCCTCTTGTTCGCAAGCTTGCGCAAACGCGGGACTTTCACTTAGAAAGCCATATCCCGGATGAAGTGCATCTGCCTTCGTTTCTTTAGCAATGGAAATGATTTTATCCGTGTTTAAATAACTTTCATTTACCCTGGGTGGGCCTACAAGATGTGCTTCGTCAGCCATGGCTACGAACGGGGCATCCTGATCGGCTTCAGAATAGATGGCAACTGTTTTGATGTTCATCTTTTGACATGTGCGTATCACACGTGCAGCAATTTCCCCTCGGTTTGCAACGAGTATTTTTTGAATCACGGCTTATCCCCCTATTATACGATTAATCTAGCAGCCTAGTTGTCTTGAAATAACAAGACGTTGAATTTCAGAAGTCCCTTCACCGATCTCCAATAGTTTGGCATCCCGCAGATATCGTTCAACTTCATATTCGCGCATATAACCATATCCGCCATGAATTTGAATAGCCTGGTTGGCTGAACGGAAAGCGGTTTCAGTTGCGAACAACTTAGCATAAGCGGATTCTTTAGTAAATGGTTTCCCCTGGTCTTTGAGCCATGCAGCTTTATAGACCATATTCCGTGCAAGTTCTACCTCCATTGCCATATCCGCCAGTTTGAATTGTATAGCTTGAAAGTCTGAAATGGACTTGCCAAACTGTTTCCGTTCTTTGGCATATTCCAGTGCCCTGTCAAGAGAAGCCTGTGCGATACCGACACCAAGTGCCGCAATCGAGATTCTGCCTCCATCAAGAGTATGTAGAAACTGTTTAAAGCCCTTTTCTGGATCGCCGAGCAAATTGGCCCGGGGAACTCTGACATTTTCCAAGACCACTTCTGCCGTATCTGAACCGCGTACACCCATTTTATCATAATTGCTTGTGATGGTAAGCCCAGCCGTATCGGTTGGCACGATAATAGCGGATATAATATTTTTGCCGCGCTCATCTTTCTCTGTTACAGCCGTCACAATAATTGTTTTGGCGAAACTGGCATTTGTGATAAAGCACTTCTCACCGTTTATAATAAAGTCATCGCCATCAACAACCGCTGTTGTTTTGGTGCCGCCTGCATCACTTCCAGCATTGGGTTCAGTTAATCCAAAGGCACCCAGAGCTTTGCCTTCTGCAAGTGGTGTGAGATATGTTTTCTTTTGTTCTTCAGTACCGAAATAATAAATGGGACTTGCTCCCAAAGAAACAGCAGCTGCATAACTCAGCCCAGTGCTTCCGCAAGCGCTGCCAATTTCCTCAACAGCTATTGCATAAGAGATTGTGTCTGACCCTGAACCGCCATATTCTTCCGGAAAGGGGATGCCAAGCAACCCGAGTTCTCCAATCTGCTCAAAAATATCTTCTGGAAATACTGCCTGTTTATCAATGTCAACAGCACGTGGGCGTATGACATTCTGTGCGAAGTCCCGAACCATTTTTTGAATCATAAGCTGTTCTTTATCCAATTCAAAATTCATTATAAACCTCCCGTAAACGATAATAGACCTTTTTGGATGGTCTGGTTTTTATTATACAATAAATTAGAAAATGGTGCAGTATCCACTAACCAAACGGCCGAACCCCCTGATCACAATTGCTGTGTATGCAGGGGACTCGAGAGATGATTATTGTATGGTTTCAAATGGTTTTGTATAACCCGCTTTCTTCCACGCTTGAATCACTTCACCGTCTGTTTCAGTGTCGATTACAAATGACCCGTTACTGGATCGATCACTTTCTGTAAGTTCCAGCGGAAACACATCTATTTGTTTCCCCTCGCTCGTCAAAAGGGTGAGCAGGTCAGCTTCATTTACTGTATGAAAGCCTCTGATCCGGTGTGGCTTGCTTTTTAATTCCCTAAGCATAAGAACACCTCGTTTAGCCCTGGTGGTTTTTTCAAACGATCTGATCTTCATGCGTTTGCAGGCGCCTCGCTGAGTTACCAGCACAAGTGACGGATCTGATAAATCATCAAACACTTGGCCGCTTACCACATAATCATCATCCTTCAGGGCGATCGCTTTCACCCCTTGAGCCCTTTGTCCCACTGCAGATATCTCAGATTCATGGTACCAGAGACCATACCCCTTATGGGTTGCGACAAATACATCAGAATAACCATTTGTCAAATGAACATTGACAACCTCGTCCCCTTCTTTAACATTCATCGCAATCATGGTACGTGCAGTCCGTTGTGCCTGATACAGCTTAAATTCGCTTTTTTTGACCATACCTTGCTTGGTGAAGAATAAAAGATAGGCATTCTCCATGAATTCTCGAACCGGTATGGTTTGTACGATTTTTTCATCTTGTTCCATACTTGCAATGTTGGATAGATGCTGGCCCATATCTTTCCAGCGGATATCCGGCAATTCGTGGACAGGAATATAAATGAAACGTCCTTTGCTTGTGAACAACAGCATATAATCTGTTGTATCAAGTTCAGTCAGGCTGACGATATGATCATCCTCTTTAATGGCAAAATCTTCCGCATTGGAAGCGCCGTATGATCGCAGACTGGTTCGTTTAATATAACCCCCTTGAGTGACTGAAACGAGAACGTCCTCGCTCGCAACGAGCACTTCAATATCGATATTTAATTCCTCAATTTCATCTTCAATAACGGTGCGTCTACTGGTCGAGAAAGTCTTTTTAAGTGATCTCAGATCCTGTTTGATTGTCTGCAAAAGCTTTTTTTCGCTGCCTAAAATGGCTTCAAGTTTAGAAATAGCTTCCTTTAATTCAGCTGCTTCTTTTTCCAGTGCGGTTATATCAGTGTTTGTAAGACGATATAGCTGAAGCATAACAATGGCTTCTGCTTGTTTTTCAGTAAAGCCAAACTGCTCCATAATGCGTCTTTTGGCATCACCTTTATCTTTAGAAGCTCTGATGACAGCAATCAATTCATCTAATATAGATACGGCTTTAATAAGCCCTTCGACAATGTGAGCTCTTGCTTGAGCCTTGTTCAAATCAAATGTCGTCTGCCGAGTGACGACTTCTTTCTGGTGTGCAATATAAGCATCCAGCATGGCGGGCAATGATAAGAGCTTTGGTGTTTTATCCTGTATGGCAACCATGTTGAAGTGATACGTAACCTGCAAATCTGTATTTTTATACAAATAATTCAGGATGCCAGTTGGATTGGCGTCTTTTTTAAGTTCGATCACTACTCTGAGACCGGTGCGGTCGGTTTCGTCACGCACCTCCGCAATACCTTCTACTTTTTTGTCAATGCGCAGTTCATCCATTTTTTTAACCATAGACGCTTTGTTGACTTCAAAAGGAATTTCATCGATGACAATTTGCTGTCTATTGCCCCGAATATCTTCTATAGCCGTCCTTCCGCGAATAACCACCTTGCCTTTGCCTGTTTCATATGCTTTGCGAATTCCTTCTATACCTTGAACAATGCCCCCTGTTGGAAAATCAGGACCTTTGATGATCGTCATCAAAGTGGACAGCTCAACAGCAGGCTGGTCGATTTTCTTAATAACAGCGTCAATCACTTCATCAAGGTTATGTGGGGGAATATCTGTCGCATACCCGGCCGAGATACCTGTAGACCCATTCACAAGTAAATTCGGGAATTTAGCTGGCAGTACAACAGGCTCAGAAATGGTGTCGTCAAAGTTCGGAATATAATCCACTGTTTCTTTTTCAATATCACGCAGCATTTCTGAAGCAATTTTAGAGATCCTTGCTTCAGTGTAACGCATGGCAGCAGGAGGATCACCATCAACACTACCATTATTCCCATGCATTTCTACGAGGACGTTTCTCACTTTCCAATCTTGACTCAAACGAACCATGGCTTCATAAACAGATGAATCGCCATGGGGGTGATAGTTACCGATGACAGTTCCTACAGTTTTGGCAGCTTTTCTAAAAGCTTTGTCATGCGTATTTTTCTCTTCATGCATCGCAAATAAAATTCTGCGCTGGACTGGTTTGAGTCCGTCTCTGGCATCTGGCAGTGCCCTGTCTTGAATGATATATTTACTGTATCTGGCAAACCGGTCCCCGATGACTTCTTCTAATGGAAGATCGAGATAATTTTCTGATCGTGCCAAGATAATCCCCCCATGTTACGAATGAATTTTGTCATTTTCTAGTATATTAGCTGCTTCCTGCATGCCGAATTCAACGTTCGTTTCAATCCAGTTTCGTCTTGGTTCAACCTTGTCTCCCATTAATGTTGTCACGCGTCGTTCAGCTCGTGCCAAATCCTCAATGGTGACCCGGATTAAAGTTCTTGTCTCAGGGCTCATTGTTGTTTCCCACAACTGATCAGCATTCATCTCACCAAGACCTTTATACCGCTGGATGATATAACCGTTTTTAAATGTTTTGACCGCTTCTTCCATCTCTGTTTCATCCCAGGCGTAGACGATTTTTTCTTGCTTGCCTTTCCCCTTGGAAACTTTATAAAGTGGCGGAAGAGCGATATAAACTTTTCCAGCTTCAACTAAAGGTCGCATATACCGGTAGAAAAAGGTCAGCAGCAAGATTTGGATATGAGCACCGTCTGTATCCGCATCTGTCATGATAATGATTTTATCATATTGTACGTCTTCCATATCAAAGTCCCCGCCGACGCCAGCTCCAATGGTGTGGATGATCGTGGAAATCTCCTCATTTTTTAAGATCTCCTGAATCTTGGCTTTTTCGGTGTTAATGACTTTTCCTCGAAGCGGCAGGACTGCTTGAAACTTGCGGTCTCTTCCTTGTTTGGCAGAACCGCCGGCAGAATCCCCCTCCACCAGATAAAGTTCATTCTTTTTGGGATTTTTGGATTGTGCTGGTGTAAGCTTGCCGGAAAGGAGGGCATCTTTGCGACGGCGTTTCTTTCCGGAACGTGCTTCCTCACGCGCTTTTCGAGCTGATTCACGTGCTTCTTTTGCTTTAATGGCTTTACGGATGAGCATGTTGGAGATATCAGGATTTTCTTCAAGGAAAAAAGATAGTTGTTCTGATACGACTGAATCAACGGCAGATCTTGCCTCTGAGGTTCCAAGCTTTCCTTTGGTTTGACCTTCAAACTGCAGCTTATCCTCAGGTATTCTTACAGAAACAACTGCCGTCAGACCTTCTCTTATATCACTGCCTTCGAGATTTTTATCTTTTTCTTTAAGAAGTGTATTCTTTCTGGCAAATTCATTGAATATCCGTGTAATAGCTGATTTGGCTCCGGACTCATGTGTGCCCCCATCATGTGTCCTGACATGGTTGACGAAAGATAGCACATTTTCGGCGTAGCCATCATTAAATTGACAGGCAAAATCGACTTCTATGCTATCATTTTCACCTGAAAAAGCTGCAACAGCATGTAAGGCGTCTTTTTCTTCATTTAAATAATGAATGAATGAAACGAGCCCATCTGGATATTCATATACATCTTGTTGATCGTGACGTTCGTCAATAAGTTCTACACGTAAGCCTTTAAGTAAGAAAGCAGCCTCTCGCAGCCGTTCGGCAATGACGTCATAATCAAACGTAGTAACAGAAAAAATAGCAGGATCCGGTTTAAAATGCACACACGTGCCTGTTTTCCTGATTGGTTTTATTTTCTGTAATGGTGTGATATCTTTTCCGCCATTGGCAAAACTCTGGTCGTATTTGTAGCCATCTCTGTATGTAGTCACTTTCATCCATTCGGAAAGGGCATTGACAACAGACGCCCCTACTCCATGCAGACCGCCGCTTGTTTTGTAGCCGCCTTGACCAAATTTACCTCCTGCGTGCAGGATTGTGAAAATCACTTCGATTGTGGGCTTACCTGTCCGGTGCATACCGGTTGGAATGCCCCGTCCTTTGTCCTCAACCGATATACTGTTGTCTTTATGTATGGTTATTTTGATCAAATCACCGTAACCGTTCAGCATTTCATCGACGGCATTATCAACTATTTCAAAGACAAGATGATGAAGACCTCTGTGGTCAGTGCTGCCGATATACATGGCCGGGCGCTTACGCACAGCTTCCAGCCCTTCCAGCACCTGTATCGAATCATCTGTATACTGCGAAGATTGATTTGTCATATTCAATGACTCCCCTCTGTCTTGCAAAGCTTACTATATTATAAACATTAGAACGTGCGTTTGCAATAGACCGTTTTTTTTGACTGCCATTTAGTATACTATATTTGTCAAACCCTTGTATAGTGCCTTTTATTCGCTTTAAAAAGGTGCCCCATGAAGGGCACCTTTTGACATAGTTACTGTTTAACAAGCAGGGAATGAAGAACTTTAATGCACATATCCATTATTACGGTGAACTCGTGGTCGTTTAAATAATGATAGGCTTCTTCGTTGATGATCCCTTGTTGGGCCCAAAACACACGGCATTCTGTCTTAACTGCTTCCTCTGCTATCGCTGGTAAATATTCAGGTCTGCGGAAGACGTTGATAATGTCGATCTGTTCAGGAACGTCTGTCAGTGTGGCGTAGGCTTTTTCACCGAGTACTTCATCGACGGTAGGGTTAACAGGTATAATCCGGTACCCATTATCCTGCATAATTTTAGCAATTTGGTAAGAGGTGCGTTCAGTATTTGCTGATAACCCAACGACTGCGATGGTTTTTGATGTTTCTAGAATTTCGCGGATTGTTTGGTTGTCAGGATTTTGCCATGACATATGCGTGCCTCCCATTCGATAAATTTGGTTCTTATTTCATTCTACCACAAAACACCTAAAACCTTAATGCTGCTGCACTTAATCTCAGATCAGGCAGTTTTATTTTGATTTGCAAACTTGGCATATCCCTTTCGTTCTTTAATGTGTTATAATTTTAATGAACATGTTCCTATTCTTCTGGCCGAGGTGTTTTATATGGAGTTTTTGATGTTTGCATTGATTGCCTATCTGCTTGGGTCCATCCCATCCGCTTTAGTCATAGGCAAAGTGATATTTAAGTTGGATATCCGTGAACATGGCAGCGGTAATCTTGGTGCAACAAATGCTTTTAGAGTGCTTGGATTCAAAGCAGGCAGTGCCGTTACATTGATCGATATTTTAAAGGGCACAGCCGCAACCGTTATACCGGTTTTGGTTGGGACAGGTGTTCATCCCCTTCTCATTGGACTGTTTGCCGTCGTTGGACATACATATCCTTTGTTTGCACGTTTTAAAGGTGGTAAAGCTGTAGCAACTTCCGGCGGCATTATTTTAGGCGTTTATCCGCTTCTATTTGTTATTATGATCCTTACATTTTTGCTGACATTATACTTATCGAAGTATGTTTCGCTTTCGTCTATGGTGACGGGGGTTGTGACAATCATATTGTCATTCATCATTCAAGATATTGTTCTGATGATCATTATAACAGCTTTGACGGCATTCGTGTTTTATCGGCATAAAGACAATATAAAGAGAATCAAAAACAAAACCGAGCCAAAAATCACTTGGATGTAAATCTGATTATAAAAAGAGGCGTTGCAAATGAAATATATCGCTATAGCGCTCATTAAATTCTACCAAAAAGCCATTAGTCCTTTTAAGCCTCCAACATGTCGCTTTTATCCGTCATGCTCGGCATATAGTCTTGAAGCGTTTAAACGATTTGGTGCATTAAAAGGCGGATATTTATCCTTAAAGCGCATTAGTAAATGTCATCCATTTCATCCAGGCGGCGTTGATTTAGTTCCAGAAAAAACCAAACATCACCATCACTCAAATCGTTTAAGTTGATCCTGGCATCCTTCTGCTGTCAGGATCTTTTTTGTCTTTCTCCGAATAAATCAAAATGTGGATATGTGTCGTCTCTGTGAATCCACTCTTTTTTAAGGCCGTATTGTCTTCCCCAAGCTTCTAATTTCGGGAGATCTGCACAACCCGCTTTTGTAACGGTATCACATCCCGGAAACCGATCATCCAGCCAGTAGTGTGTCAGAAAGGCAATTTCTCCTTTCTTGACAGCTTTTTTCCATTGATTCAGTTCTTGCCTTCTTAATCCAAAAGCCATTATGATTCATCCTTTATGATTTCTTTATAAGCCTTATGCCATTCGGGATAAGCTTTCCTGAGAGACAAAGGACGGAATGTGTCTTTTTTAACAATGACATGTTCTGTTTCTCCGGTAACAGCTGCAGTGCCATCTTCAGTAAAAACAGTGTAGCCATAGGTTGTGCGGATACCATTATAGGACTGCAGCCATGTCTCGATATAAGCCTTTTCTCCGTAGCGAATGGGCTTTATGTAGGAAACATGTACATCGACAACGGGGGATACAATTCCGTTTCGTTCCATATCTGCATAATCAAAACCGAGATTTTTTATGAAGTGGGTTCGTCCAATCTCAAACCAAATTAAATAATTGGCGTGATATACAACCCCCATTTGATCAGTTTCCTGATAGCGTACTTCTATAGGTGTTTGTGTTTTCTGTGACAATCTAATAGCCTCCTTGTATCCTTGCACATTAATTTTATCATATTACATTCAAAATCACATAAAAAACCAGGCTGCATCTTAATGTCAGCCTGGTTATCAATTCATTGTTGCTGATGATCGTATTCATCCTTGATTTCCTGTCGCATGCCTTCGATCGCTTGTTCACGACGTTTGTTTTTTGCTTTTAATTGCTCTTTGTCCTGACCTGATAAGTGTGACATGGTTTCATGCGATTCTTCAATGTTTTCTATGGTGTCCTGAACCATATCCTGCAGTTTTTCTACATTATCACTTCGGTCATCTGGCTTTGGTGCATATTTGTCATCTTTCATTTATAAAGCCCTCCCCATTATGATGATTGATTCAAATGTAGTTTATACATAATGGGCAGAACTATACACGGCATTCACGTGTCTGCTTTCTGCAAATATTCATGTCTTCTTTGTTCTAACTTTTTTTCGATTCGGTTCATGAGTTCCTGATCTGACATGATTTGTCTTCTGTTCTCCTGAACAAGTTCATCAAATGATTGTCGTTTCTTCAAGGCCACTTCAACCACTCCTTTAATATGCCTGTTCAAATTGCTAGGTGAATTTGAATTTACATTTAATAGAAGTATGGCCATTTTTTAAAAAATATATACAAAGAAAAAAAACTTCCTGCACAATTGGGTGCAGGAAGTTTTTTGGATTTCAATGTGTTAAGCCATTTTTTGACGAAGAACCATTTGCAGGATTCCGCCGTGACGATAATAATCAACTTCCACGTCACTATCGAAACGGGCAATGACTTCGAATTGAGTTGTTTTACCTGTTTCGTCCACTGCCGTGACAGACACAAGGTCATGTGGTTTGACAGACTCTCCAACTTCAATGTTAAATGTTTCTCGACCGGTGAGACCAAGTTTATCGGCGTTTTCACCTTTTTTAAACTGCAGCGGCAGTACACCCATCATAACGAGGTTTGAACGGTGTATACGTTCAAAGCTCTCTGCAATGACAGCTTCAATCCCCAACAAGTTGGTTCCTTTGGCCGCCCAGTCACGAGAAGACCCCATACCATAGTCTTTGCCTGCCATTACAATCAGACCTGTTTGATTTTCTTGATATTTCATGGCTGCATCGTATATTGGCATAACTTCTTCAGTTGGCCAGTAAGTGGTATATCCACCTTCTGTTCCTGGGGCAAGCTGGTTCCGAATGCGGATATTCGCAAATGTGCCGCGCATCATAACTTCATGATTACCACGGCGTGAACCATATGAATTAAAGTTTCTTGGTGTGACGCCTTTTTCCTGCAAATATTGTCCTGCAGGCATATCTTTGGCGATGGCTCCTGCCGGTGAAATGTGGTCCGTCGTTACCGAATCACCGAATTTCCCAATTGCGCGCAGATCATTTAATGGATGGACAGACCCAGCTTCTTTTTGCAGATTCTCGAAAAATGGCGGGTTCTGAATATAAGTGGATTCAGCATCCCACTCAAATAACGGTTCATCTGTCGTTTGAATCTTATTCCATTTTTCGTTCGAGTCGAATACACTCTCGTATTCTTTACGGAAGATAGTTGGGTTAACGACTTGTTCAACTTCTTGCTTAATTTCTTCCATAGCTGGCCAGATATCGCTCATATAAATCGCGTTACCTTCAGCATCCGTACCGAGCGCTTCTTTGGTAAGATCAATATCGACTGTTCCTGCCAAAGCATAGGCAACTACAAGTGGCGGGGAAGCCAGATAATTCGCTTTTACAAGCGGATGAATGCGTCCCTCAAAGTTACGGTTCCCGGAAAGCACACTGGAAACTGTTAAATCATTTTCGGCAATCGCATCTTCAATCTCAGGTAATAAAGGTCCGGAGTTACCGATGCAAGTTGTACAGCCATAACCGACTAAGCTGAAGCCCAACTTCTCTAAATATGGCATTAAGCCTGCATCTTCAAGGTAGCGTGTAACCACCTTAGAACCGGGAGCAAGTGATGTTTTAACATAATCAGGTACTTCAAGGCCTTTTTCAACAGCATTTTTGGCCAAAAGTCCTGCACCAAGCATAACGTATGGATTTGAGGTGTTTGTACAGGATGTAATAGCAGCAATCGCCAGAGAACCTGTCTTCATGACAGATTTTTTGCCGCTTGCATGCTCAATAGTAACCTCTTTGTCAAATTCATTTTTATCAAGCCCAAATCCTTGGTTGCCTTCAGGTGCTGTGATCGCTTTGTTGAATGTTTTCTTCATATCGGACAAAGCAATCAAATCCTGTGGGCGTTTAGGGCCGGATAGATTTGGCTCGAGATCAGAGAGGTCGATTTCAATGATATCTGTATAATCCGGATCGGCTTGTTCAGGTGAATACCACAGATTATTTTTCTTAGCATAGGTTTCAACAAGCTCAATTTGTTCTTCGTCCCGTCCGGTTAAACGTAAGTACCGCAGAGTTTCTTCATCAATTGGGAAGAAACCGCATGTTGCCCCATATTCCGGTGCCATGTTGGAAATGGTTGCACGATCTGCAAGTGGCATATCTGCAAGACCAGGTCCGAAGTATTCAACAAACTTCCCTACAACACTCTTCTCACGGAGTACTTGCGTGACCTTTAACGCCAAGTCTGTAGCAGTTGTACCTTGTGGGAAGTTCCCTGTGAATTTAACGCCTACCACTTCTGGTGCCGGGAAATAAGAAGGTTGACCAAGCATGCCTGCTTCAGCTTCAATTCCGCCTACGCCCCAGCCTAAAATACCGAGTCCGTTAATCATCGTAGTATGGGAATCTGTACCAACGAGCGTATCTGGGAATGCATCATAATGACCGTTTTCATTTTTGATACCATGAACGACGTTTGCGATGTATTCCAGGTTAACTTGGTGCACGATTCCGGTTGCTGGTGGAACAGCACGGTAGTTGTCAAAAGCTTTTTGTGCCCAGTGGAGGAATTCATAACGTTCAGCATTACGATCAAATTCCAATTCCATATTTGCTTTGAGGGCATTGGCTGTGCCATATTCATCAACCTGTACAGAGTGGTCAATGACAAGATCCACTGGTACTTCGGGATTGATTTTATCCGGCTCTCCCCCCATATCCACCATAGCTTTGCGAAGAGATGCCAAATCAACGACAGCAGGCACTCCTGTAAAGTCTTGCAAGATTACCCGTGACGGTTTAAAAGGAACATCCACGTTTCCTTTTTTTGTACCCCAGTTTAACAAGCCTTCAATGTGTTCATTTTTAATAACCCGTCCATCATGTTGGCGTAAGACAGATTCCAATAATACTCTGATGGAAAATGGCAATCGAGAAACGGCATCTTTTTTATTGCTCTCCAATGTTTTCAGCTCAAAGTAATCATATGTTTTACCATTGAGTTCAAATTGCTTTTTCGCATTTTGTGTGTAATTCTCTCCCATTGCTATTAAACCCCTTTCAGCTTAATATTTTCAATTTGCTTTGTTACGATTGGAAAAAGTTTCATTAATAGACACAATAAAACCTCTGTCCCTCTTTATACTAAATGAAGACAGCTGATAACTCAATGAATTCGTTATACTGGACAGATATCATATTGTTATTCAAGGTGATAAGTAATAGTTATACACAATGGAAGAAATGTCTATTTTAATTTAAAGGAAGTATTATTTGAAACGTACTTCCCTTTTTTTCGTTACTTAAGACTTTTAATGTACCGTTATGCTTTTGGAGAATTTGATGGGTGATCATCAATCCAAGACCAGTTCCGCTTTCTTTAGTTGTAAAAAATGGTTCAGTTAATTTATGAATAATTTCTTCAGGAATTCCGGGGCCTTCATCAATAATATCGATATAAACCGATTCCTCTGCTTTATAGGTTTGTATGTGTATAGTACCTTTTTGCTCCATCGCTTCAATGGCATTTTTAATAAGGTTGATGAGTACTTGCTTAATTTGGGATCGATTGCAATTTATTAAATGGTCTTCGGTTTCTTCCCAGTTCAATGAGATATTTCTGATTTTTCCTTGTGCACGCAGCAAATACATTACATCGTTTACCATATCATTGAGTGATTCTATTTGAAAATCATTGCTAAGTGGTTTGGATATAAATAAAAGTTCTGATGTTATGGACTCCATCTTGTCAATTTCATCAAGCATAATCTTGTAGTAGGCATCTTTTTGTATGAGACCGCCTTGCAAAAGCTGGACAAATCCTTTTAACGACGTTAGAGGGTTTCGTATTTCATGAGCAATACCCGCAGCCAGCTGCCCTGCAACTGACATTTTTTCAGAGCGGATCATAAGTTCTTCAGCTTCTTTTTTGTCAGAAATATCCTTTAACACAACTGTATAACAGATTTCATCATTTATAATATGTTTTGCAGCAACGACTTCAAACCAAATCCATTTACCTTGTTTATGTCTCAATCGAATATTGAACGCTTGAGCGTCCAGCGAATGTCTCAAAAAATGTTCATTGATGTATGCCAGATCGGAAGGAGAAATGATTTCACGCCAATTGAATCCATTCAACTCAGTGGGGGCATAACCAAGCTGTCTTTGAATTGAGTGGGAAGTGTAAAATATATTACCTATGTCATTGAACATTACAATGACATCATGATTATAGTTGTCAACCCAATTCAGTATATGCTGCGGAAGTGTCTCCAGTGTATAGGATGGCAGCGGTTTGGAAAGGTCCTTACTATTTTCGGACTTTGGTACCATACATAGACCTCCTTTGTGTCAATGACAACAAAATCTGCTGTTTAATCCATACTTATGACAATAAACGTAAAAAAATGATGATTTCTTGTATGTATGTGATAATGCTATTATAATGTTAAATGTTACTAAAAAACAGTTGAAAAGACAAAGTTTTGTTTTTCATCATATAAAAAAAGGTGATTACATGTCTGCTTTTATCGATGTGCTCATTATATTATGGGGATTTCTGCTAATTGGGTTAATGGGGATTGGCGGGTTTTTCATGTTCAGAAAGTTTTTGAAGCGCATGCCTAAAGAAGATGGAAAATCTGCAATGGATTGGGAAGAATATTACATGGAAAAGTCAAGGCATATGTGGGCACTGAAGAGAAAGAACTGCTGGAAGAGCTTGTTTCCCCTGTACCAGAATTATTCCGTGACGTGGCAAGACATAAAATCGCCAGTAAAATTGGAGAACTGGCAATTTATGAAGAAAAGACACATGTTGATCAGGATGTCGTAATCCGGGATATATTATCGCTACTCCAAAAAGGGATCATAAGTTTTTGCGCAAAAAACTGAAGCAGAAACATATCGACGTTGCTCCATACGAAATCTATTTCGAGCAGTCTCGAGACGATTATGAAACTGATTGGAAAGCCCGATATAAATCGTAAAAAAAAGCACCTCATCCTTATGATGATGGTGCTTTTTGCATGAGTTGTTTTTTTAGATTCAAAAATTGCAACAGCATGGCAAGCCGCCAAGTGACAATCATACCAAATGCCAGCAAGAAAAACATTCCGCTCATTTCGCCTAAAGAGATAGAAGCCCAGCCCCGATTACAAGCTTCAGTAAAATCCTTGCTGCCAGCAAACCGAATAAAACGAAAGCAAATGCTTTAGACGGTATTAAATAGACGTCGTTCTGTTTGATTTCAAATTTCGAGGTTTTAATTAATAAAACAGAGAAAAGAATACCAACGCCCACTGCTTCCATAACTTGCTGCCATGGGACACGAAACTCCGGTATCAGAAACATAAATGCCCCTGTGCTCATCATAAGAGGTGGAATAATAATTTTTTTAACTGTAGCTGGTTTACGCGCTGCTTTCAAACGTATAAATATCATTGTAGTGGCCATAAATGCTGCCACTACAGTGCTTGCTATGACCCAAAACATAAATACCATCCCGATCCTTATTCAAGTTTAAAACGTTAATTTATAAGTTCAACGCCCGTTCGATTGTTTCAAGAACCCTGCTTTTATCAAACGGTTTTACGATAAAGTCTGTTGCTCCGAATTCAATCGCTTGCACAACAATTTTTTGCTGCCCCATCGCAGAACAAACGACAATTGTTGCATTGTCATCAAACGCTTTAATTTCTTGTATGGCATCGATGCCGTTTTTGACAGGCATGGTTATGTCCATTGTGACAAGATCTGGGTTTAGTGCTTTGTAAAGCTCAACCGCCTTCTGGCCATTCTCGGCTTGCCCGACGATTTCATAACCTTCCTGGTTTAATATATTGGTTAACGTTACCCGCATAAAGTTTGCATCATCAGCAATAAGTATACGTGCCATATGTATTTCCCCCGTTCGCACTGGCTTGAACTGCCTAATTATCCACTATTATGGAGACAGAATATGATTTTATTGGTCACTTGCAATTGTAAGGATAATCGTAATGGTAACACCTAAAACAGTGAAAAACACACCAATATCAAACAACATGGCGGTGGCAAGTTCAATCTCTCCAAAGATAGGTAATGTCACATACCCAAATGTGTGAGACAAAAACGGTTCACCCAAAAGAATCGCTCCAATGCCTGTTGCAACAGCAATGAAAAGACCAAGTAAAATTAAATACTGAAAGTTAATCGGTATAACCTTTTCTACAACATCCATTCCATAAGCCATATACATCAATAACACTGCCGATGACGTCATTAGGCCCCCACAAATCCTCCGCCGGGCGAATTGTGTCCTGCAAGAAGCAAATATATGGAAAACCCCAGTAATATAAAGGCGATCAATGAAGTAGTCGTTCTCAAAATCAAATTGTTTGGTTTGTACATCATAGGGTACTCCTTAAAGAAAGATTGATTCTATCATAATATAAATGATTGGTAAAATCCACATTAAAACCCGCTGAACCCGAAGAGACCTGCTAAATATGACGTCAAATCCGTCAGCCAGTCAAAGAAAAGCGCAATACCCATCAGGATCATAATGACGCCGCCGATTTTAACGATTTTCTGACTGTATCGTTTAATCCAGGACATCCTGCCAATGAAAAATGATAGAACGAAGAATGGGATCGCAAACCCAAGTACATAACTGATCATCATCAGTAATGCAATGTCTGGTGTGGTCGCAGCCGAGGATAAGACAACCGCCAGGATAGGACCCATACAAGGGGTCCATCCTAATGAGAAGGCTAAACCAATTAAAAAACTGCCAGCATATCCGGTTGGCCGGTTTTTGAATTTCACTGATCGGTCTTTCATCAAAAAATCAAAATTAAGAACTCCAATAATGACGAGACCGAAGAAAATAATAACGACGGCCCCCACTTGGCGAATCAATCCTTGATTAGCTGTGAGAAAATCAGAAATCACACTTCCCATAAATCCGCCCATCAACAAAAATACCACCGAAAACCCTAATAAGAAAAACAGCGTATGTAAAATACTTTTTTTCTGTAGCATTTTATTCTCATTACTGATTTCGCTAACACTCATCCCTGTAATATAAGATAAAAAGGCGGGATATAAGGGTAAGACACAAGGAGAAATAAATGAAAGAAATCCGGCTCCAAAGGCCATGAAAATATTAATATCCTCTATACCAAGCATTGTTATCTGCCCCCTTAGTCATGTATACTCATCCTATAATTTTATCAGATATGGTCGTATAAAAACGGTTAAAGTCTAACAAATGAGCGACAAATTTAAGAAAATGGAAAACCCCCCTTGCGCTGATCAAGGAGGGTTTTTGCAAAATTAATCGTATAAGTGCAACAATTATTTGTTTGCTTGATTGTTCATAGCGCGCATCATTTGGTTGATTTTCTTTTGAGACGGCTTTTGCCCCATTTGCATCATTAATGTACGCAGCATTTGCTCGTTAATTGGCGGGTTCTTTTTCAAATAGTTCATCATATATTTTCTTGCGATGAAAAATCCAAGAGCAACACCAGCAATAAGCGCTGCGATAGCTATGAGTACGACCCAAATCACGTCCATTGTTTCTTTTCCTCCTTCGTGTTGTCTCTTTTAAAGTATAGACATTCCGTGTTAAGAATACAATATTTGTTTAGGATAGTCCAGTTTAAAATAATATGGTGAGGACATCCATCCATAATTATCATGATTGAGACCTGACACAAATAAAAACGGCTGCAAGCTTTGCAACAATGGGAATAAGCTTGTTTCAGCCTCATGGAGCATATCACATTGAAAGATGATTTGTCTATCCAGCAAGTTGACGTGAACTGGGACATGGTCTGCTTGGGCTATTATATGTTTATTTTCGTTTGATATAAGAGGCTGATGATGTTGATGAACGTTCATTTGCTCTTGCAGTAAATCTATGGGCATCGAATGTGTCACATAGTTAAATTGTTTTTGCAGGATAGGATCATTGGGATGCTCCGCACAATCACTGAAAAATCGATGCAATAGGTCCCCTTGGTGAACATAATACATAGCAATTTCTTTTTTAACCCGAAAAATTGAATATGTTTTCAATAGAATCACTCCCTATGGATCCTACCATATATGAAATAACAGAAAGAAGCTGTCATATCCTGACGCAAAAAACTACTACTTTTGTCAAACCCCAACGAACCCCAAAAAACCATCGGATCCTATCTCAACCATCGCCTTTGAGCCAAACTGCAAACTAGTGAAAACTTGACTCACACTCAGGATGATAGCAATGTAATTTCCGCTGCGGTAAGTCGTTTTAACTTTATCACAGCTCTAGTGCGACATCTGTTCAAAAAGTTCGCTTTCAAAGTGTCTTCTTTGCCGTGGACGCGGCGTCAGCTTCCTTCCCCCGGCAAGAGGATGTCGACGTTGTCCGCAAAGGACGGTCTTAGTAGACCAACCTTCGGAAAGCGCAGTGTTTTCCTCGAGCGGCCGCATGAGGCAGTCATATGTTACTTCGCGGTTTACGAATTTTGTGTTGATTAACTAAAAAAAAGAGAGATGACGTTTTGGTCATCTCTCTTTTTGGGTTTATTTGATTAATGATTCTACTCGTTTAACAACGTTGTCGACGGTAAAGCCGTAATTTTCTATGACGGTGTCTCCTTTAGCGGATGCTCCGAACATATCGATGCCCAACACGTCGCCCTGATCACCAACATATTTGTCCCAGCCGACAGAAGCTGCCATTTCAATGGCTAAGCGGGCTTTCACCTTCTTAGGCAGGACAGAGTCTTTATAGCTATCATCTTGTGCTTCAAATCGATCCCAGGACGGCATACTGATCACATTCACATCAATCCCTTTATCAGCCAGTGCTTTTTGAGCCTGAACGGCAAGTTGCACTTCTGAGCCGGTTGCAATCAATAAAGCATCCGGTGTTTCTTTGTCGCTTTGGCTTAACACATACGCACCTTTTGAAACGCCCTCATAAGCTTTGTGGGCTGTCCCTTCAAGTGTTGGAAGGCCTTGTCGTGTCAAAACCAGTGCGGTTGGTTTATCTGTTGACTCCAGCGCCAAACGCCATGCAGCCTGTGTTTCATTCCCATCAGCGGGACGAATTAAGGATACGTTTGGCATAGCCCTGAAGGAAGCGAGATGTTCAACAGGCTCATGTGTTGGACCATCCTCACCTACAGCGATAGAGTCATGTGTAAAGACGAATGTTGCAGGATTGTTCATGATCGCAGATAGTCTTACTGCAGGACGCAGGTAGTCGCTGAATACAAAGAAGGTGCCAGCATATGCTTTAAGACCGCCATGCAACATTATGCCATTTAAGGCAGCTGCCATGGCAAATTCTCGAACGCCGAACCAAATGTTCCTTCCAGCATAATTCTTGCGGGAAAAGTCTTCCACATCGTTAATTGTCGTTTTATTGGAACCAGCCAGATCTGCACTGCCACCAAATAGATAAGGTACAGATTGTGCGATTGCGTTAAGAACTTCTCCGGAAGAGGCACGGGTAGCAAGTTTGTCTTTTCCTGCCTCATACACTGGAAGATTCTTATCCCAGTCTTTTGGCAGTTCGCCTTTGATCGCCAACGACAACTCCTTCCCTAAATCAGGATATTGTTGTTTGTAAGCTTCAAATAACTTGTTCCATTCTTCTTCTGCAGTCTGGCCACGTTCTTTGACTTTCGATTTAAAATCATCATATACTTCTTCGGGAACATGGAAGTCCTTGTCATATGTCCATTTGTAATATTCTTTAGTGAGCTTGACTTCATCAGCTCCAAGTGGTGCACCGTGAGAAGCGGCAGATGCCGATTTATTAGGTGAGCCATAACCAATGACAGTTTTAACCTCGATCAGTGTTGGCTGAGTTGTATTTGAGCGTGCCTTTTCGATGGTTTTCTTTAAATCTTTAATATTGTTACCATCTTCCACACGCAGCACTTGCCAGCCATAGGCTTCAAAGCGCTTAGCTGTTTCATCGGAGAAAGATCTGTTTAAATCACCATCTAATGAGATATCGTTTGAATCATATAATGCAATCAATTTCCCAAGTCCTAAATGGCCTGCAAGTGAGGCAGCCTCGTGTGAGATCCCCTCCATAAGGTCACCATCACTAACAAGTGCATACGTATAGTGATCCACAATAGGAAAATCTTTCTTATTATACAAAGCAGAAAGGTGAGCTTCTGCCATTGCCATTCCGACTGACATGCCAAAGCCTTGTCCAAGTGGGCCGGTTGTTGCTTCTACCCCATCTGTGTGGTGTACCTCAGGATGTCCTGGGGTTCTTGAGTCCCACTGACGGAACGATTTCAAATCATCGATCGTCACATCATAGCCTGATAAATGAAGCAGACTGTATAACAGCATTGAACCATGACCTGCTGACAGAACGAAACGGTCCCTGTTAAACCATTTGGAATGTTTAGGGTTATGAGTCATATACTCTGTCCACAATGTGTAAGCCATTGGAGCAGCCCCCATTGGAAGCCCCGGATGTCCTGAACTTGCATGTTCAATTGCATCGATCGATAATGTTCGGATGGTATTGATAGATTTTTGTTCAATTTGATTTGCCATAATTATGCCCCTTTCCTTTGAGCAGCTATAGATACATTAATGTTTCTTTTCATTGCTCTGCATTTCTCTGACTTTTTTTGGTGTGACATCATTACCCTCAGGATCAATAACTGTCATCGTTTTAAGTTGATTCTTAAATGAAGAACGTACGTTTTTTAGATATTCTTGCCGAAGTGTTTGACGTTCTTCAGCTTCTGCATCAGTCAATCCTTCATTTTTTGCTTTATGTGCTAGTTCATTGATCCTCTTAAGTTTATCTTTGGAAATCACGTTTGAACCCTCCTGTTTAAGCCGTGAAAAAAAGCCGGGTGGAAAACCTCCCTGCTTTTTAATATTAAGCCTTGGAAGGCTTATATTCAAGTATTATGATATTCTCTGTATCGGCGGTGAACCGTTGCTTTGGAAACATGGAATCCGAGACCGTTCAAAGTGGTTGCAATCTCTTCAAATGTCAATTTTTTTTCACGTAAGCGAATGACTTCTTCAATTGGAAACTCTTTTCGGCTTCTCCCTGGGGCGTGTTCAATGTTTTTGAGGTTCTTGGCTGGCTCGTATCCCTGCTCAACCGCTCTTTTCATTCCACGTTTTATTTTCATGTTATGAATACGTCGCTGGTACTCTTCAACAACGCCCACAATTTTAAGGACCATGGAGTCGGATTCGGAAACTTCAAGCTTTCCATCATGTATCGCCGTATAAATTAAAATCTCGAGCTTGTCCAATTGATGAAATAAAGCTATTTTTGTATTTCCCCGTCCAAGCCGGGTTTCATCTTGTATAAGAAGACAGTCTGCTTTGTGTTCAGAAAAAAGGTCAAGCAGTTTAAAGACACCTTCACGTTCAATGTCATAGCCACTGGCCTTTTCTTCAATAATATCAACAACATCCATTTGATAACGTTCTGCTAAAGCAGTAAGTTCATGTTTTTGTCGTGTAAGAGATGTTTCCTGGCTGCTCTTTTGGGTGCTGACTCTGCAGTAAATGATGGCTTTCACGTTAAAGACCCCTTCTTAAGCATTGATCATCGCAAAATACAATACTACTAATGTTAAAATGAACGTTATCATATAGAATACATCTACTTTAGATAGATTGCCAAACACTCACTTCATCCCCTTTCAAAGTCAAGAACTTTTGTTCGTATTCATAGTATATGACGAACAAAAGTTCTTGTCAACGTTTTTCGAACGAATGTTTGCTTTCAGGGTTTCAGAATGCTATAATACAAGTATTCACAATATATGCGGGAGGCGTTAAAGAAATGAAAAAACTTTCAGCGCGTCAACAAAAAATCATTGATTTTATAAGAGATGAAGTACAACAGAAAGGGTATCCGCCATCTGTGAGGGAAATTGCCAAGGCAGTGGAACTCGCTTCAAGTTCTACCGTACACGGCCATTTGTCGCGTCTTGAAAAGAAAGGCTACATCAGAAGGGATCCGACAAAACCACGTGCGATTGAATTGCTTGATCCCTATGCTGATCCAAGTATCGTGAGAGAATCCGCTTTATACGCGCCTGTAATTGGTAAGGTAACTGCGGGGGTACCGATTACAGCAGTGGAAAATATTGAAGAATTCATACCGCTGCCTCAATCAACTGCAGGGGCAGATGATGAGGTGTTTGTTCTTGTTATCGAAGGCGACAGTATGATCGAAGCTGGGATTTTGGAAGGTGACAGAGTCATTGTCAAGCAGCAGAATACGGCGAACAACGGTGATATTATTGTTGCAATGACAGCAGAGGATGAAGCGACCGTCAAGCGATTTTATAAAGAAAAAGATCATATCAGGCTGCAGCCGGAAAATGAAACAATGGAGCCGCTTATCTATTCCGATGTTTCAATCCTTGGTAAAGTCGTCGGTTTATACAGAACGATTCATTAAATGATATGCATATAAAAAGACCGGGCAAAAGAAAATATCTTTTGCCCGGTCTTTTTAGGTTTAATACATAGTCAAGTACTGTTCTCTTTCCCATGGGTGAACCGTTGTCCGGAACATGTCCCACTCAATTTGTTTTGCTTCGATAAAATGTTCGTATAAGTGGTTGCCTAAAGCTGTTTGAATGATTGTATCATTTTGTAATTCTTTTAAGGCGTCCATTAAGGTTGCAGGTAACGTTTCGATCCCGTTTTCTTGACGTTCTTGTTCCGTCATTTCATAAACGTTTTGATCAATTGATTCAGGCGGTGTTATTTGATTGCGGATTCCATCAAGACCGGATGCCAGCAGCACAGACATAGCCATATATGGGTTAGCTGTTGGATCGACACTGCGCAATTCAACACGTGTGCTTAATCCTCTTGAATAAGGAATACGCACGAGTGGACTCCGGTTAAAAGCGGACCACGCCACATGGCAAGGAGCTTCATAGCCAGGCACTAAGCGCTTGTATGAATTGACGGTCGGGTTGGTTACAGCTGTATAATTTTTGGCATGACGCAAGAGTCCCGCAGTAAAGTAATGTGCATCATCACTGAGCTGTAGCTCTTTAGATGTATCGTAAAATACATTCTCTCCATCCTTGAATAAGGACATATTGACATGCATTCCAGAGCCATGTACACCAAAAAGAGGCTTTGGCATAAATGTCGCATGTAAATTATGCTTTCTAGCAATTGTTTTAACAACCAATTTAAAGGTTTGAATGTCATCACAATGTTTTATTGCATCTGAATACTTAAAGTCAATTTCATGTTGTCCAGGAGCGCCCTCATGGTGGGAAGCCTCAATCTCAAATCCCATTTCTTCCAGTTCAAGCACGATATCTCTGCGGCAGCTTTCTCCCAGGTCAGTTGGTCCCAGGTCGAAATAGCCGCCTCTGTCATTAAGTTCAAGAGATGGTTCACCATATTGATCCAGTTTAAATAAGAAAAATTCCGGTTCTGTTCCAATATTGAAGGCTGAATACCCCAATTCTTCCATTTTTTTCAGGTTTCGTTTAAGTGTATATCGTGGACAACCTTCAAAAGGTGTTCCATCAGGGTTAAAGATATCACAAATAAATCTTGCTACTTTACCTTTGTCAGATGTCCATGGGAACACCACAAAAGAGTCGAGGTCCGGGTACAAATACATATCAGATTCTTCAATTCTAACAAAACCCTCGATGGAAGAGCCATCAAACATCATCTTATTATCTAAAGCTTTATCAAGTTGACTGAGTGGGATCTCCACATTTTTGATCGTACCGAGCATGTCTGTGAATTGAAGTCGAATGAAGCGTACATTTTCTTCTTTAATAATGGCATATATTTCTTCTTTTGATAATCGGGAACTCATCCGTTTTCCTCCTAATTAATTTCAAATCGTCTTTAGATTCTGGTGTCAGTGGGATCAGTTATGCGAATTCAGGAATACTTCCCGCTCCTTTCCGGCTGGCTTCCTTGAAAGGAATACCCTTGATCTGTTAAATCCTTAATCGTTTGAATGACAGCGATTTTAACATGTGCATAGGTGAGTCCGCCCTGGAGAAAAACCATATAAGGCGGTATGACGGGTCCATCTGCAGACAATTCTATGCTGGAACCCTGAATAAAAGTACCTGCAGCCATAATCACATCGTGGTCATATCCTGGCATCGCACTCGGAAATGGAGCAACAAAAGAATTGACGGGTGAGTGCGTTTGTATACCCTGACATAAAGCAATCATAAGATCTTTGTCCCCCAGCTCAACAGATTGAATTAAATCTGTTCGCTTCGCCTGATAATGTGGCATTGTCTTAAACCCTAGCAATTCCAAAAAGCGTGAGGTGAACACAGCCCCTTTAAGCGCTTCTGACACAATCAGAGGGGCAAGGAAGAGCCCTTGATACATTTCCTGAAGCATATTGAATGTTGCGCCTGTTTCCTTACCAAGTCCAGGCGCAGTCAGCCGATTGGCACATTGCTCAATTAAATCGTGACGTCCAACAATATATCCGCCTGCACGTACGATACCGCCTCCAGGGTTCTTAATAAGTGAACCGGCAATCACATCAGCACCGATATGAAGTGGTTCCTGATCCTCAACAAACTCTCCATAACAGTTGTCCACAAAAACAATCAGGCTTTCATCAATGTTCTTAACAAACGCGACCATCTGAGCGATATCGTGTATTGTAAAGGAAGGTCTGTCATCATATCCTTTTGACCGCTGGATGCCAATCACTTTTGTTTGACCATTGATGGCGGCTCTGACACCATCAAAATCAATCGAGCCATTTTCGGCTAATGGCACTTCATTATACGAAACACCAAAGTCCTTCAAAGAACCGTGAGCAGCGCCACGTGTACCAATAACTTCTTCTAGTGTGTCATAAGGGTGTCCGGTGATATACAACAATTCATCTCCTGGTCGGAGCATACCCGATAAAGCAGTTGAGATTGCATGGGTTCCGGAGACAATTTGAGGTCTGACTAAAGCATCCTCTCCTCCAAATATCTCTGCATAAATTGCTTCCAGTCCTTCTCTTCCCATATCATCGTATCCATATCCACTTGTTGAATGAAAATGGCTGTCACTGATGCGGTGCTGCTTAAAAGCGTCCAGCACACGTTTTTGATTGGTTTCTGTCATTTTGTTAATCGCTTCGTGTTGTGGTTTACAGTCCTGTTCTGCTTGATTTGCATAATGATCGATCACGTTGTCTTCTCCTTTAGTATGCCGTTCAACGGGTGATTACTTCGAATATAACCGGAGACAATGTATACTTGTTTGTCTTCGTCAAAAGTATGAAATGTGACGATTGAATCACGTTTAAGCTTATTTAAAATGTCGCCTTCATTAGGCTCTATTGTGACATTGTAGCGTGTCCATTCTTCCGTCAGAATGGTTTCTATTTTATGAAGCATCTGTTGCACATCTGTTTCTTCATAAGCACTGATCAATATATTGGGATGGTGTGCAGGAATAAAGGTTTCGGATATTAAATCTTTTTTATTGTAAACCATCAGCATTGGAACAGTGTCAGCATTTAATTCCTTTAATAAATCGTGAACTGTTTTTTGCTGCTGCTCAAGATCTGGATTAGACACATCCACAACATGAATAATAAAATCTGCTTCTGCAACTTCTTCCAGAGTTGAACGAAATGCAGCAATTAGGGTGGTCGGCAAATCTTGAATAAAGCCAACGGTGTCTGTAATAAGTGTCTGTAATCCAGAAGGCATACGAATTTCCCTTGTTAATGGATCAAGGGTTGCAAAAAGTTGATCCTCTTCTAATGTGTGGCTTGTTGTGAGCCGGTTAAATAAAGTGGATTTCCCTGCATTCGTATACCCTACTACAGCAATTTGAAACATATCATTTGATTTTCGACGTTTACGGTATTGCTCCCGTTGCTTTACGACAGCGTCAAGCCTTCGTTTGATATCATGAATTCTTCTTCTAATATGACGTTGATCGGTTTCAAGTTTTGTCTCACCAGGTCCACGTGTCCCAATTCCTGCGCCAAGTCGGGACATTAAAACACCCTGCCCCGCAACCGCGGCAGCATATATTCAAGCTGAGCCAGCTCAACTTGCATTTTGCCCTCTTTTGTTTTTGCTCTTTGAGCGAAAATATCCAAAATGAGCTGACTTCGGTCAATAATTGGCACACTTAATTCATCATTTAAATTTCTGGATTGACTCGGGGAAAGCTCATCATTTGCCACAATTAATTCAATGTTATGTGTTTCTATTGCACTTTGAACCTCAGCGATTTTCCCTTTTCCGATATAAAGTGCTGAATGAACTTTCTCCCGTTTTTGAGTTATCACATTTTCCACTGTGCCTCCAGCTGTTTCGCATAAGGAGGTAAGCTCTTCAAGCGACGAATAAAACCCAGATTCATCTTGTGATTGTTTGAGTACACCCAAGGCAAGTATTCTTTGTTTAATCATGGATGAAGCCCTCATTTCAATGTCATGTATTTATTTATGTGATTGTTTATCCGACACATATAAATCATGATAGCAAAGAAAAGCGAGCTTCACAAAGCATAAATCATTCACTTAGACTTTTTAACGTATCTAATTTAAAGTCGGGGGCAGTCAGATGAATTAAATCTTCATGCGAAACGTGGTTGTGCATCATGAGTCTCATTGCCTGCATACGAATTGCATGTTCTATGATATTACGGATATATCGAGCGTTCGCAAAGTTAATCTTTTTTTGCAACAATTCTTGTTTGATTTGGGCCTTTAATACCCACTTTGCTTCCCTGGTCAATTTGTATTCTCTCTCCTGCGCCATTCTTTCTGCAATTTCAATAAGCTGTTCAGTATCATAGTCCTTAAATTCAACAATAAAAGGGAAACGAGACTTTAATCCTGGATTCAGAGTGAGAAAACGCTCCATTTCATACGGATAGCCTGCTAGAATGAGGACAAAATCATTGTGATGGTCTTCCATATGCTTTACAAGCGTATCAATTGCTTCTTTACCGAAATCCTTCTCGCCGCCGCGCCCCAAGGAATAGGCTTCATCAACAAACAAAATGCCTCCCATCGCTTTTTTAACGATGGCTTTTGTTTTTTGAGCGGTCTGACCGATGTACTCCCCGACTAAATCCGCTCTTTCGGCTTCAATGAGATGTCCTTTGGAAAGCAAATTCATGTTGTGATATAATTCGGCGAGCTTTCGAGCCATTGTTGTTTTCCCTGTTCCCGGATTACCTTTAAATAACATATGAAGTACTTGATTTGTGTGCTTAAGACCGAAATTCCCACGCTTTTCATTTATCATTTTAACAGCATAAATTTCCTTAATGGACTGTTTAAGATCATGGAGTCCGATAAAAGATGTGAATGCTTGATCAATGTTAGTGAAAGGATCTTTTTTTTGTTCCTGTTGAACGGATTCATGATGCGATCTCATTATATGTCGATCTTGTAATACGATATTAATTTGGCCGTTTCGTTCACTTTTGAGTTGCGTTTCCATTTCATCACCTCGTTCACCACATCTTACGCAATACAGATGAAAGGTGTGATAAATGCCCAGATGATATCTTTTTAAAAAACAAAAAAACGGACGACAAAGCGTCCGTTTGGTTAAACCTATTGTTCATTCAAATCAAGCGTTACATTTTTAACTGGGGCAAATGTTGAAATGGCGTGTTTAAAAATCAGTTGTTGCTTTCCGTCAATATCAAATAAGACTGTAAAGTTATCAAACCCTTTAACTGTACCTCTTAATTGAAAACCGTTTGTCAAAAATAGCGTAACAGGGACGTGATTCTTTCTGAGTTGATTCAGATATTGATCTTGAATGTTAATTTGCTGTGCCATCGTTCTCCTCCTCTTTTCTATCTATATTTATACTATTTCTACATATCTTGTAAAAATCCTTCTAAATCACTAAAAATAGTTGACCAAGTATTTCTTTTTTGAGTTGGTTCAATAGAATACCAATGTACATTCATTTTATTCTTAAACCACGTATATTGACGTTTGGCATACCTTCTTGAATTACGTTTCAATAATTCGGTGGATTCTTCTAGAGACCGTTCATTCTTTATCCATGGTATTAATTCCTTATAACCAATTGCCTGCATGGATTGTGTGTTCTCATAACCGGCATGATACAGCTTAAGTACTTCATCCATTAAGCCATTTCTCAACATAAGATCCACACGAGCATTAATACGCTCATAAAGAATTTCTCGTTCCATTTCCAGCCCAATTACAAAGGGTTGGTATGGAGAGTGGACAGTTTGCTGCTGATGGAGCTGTGTCATGGTAAGCCCCGTTGTTTTATAAATTTCCAGTGCACGGATAACGCGTCTGTAATTATTGGGATGGATTTTTTTTGCTTGTTCGGGATCCGCATTCATTAGCTGATTGTAGATGGCATGGACCCCATCTGATTTAACCTGAGCTTCTAGCTTTTCAGTGAATACAGGGTCTCGCCGCTCACTTAAGAATTGATAATCATACAGTACTGATTGGACATATAGTCCACTTCCGCCTACAATAATCGGCAATTTTTCTTTTTGTGTAATATGATCGATGCTACGTTTTACATTTTCTTTAAAGTCAGCTACGGTAAAACCTTCATCTGGTGATTTAATATCTATTAAATAATGGGGGATGCCTTGCATTTCATCAGGCGTAACCTTCGCAGTCCCAATGTCCATCCCTTTATAGACTTGCATGGCATCCCCACTAATGATTTCACCATTAAATCGTTTAGCTATTTCTATCCCAAGTTCCGTTTTTCCGACCCCTGTCGGCCCAACGACCGAAATGATTTTGGTCTTCATCAATATTCCCCTGTAGTGGTTTATTTTTCTTCCTGGTAAGCTTTAAGCATCCACAAGTGTTTTTCGTAAATACCTTGTAATGATACAAGAAGATCTGTGCTTGGTTCATCGCCATCTTTGTCAGCAAGAGGCAGCCCTGTTTCACGGATTTCATGAACCAGGGTTTCATAATCCGTTTGCAGCTGATGAATGATTTCCGTCTCTGTATCATCAGCCGATGCCTCAACAAGTGTTGACTCTTCAAGGAATTTTGCCATAGTGGCAAGTGGCTTGCCGTCTATGGCCAGTATTCGTTCAGCAACATCGTCAAGCTGCTGTGCAGTTTCTTTATACAACGACTCAAACAGCCTGTGGAGTTCAAAGAAATGCTGTCCTTGAATGAACCAGTGATACCGGTGCAGCTTTACATACAATACAAATTGATTCGATAACAGTTGATTTAAAAAGTTGATAAGTGGTTGTTGTTCCATTAAGAAGACACCTCGCACACAATTTTGTATCAGTTTAGACACAAACTGGGTACGATATACCCATTACATTACCCGTTTGAACATCTTCTCAAGTTCATATGATGTGAAATGGATGATTACTGGGCGCCCGTGTGGGCATGTGTATGGGTTCTCGGCTTTGCGTAAACTTTCCAGTAGGTGCGTCATGTCTGTGATATTTAAATGATGGTTGGCCTTGATTGATCGCTTGCATGACATCATTATTGCAGCTTCTTCACGTATTGTTTCGATATCCATCATATCTTTTTGCATGATTTGTTCCACCATATCGCGAATGATTGACTCTTCCTGTCCTTTTGGGAACCAGTTTGGGTGGGAGCGAATCACATAAGATTGGGGTCCAAATTCTTCAAAGTAAAGGCCGATGGCTTCCAGCTTGGATCTGTTATTATCGATAAAGATTTTTTCCTGACCTGAAAAATCAAATGTTAGAGGAATCAGCAAGTCTTGAAGTTCATTTTCTGGTTTGCCCAACTGTTTCTTGAAATGTTCATATTTAATACGTTCTTGGGCAGCATGCTGATCAATCATATATAAGCCATTATCGTTCTCAGCGAGAATGTAGGTGCCATGCAATTGTCCAATCGGATACATGGGCGGGACACGTTGAGCATCTTTCACCTCGGATTCTTCATGTGCCTGAACAGTTGGTTCTGGCCATGTATGTGGTTTTTCTTGAGGTGTCTTGGACTCCGGCTCCCAAGCATATTCGATATCAGTCTTGTTCGTTTGAATAGGCTCCTTATGTGAGGATGTATCGTTTAGAGATGATGCTGGATCCTCTGGCTCTTCTTTTTCAAAGCTGTGTCGTTTTGTCTCTTCAAACACAAACTGCGGCTGAACAGACCGCGGTTTTTCCCGGGGGGTATGCTGCATTTCCGGAATCAAATTTGTTTTCTGTAATGTTTGTTTGATGGTTTCCTGTACTAAGGCTTCGAGTTCTTTTTCTTTGCTGAAGCGTACTTGTAATTTTGATGGATGCACATTAACGTCGACCAGAACCGGATCCATATCAATTGCCAGAACGACAATAGGATGCCGTCCAATTGGAAGCATTGTATGATAACCCTGTGCAATCGCTTGTGTTAGACGATAATTTTTGATGTAACGCCCGTTAATGATCATCGTAATATAGTTTCTTGAAGCACGGGTTAATTCCGGTTTTCCAATATATCCTTTTAAGGTGAAATCTAAGGAAGTGTTTGCTACCGGAAGCATTTGCCGGGCTACTTTCATCCCATATACATTTGAAATGGCTTGGAGCATATCGCCTGAACCAGTTGTGCGGAACAGCTGGTTTCCATTATGAAACACCTCGAAACGAATATTCGGGTGAGATAATGCAAAACGATTCAACAGTTCTGTAATATGACCGAGCTCTGTATGAAGGCTTTTCATATATTTTAATCTTGCCGGTGTATTAAAGAACAAGTCTTCAACCACCATCTCTGTGCCTTGTCTTGCATCGCTTTTTGTCTTGCCAATAACCTTGCCCCCTCCATCGTCAAGGTCGTTCCGGCTTGATGTCCTTCAGAGGACTTAACCATTATACGACTAACCGCAGCGATACTCGCCAGTGCTTCACCGCGAAAACCGAGTGACCGCACATGGAAAAGTTCAGCCTCACTTTTTATTTTACTTGTAGCATGACGTAAAAACGCACGTTCAACATCTTCTTCAGACATGCCCCTTCCATTATCCACAAGTCGAATTTTCTCCAGGCCTGCTTCAAATGTTTCAATCTTAATCCATGAACTGTCTGCATCGATGCTATTTTCTACAAGCTCTTTGATTACAGAAGCAGGTCGTTCAACCACTTCCCCGGCTGCTATTTTATTGGCAAGGCTGTCAGGCATTAAAATAATTGACATGTATACCTTCCTTTCAACCTATTAAACTTTTGATTTTTTAACACGTTTTTGCAAACGATATAAAGCGTTCATCGCATCCATCGGTGTCATATCAAATAAGTCCATATCAGCTAATTGTTCTGCAACCGCTTGTTCTTCTCCAGATATTTTACCTTGTTTTGGTTTCGTCTCTTCAACAGGAAATAAAGTAAGCTGGGCTGATTCCTGTTCAGGTTTTTCTCCGTTTTTTTCGAGTTTATGCAAGATAGATGTAGCGCGTTCAATGAGAGCATCAGGTAAATCAGCTAATTTAGCAACATGAATGCCGTAGCTTTTATCAGCCGGACCATCTTTAATTTGATGAAGAAATACAACTTTGCCCTCGTATTCTTCTGCTTTAACATGAATGTTTTTCAACCCGGACAATTGGTTCTCAAGACTTGTCAGTTCATGGTAATGGGTTGCAAATAACGTTTTTGCTCCAATTTGGTCGTGAATATATTCCACGATTGCCTGGGCAAGTGCCATGCCATCATAAGTGCTTGTCCCGCGTCCGATTTCATCAAGTAAAATCAGGCTATTCTCAGTAGCATTGGCAATGGCATGCCGTGCTTCCAGCATTTCAACCATGAAAGTGCTCTTGCCAGATACTAAATCATCAGCCGCACCGATGCGGGTGAATATTTGATTGAAAATGGTCAGGTCAGCCGATTCACAAGGGACGAAACAACCAATCTGGCCCATGATAGAGATGAGTGCGAGTTGTCTCATATACGTGCTTTTACCCGACATGTTCGGACCGGTAATAAGCAGCATATTACGTTCGCCATCCATATAAACATCGTTAGGCACATAGATATCATCGTTCATGACCTGCTCTACTACGGGATGGCGCGCTTCTTTGATTTGAATTGTATTTAAAGTGAAGTTTGGCCGTGTATAGTGATTGGTTTCACTAACAGTTGCAAAGGCTTGAAGAACGTCGATCTCACTGACTTGTTCTGCAAGGTCCTGCAGATCTTTAATATAAGATTTAATCTCATCTCTAATCTGGATAAACAGTTCATACTCAAGATCAATAATCCGATCTTCAGCTTCAAGGATCAGTTGCTCCTTTTCTTTTAATTCCGGTGTGATAAAACGCTCGGCATTGGTTAATGTCTGTTTGCGTTCATATCGCCCCTCAGGAAGAATATGCAGATTGGCTTTAGATACTTCTATATAATATCCGAATACTCTGTTATATCCCACCTTCAGAGATCTAATACCGGTATCCTCTTTTTCCCTCTTTTCAAGAGCAGCAATCCATTCTTTTCCATTACGTGAAGCATCTCTATAGGTGTCAAGCTCATCATGATACCCGTCTTTGATCAGCTGGCCCTCTTTTAGAGAGATTGGCGGGTTAGGATTCAGGCTCTCTTCCAGCAGATTAAGAACATGCTCGGGATATGTAAGCTTTGCGCCAAGCTCTTGAATCTTCTGGCTTGGAAACTGACCAAGCGTGTGTTTAAGATCAGGAATTTTTTGAAGCGATTGTTTGAGCTGTAATAAATCCCTGGCATTAACATTCCCAAAAGAAACACGTCCTGCTAAACGCTCAAGGTCATAAATATTTTTCAAGCGTTCTCTCAATGTATCTCTTTCCATAAATCCTTCCATAAATCCTTCAACATAATCCAAACGCTTTTCAATGGCTGCTTGATTTAAAAGTGGTCGCTCAAGCCATTTTTTCAGTTGTCTGGACCCCATTGCTGTAATGGTTCGATCGAGCACCCAAAGCAGGCTGCCATGCCGCTTCTTCTTCATGAGTGTTTCTGTGAGCTCAAGATTGCGTTTAGAGTACATATCAAGTGTCAAATAATCTTTCAGTGTGATCATTTCAGCAGGCTGTAAATGATCAAGAGAACGTTTTTGAGTATGTTGAATGTAATTTAACAGTCTGCTGAAAGCTTCCATGAGCCGATGATCATGAATATCTTGGCATAGAGCGCGGTATTCAGCATTAAATGTGGTCTCATCTTGAAAGGAGAGCATAATGTTTAAGGTATTCCTGAGATCGTCCTGCATATCTTTTGGCAAATCAGAAGATACAACGATCTCCCGGATTTGTCTATTATACAATTCATGAACCACAGCACTCCAACCGTGATCAATTAAAACGAGTGTGTTCTCACCCGTAGACAGGTCATTATAAACAATTACGAAAGACTGATCATTAAAATGTGATAAACTTGCGATGTAATTGTTTTCTTTCTCATTTAGCATACCTGATTCCATGATGGTTCCCGGTGTGATTAACTGAATGACTTCGCGTTTAACCACGCCTTTTGCAACCTTTGGATCCTCCACTTGTTCACAAATGGCAACTTTATAACCTTTCTCAACAAGCGTTTTGATATAATTCTCAGCTGAATGGTAGGGAACACCGCACATGGGGACGGCGTCTTTTTTACCAGAATCCCGTTTTGTCAGCGTAATTTCAAGTTCGCGTGCAGCTTTAACAGCATCGTCAAAAAACATTTCATAGAAATCACCTAGACGAAAAAACAAAAAAGCATCCTGGTGTTCTGCTTTAATCTTTAAATATTGCTGCATCATTGGTGTTTGCTTTGACATCGTTAACCCCCGGCAATCCATTATAATTCTGTCTGATTTAATAGCTTCATTATATCATAGATGACAAAACGAAGCCGAATGATCGTCTGCTTTCTGACAGCTTGGCCAAACGCAAAATAAAAAATCTGCGAGAGAGAAGCCTCTCTCACAGAACGTTTAGTCTTTATGGGGAAAGAAATTCGGATTGACATCTTTTAATTCATCATCGGTTAACTCAAAATCCCATTCGTCATCATCTTCTTCATGAGCATATTCTTTTGGAGCAACCTTTACATAAATCTTTGTGTCGCCAATGACTTGAACAATAAATTCCCGCTCAACCTCAACGTTGATTTTGTGATCATCTTTGGAAATGCTGCACTCCAGGCAATTGGGTTGCTGTACAACTTTGGCCACAACATCAAAGTCATCGCCGATGCACTGCTCATCCTTAACGGATAATGGCACATAATCACAATACGTGATGCGTTCTGTCACGACCTCTGTTTTGGTGTTGTCGTTGAAAGAATACCAGACGTTTATGTCGTAACTGCCATTGATTTCCACTGTGTCTTCCGATATCTTCTTGGCGTTGTAGAGGTGGTTGATGACCCAGCAGCCTAGAATACTTGAAGGCCTGTGGGAAGGTGAAATGGTATGGGTTGCTTGTGTGAACTTGCGCCCTTTCCCGCACACTGCTCTTGTAATGACCTCTCTATATTGTTTATCCAAAAAACTCATATCGCGTTTACCTCCTCTTTTTCATAGTCATATTATGCAAGGCAAACACCTAAAGTGCATACTTCACATTTAAAGAGGTAAATACGGCTGAGGTAACAGGATAAAAACACCCGGATGAACAGATCATCCGGGCAGTGATTATTTAAAGCTGCATGCTGTGCTATTGGCCACTTTCGATCCTGTTTCACCTGATAGCAAGTCGCCTCCAGTGGATCTAATGACATGGTTGGTCACTTCTCTTGCAATGGTTCCTGACACCAACTGAAGAACGTCATTCACAAGCAATTGAATGTCCTTGAATTCTTTTACAACGGGGATTTCATCCAATTCAGTTTGCAGACGATCAATTTCTGCTTCAACTTTTTGCAATGCTTCTGTCTTTTCATAGGCCTGAAAGTTGACAGCTTGCTTTTGTAACGCTTTGATACGCTTAATCATTTGCTGAACTTTTTGATTGCTGTTGAGTTTTGCCTCGACCTCTTTAAAACGATCAATTTCTTCCATGTTGGCCATCATATTTGCCAAATGTTTGGCTTCATCAAGGACTTGCTTACGTGTATATTCTGCCATGTTATTTCGCTCCTATCGTTTGTTCTGCCATGACGCCGTCAAGAGACCACGTTTTGGCTTGTGTGATGGTGACATCGACAATCTCACCTATGGCCGATTTCGGACCTGTGAAGTTAACCAGTTTATTCTTTTCGGTGTAGCCGGCGAGAACATTAGGGTCTTTCTTGCTTTCACCCTCAACGAGTACTTTAACCGTCTGTCCGGCATATTTTTTCATGGCTTCGGCTGATTGGTGATTAACAAGTTCATTTAGGCGGTAAAGTCGTTCTTTTTTTACGTTTTCAGGCACATCATCTTTCTTGCGAGCAGCAGGTGTACCGTCGCGTGGTGAATAGATGAAAGTATAAGCTGATTCAAATCCGACTTCCCGCACGAGTGACATTGTCTCCTCAAACTGTTCTTCGGTTTCATTAGGGAAACCGACAATGATATCAGTGGTCAGAGTGGCATTTGGGATCGCTGCACGGATCTTGTCGACCAGTTCAAGATAGGATTCCCGTGTGTATTTCCGGTTCATTTTCTTAAGCACTTCGCTCGATCCGGATTGTACAGGCAAGTGAATGTGGTCCAGCAGGTTGCCACCTTGGGCAAGCACTTCGATTAAATGGTCATCAAAATCCCGTGGATGTGATGTTGTAAAGCGGACACGCGGAATATCGATTTTATACAAGTCATTCATAAGATCGCCAAATCTATACTCCCGGTCATCAAAGTCTTTACCATACGCATTGACGTTTTGGCCAAGTACAGTAATTTCTTTGTACCCTTGTGCTGCCAAGTGGCGGACTTCCTGAATGATATCCTCGGGGTGTCTGCTTCGTTCTTTGCCTCTTGTCATAGGTACGATGCAATAGGTGCAGAACTTATCACAGCCATACATAATATTAACCCATGCTTTAATCTTTCCGTGACGGACTTTTGGCAGGTTCTCGATAATGTCCCCTTCTTTGGACCATACTTCGACAACCTGCGCCTTTCCGAACATGGCTTCTTTTACAAGATGTGGCAGACGGTGAATGTTATGCGTTCCAAATATTAAGTCGACATGCTGATGTTTTTTCAAAATCCGGTTCACGACTGATTCTTGTTGGGACATACAGCCGCAAACACCAATGATCAGATCAGGATTTTCAAGTTTCAAAGGTTTTAAATGGCCAATCTCACCGAAGACTTTGTTTTCGGCATTTTCCCGGATCGCACATGTGTTAAGAAGGATAATATCAGCTTCTGACGTTTCTGAAGTGGCTTCATAGCCCATTTCTGTAAAAATACCAGCCATGACTTCAGTATCATGCTCGTTCATCTGACAGCCATATGTTCTGATCAGAAACTTTTTACCTTTCCCAATCTGTTTCATTTCATCGGGAATGGTGAAATCGTAATGAACTTCCACATGTTCCCGACCACGCTTTCTTGCTTTATTAATATTGGGTGGTTCATAAGTGGTTTCAAAGTATTTGGCAAAATCAGCGGATGTCTTTTCGGATAATGACTTATCCTGATCGGATACAGGTCGCGGATCACTGATTTGAGCTTGTTCTTTACGCTGCTTTTCGTTCATTATGACACCTCTTTTTCTTTATATAAACATTTCTTTAATGAACAATGTAGTAAAAGACCTAATTATAAATATAACAATAAACACCTGCAAACCGCAACCCTAAACATTATTAAACGAACATACAACAAGATATCTGTGGCAAAATTGTAACGATATCAACAAGCTTTGATACCAATAAAAAAGTACCGCCCAAAAGTGACGGTACTTTTTTCTTAAAATTGATTATCTTGGTTCTATAATCAATTTAATGGCAGTGCGCTCTTCCTCGTCAATCATGATGTCAGTAAAAGCAGGGATACATATCAGATCTACACCACTTGGAGCAACAAATCCACGTGCAATGGCAACCGCTTTAACGGATTGGTTGAGTGCTCCTGCGCCAATGGCCTGGATCTCTGCCTTGCCGCGTTCCCGTAATACATTTGCAAGTGCGCCCGCTACTGAATTGGGATTTGATTTTGCTGAAACTTTCAATACTTCCATGCCTGGTACCTCCTTTTGATATTGCCATTCTATTGTCAATATATTCTCGAGACCCATGCCTTATTACAGTATTATGAAGCAATCATGAAAGTTTGGTTGGATTTCATCCAAAGAAAGGGTGATCGTCATTGATTAATATTCGTTCAATGTGCTTTGCTTTGCCTGTTTTCTCATCAATTTGTATAAAAACACCATTTAATTGACTCCTTCCCTTTTTGTCAATATCAAAACGTGCGGGCAATTGTGTAAGAAACCGTTTGATTACTGTTTCACGCTCTACCCCCAGAATACCATCGTAAGGCCCGGTCATGCCCGCATCACTTATATATGCTGTTCCTTCCGGTAATATTCGTTCATCAGCAGTTTGTGTGTGTGTATGCGTGCCCACGACCGCACTTACCCTGCCATCTGTATACCAGCCAAAAGCTTGTTTTTCACTTGTGGCTTCACCGTGAAAATCAATAAAAATAATCGGCGTGCGTTTTTGAGCTTCAGCTATTAATTCATCAGCTATTAGGAATGGGTCATCCAGTGGCGGCAAAAAGGTTCTGCCTTGTAAATTGATAACAGCAACCTCTGTTCCATTAATATTTGAAAACGTTAGTCCCTTTCCGGGCGTTCCTTCCGGGAAATTCGCTGGTCTGATCATATGCTTGGCATCATCGATGAAATCAAAAATCTCTTTTTTATCCCATGTGTGGTTACCCATTGTAATAACTTGGGCGCCCGCATCCAGGAATTGTTTGTATATTTTTTCTGTAATACCTTTTCCCGATGCTGCGTTTTCACCATTAATGATCGTTAATTGGGGGCGATATTTGTCTTTTAACTTTGGCAGATAATGTGTAATCATATCCCTGCCCGGCGAACCTACTACATCTCCGATAAATAATATATTCATGAATTTTACCATCCTTTATATGGATTAACAAAAATGCATCAAATCGTAAATAAAGCATGTGACCGACTATGGTTCAGCTGGTCACATGCTTTTGGATGTCATTGCTATTTAGCGTATTCAACTGCTCTTGTTTCTCTGATGACGGTTACTTTAATGTGACCTGGATAGTTTAGCTCGCCTTCGATCTGTTTTCGGATGTCACGCGCAATGCGGACTGACTCAAGGTCATCAATCTCTTCAGGTTTGACCATAATACGAATTTCACGTCCTGCCTGAATCGCAAAGGATTTTTCAACACCCTTGAAGGACTCAGATATTTCTTCCAATCTTTCAAGGCGCTTAATGTAATTTTCCAGTGTTTCACTTCTAGCTCCCGGACGCGCAGCTGATAAGGCATCTGCTGCCGCAACCAGTACAGAGATAATAGAAGTTGCTTCTTCATCACCATGGTGTGAAGCAATTGAATTAATGACCACTTCATGTTCTTTGTATTTCATTGCAAGTTCCTTACCAATTTCCACGTGACTGCCTTCAACTTCGTGGTCAATAGCTTTCCCAATATCATGAAGCAGCCCGGCTCTTTTGGCCAATGTCTGATCTTCACCAAGTTCAGCAGCCAGCAAGCCTGACAACTGTGCAACTTCCATGGAATGTTTAAGGACGTTTTGACCATAGCTTGTCCGGTACCTTAGACGTCCGAGAATTTTGATCAGATCTGGGTGCAGCCCATGAACACCAACTTCAAAGGTTGTCTCTTCACCAATTTCACGAATATGATCATCGACATCTCTTCTTGCTTTGTCCACCATTTCCTCAATTCTGGCCGGATGGATTCTGCCGTCCTGCACAAGTCTCTCAAGTGCCATTCGGGCAATTTCACGACGAATTGGGTCAAAGCCTGACAAAATGACCGCTTCTGGTGTATCGTCAATGATCAAGTCAATTCCTGTCAAAGTCTCTAATGTTCGTATGTTGCGGCCTTCACGTCCAATAATGCGGCCTTTCATTTCATCGTTCGGCAGGTTGACGACAGAAACAGTCGTTTCAGCTACATGATCGGCTGCACAGCGTTGCAGCGCAAGCGAAAGAATGTTTTTGGCTTTCTTGTCAGCTTCTTCTTTGGCGCGGTTTTCTGCTTCCTTGATCATCAAAGTCGATTCATGAGCAAGGTCTTTTTCAATACGTTCCAGAATGATTTGCTTTGCCTGGTCGTTTGTAAGTCCTGAAATACGCTCCAACTCTGTTTGCTGCTCTTGTCGCAACTCTTCCACTTTGCTTTCCATTTCTTCAATTTGTTGTTGCTTGTCTGCTAACGATTGTTCCTTTTTTTCCAACATGAGCTCACGCTTATCCAGCGTATCACTTTTCCTGTCCAGATTTTCATCTTTCTGCATCAGTCGATTTTCTTGCGTTTGTATCTCTGAACGTCGCTCACGAAGCTCATCTTCTACCTGCTGGCGAAAGTTATGGTTTTCTTCTTTTGCTTCCAGCATAGCTTCTTTCTTGGCTGCATCTGCATTTCGATGTGCTTCATCAACAATTTGTTTTGCAAGACTTTCCGCACTGGATATTTTGGCTTCTGCAATGGACTTTCGGATCAGATAACCAACAACAATACCGACGAATAGGGTCAGCAAAATGGAGATGATAATAGTTGTTAGATCCACGAATTCACCTCCCATTGCTATAAAATTGTCAAATTCTTTATTGTCGGCATATACCATTTCATAAAAACAAAAAGAATGAATGGACGTGTATAATTCATTAATATAATTATACATGTCAATTTTAATTGTCCACGCCCATAAAGTCAAGAAAACGTCAAAAAGACCCTAATAATTATCTACCATATTTTTCATGCGTCTATTGAAAGACCAAGTCATAATCTAAGTAAACTGCGAACTAATTAGTTAGATCTAATTTGGGGTTTTATGACTGCCACTGGCAACCGCTCGGGGAAAACACTCCGCGTCCGGTGGGCGCTGATGAGCCTCCTCGCGCTGCGCGCTCCGGGGTCTCATCTAGGCTTTTGCTCCCACGGGAGTCTCCGTGTTTTCCCCGAGCTAGATATGAGAGGTTATTCTCTAACTCTTATGTGAGTAGAACCGTCCAAGCCTCTGAATTACATAGAGTGATTGGAGCGGAGGGAAGTCGACTCCTGCGGGAACAGCACGAGTCCGAAGACCCCACAGCGTTACATTAAGGAGGGTCGACTAAGATCGCCCTTTGCGGACAACGTCGACATACCCCTTGCCGGGGCAAGGAGGCTGAGGCCGTGCCCGCGGCTAGAAGACACTGTGAAAGTGTTTTACTTGAGCAGATGTCGCACTTGAGCTGTTATAAAGTGAAAGCGACTTCCCGCAGCGCAAATCACGATACTCTCATTGTGGTGGTTAGTTGCCAGAAGTAGTCATTTCAAGTTTTCGTTAGTTCGCAGTTTGTGTCGACTATGTAATGGTGAGAATGTTTTTCTTTTAGGGCAGGAGGTTATATAAAAAACCTCTGTCTACTAAAGACAGAGGCTTGTGTATTATTGTTCGACTTCTTCTGACTCTTCTGATCCATCTGCTTCAACTTCATCCAATTCATAGTGCTGTCGGATTGCATGATGAATTTCTTGGTGCATATCCTTGTTCTCTTTAAGAAATTGTTTGGCATTTTCTCGGCCCTGCCCAAGACGTTCTTCATTATATGAATACCATGCGCCGCTTTTTTGGACGATATCAAGTTCTGAACCGATATCGAGAACTTCACCTTCAGAAGAGATACCTTCTCCATACATGATATCCACTTCTGCCTTTTTAAATGGTGGCGCGACTTTATTCTTAACAACTTTGATACGTGTTCTGTTACCAACAATATCATTACCTTGCTTCAGTGATTCGGCACGACGGACTTCAAGACGAACTGATGAATAAAATTTTAATGCACGGCCGCCTGGTGTTGTTTCCGGGTTCCCAAACATGACACCAACTTTTTCTCTGATCTGGTTAATGAAAATGGCAGTTGTTTTGGATTTATTAATGGCGCCGGATAATTTTCTTAAAGCTTGTGACATGAGTCTTGCCTGCAACCCGACGTGGGAATCTCCCATTTCGCCTTCAATTTCCGCTTTTGGAACAAGGGCTGCGACAGAGTCGACAACCACAATATCCACGGCCCCGCTCCTGACAAGTGCTTCGGCAATCTCCAAAGCCTGCTCACCTGTATCGGGCTGTGAAAGGAGCAATTCTTCTATATCGACGCCAAGCGCCCGGGCGTACGTCGGGTCAAGGGCATGTTCTGCATCAATGAATGCCGCTTGTCCACCTTGGCGCTGGGCTTCTGCTATAGCATGTAGGGCGACAGTTGTTTTACCGGAAGATTCTGGTCCGTAAACTTCCACCACGCGTCCTCTAGGGTAACCGCCGATACCAAGGGCCACATCCAACGCCAATGATCCGCTTGGAATGGTGGCAATTCTTTGTTCGGCCTGTTCACCTAATTTCATTATAGATCCTTTGCCAAATTGCTTTTCTATTTGTCTTAATGCCATATCTAAAGCTTGTTTTCTATCACTCACAAAGCCTACCTCCTTTTTCAACTAAGTCTATCATACCTTGTTTTATTCATTTTGCCAAGCATAAAACGAATAAGTGTTCTTATGTTTTTGGTGTTGATTTATAGACAAAATTCATTTTTTTGTCCTCAGTATTTGTTAAAAATCAGTACTTACAGCGACTGTGTCTTTTACTTTAAAGTTTTATATAAAATTTCCATACCTTTAATCACTGTTTTTTGTCTAATCTTGTCCCGATCACCTTCTAAAGATAATGATTGAACTGTATTTTCCCTATTCTTATGGGAGATGGCAATATACACGGTGCCTGCTGGTTTATTTTCCGAAGGCTCAGGACCTGCTACTCCAGTAAAACCAATCCCGATATCTGTTTCCAGAGCAGTTCTTGCACCAGAAGCCATTTCAAGTGCGCATTGTTCACTGACGGCTCCGTATTTTGAGAGTGTTTGTTCAGAAACACCAACCAGTGTCTTCTTTTGATTGTTTTGATAGCAAACAATACCGCCTGAACATACCGCAGATGCTCCGGGAATACTGATGAGCTTTGAGGTGAATAAGCCTCCAGTTAAACTTTCGGCGGCTCCAATCGTCATACCAGTTTCTTTAAGACGTTCAATTATAACAGATTCAAGTGTATCTTCATCACACCCAACATAGTAGTCGGTTAGTCTGTTAACAATGTGTGATTTTGTTTCATTGATCAATTTAGCAACTTCTTCTGTTGTTTCGGCTTTGGCTGTCAAACGGATCACATTGCCCTCTAACTGGGAAAGAGGCGCTATTGTCGGATTATGTTGATTCGAAATTAAGTCTTTCAATTCATGTTCCAGTTGTGACTCGCCAATACCCGTAAACTTCAAAATGGTGGACTTAATCGTCGTGTTACTACCGGAAAGACGCTTAATGTATGGTTGCACATCATCTAGAAACAGCCGTTTCATCTCTCTGGGCACCCCGGGTAAAAACACCCAAATACATTCATTTTGTTTGAGCATCATCCCTGGGGCCATTCCGGCGGTATTATCAAGAACCTCTGCCCCTTCGAATACTCGGGCTTGGCGACGGTTATTCGGCGTCATCACCATGTCTCTTTTTGCAAAATAGGATTCGATTTTTTTAGGGATGGTTCGTGCTCAATGATCGGTACATTGTTTAACGTACTAAATGCCTCACGAGTCATGTCGTCATCCGTTGGTCCAAGTCCGCCTGTAACAATCACAAGACGGGACCGTTTCTGTGCTGAAGCAAATGTTTCCTGAACCCTTTCAGGATTATCCCCAACAACACCGTGATAAAGAACATTTATCCCATATTGAGCGAGTTGTTGTGATAACCACTGAGCATTTGTGTTGGCAATTTGCCCAAGCAGGAGTTCCGTTCCAACAGCAATAATTTCTGCATTAATGGATGTTGTCATTTGGAATCACTCATCACATGCCAGTTCTTCATAAAATACTCAACTCCAGACCAAAATGTTAAGATAGCGGCAATATAAAGCATAATTGTTCCAAAAGGTATGCCTATATATGAAAACGGAAAGTTATGCAGCAATAAAACAGCAGTTGCTAAAAGTTGAGTAACTGTTTTTAGTTTTCCCATGCTGCTTGCTGCCAGAACAATCCCCTCGCCGGCCGCGACAAGCCGTAGTCCTGTTACTGCAAACTCTCGGCTCAAAATAACAATAACTATCCAAGCAGGTGCCAGTCCGGTTTCAACTAGTAAGATTAATGCTGCAGCTACGAGTAACTTATCAGCGAGAGGGTCAAGAAATTTCCCAAGATTTGTCACGAGATTGTGTTTTCGTGCGTAATAGCCATCGACCCAATCGGTAGTAGCTGCCAAAATAAATAACAAAGCAGCCAGGAAATGCGAAATGGGCAAACTTGCGCCGCCAATATCCCATTCTCCAAACCCAAGCGGGATGCTGTACAAGGCAATAAAAATAGGAATCATAATAATACGGGATAAAGTTAATTTGTTTGGTAAATTCACTGTTTGACGCCTCCTGATTAACGTATACAGGACCCTTCCAAAACAGGACTATGGTCAAGGAAGGGTCCGTTCAAAATCATTCTGTTTAGTTATTAGGGTTTATTGTTATATTTTGAACAACATACTCATTTGGATCAGCTGGATATTCTAACGCCTCACCGTTTATTTTGATTGAGACATCAGGTGCATGGCCGATCTTTATGAAAACACTCTCTTTTCCGGAAATATCAAGTTCCAAAGGGGAATTGTCCGCATCAAAGAAATCGTAATACATCGATTCGCCTCCATCACTTTCGACGGTCAACCATGTTCTGGCTGTCGTCTCAAGTGTGGCTGTAACCTTATCCGGGGCATTTTTTAAATCAAATACAGCTGTGGCTTGACCGCCTCCTGATTGTTCTTCAACCAATTCAAGCTCAGCTTCAGGTTCAGATGGTTCCTCGCTTTTTTTATCTTCATTTGTATCCTCTTTAGTTTCGCTGCTGTTCTCATTGGTATCGTTGGTCTCCTGATCTTCTTCAGAAGGCTGCTCACTTTCCTGGTCTTCATTCAAAATCACTTGGTTATCTCCTGGTTCTTGGCCATTTTCAGAAGAAGAGTCTGATAATGACTGTTTAAGGAAATACCAGGCAGCAAAAAGAATCCCAATAATCAAGAGCACGACAATAATTCTTGGTATTAATGCAAATACCGCTGAGCTCTTGGCCGGGGTTGTACTTTTCCGTGACCGTTGAATTTGTGTATATTGAGGTGTTTCTTCGGCTTCAGTTTGAGGTAGCTCTTCTTGATACTCCTCAAGCAATTCTTCAGCATTTAGACCAACAGCAGTGGCGTATTCTTTTATAAATGCTCTTGCATAAAACGTTCCAGGTAAAATCCCGAAGTTTTCATCTTCAATGGCTTGCAAATACCGTTTTTGTATCTTTGTTGTTTCTTGCAGCTCATCAAGCGTGATACCTTCTGTCTCACGCGATCCCTTTAATCTGGTACCAATTCCCATTTTAACACCGTCCATTTTTAGAAATCAATCAAACACGGAAAAGCCGTCATTTGGATTAAAGCCGGGCTGCTCAATGGCTTCATATGTGATTTGTTCGTCTTCAGTGCTTCTAAGCTCTATAATGTAATCAAAATCATCTATCTCATATTCTGTTGCTTGAACAAATATGTCAGGGTGTTCAACTACTTTGACTGCCGGTAGTTGCATGATTTCCCTGATTAGCTGCCAATGAACCTCATTTGCCCGTTTTTTTGATACGACCCCATCAATGATATAGATATGATCTCCGCTGTATTCGCCTTCTATCAATTGACTTCTGACAGTTTGTTTCAATAACGTACTGGACACAAATAACCAACGTTTGTTGGCACTGACACTTGCAGCGACAATTGATTCCGTCTTACCCACTCTTGGCATCCCACGAACGCCGATCAATTTGTGCCCTTCAGTTTTATAGATTTCTGACATAAAATCAACGAGTAAGCCAATTTCATCTCGGACAAAACGAACTGTTTTGTGATCGTCCGCATCGCGATGTATGTACCGCCCATGTCTGACGGCGAGCTTATCCCGAAGCTTGGGTTTGCGGATTTTCTTGACTTCAATTGTATTCATTGTATCCAGTATAGACGATAAACGCTGAATGTGTTCATCTTCTTTAGACAAAAGAAGCATCCCGCGGCGGGAATTTTCCACTCCATTAATTGTAATGATATTAATGGAAAGCATCCCTAGCAGCGAAGATATATCCCCCAGCAAACCAGGTCGGTTAATTTTTATTTCATATTCAAGATACCATTCTGTTTTCTCCATAATAAACCCCTTTACATGCTTCACTTATGGTACCCACTATAGCAAAAAGTAATCTCTTTCTATCATAGCTGATTTATGGCTTTGTGAAAAGTCGATTGTAACATTTATTGCAATAAAATCCCAGGTTTTCAAAAAAAACACGTTTCCATATCGGAAACGTGTTTTTGTGGAGGATTTTCATTTTCACTGATTTTGAACGAGTTTAACCATCGTGTTGGCAAGAGATTGTTTTTCTTCCTCAGAAGCAGCATTCCAGAGTTCAAGTAATACGGCTTCTTCACCATTTTTAGCGTCTACATGTTTTGAAAGATAATCTCCTATTTCATAGGCCACATTTGAAATGGTTTGTTGGTCCATCCCTTGAGATTGTGCTTGTTCTAATTTGTTGGACAAAAAGTCTTTCCATGTGTCGAAATTATCAAGAACTGACATCATTAATGCCTCCTTTTTGGTTTTGCACACTTATTGTTTGTACAAAAAGGCATTTTATGCGCGTTCCTGTGATAAACTTTTTAAGGATCCCAACCCCCAGTCACATGAATTGTATCATCAAGCAGGGTGCGCGAGGCCGTATCCGTTAATAAAAATGCCGCTGTTTTAGCCACGTCTTCAGCTGTACCGCCTTTTCTAAGCGGGATGTCATTGAATAAAACGTGCTTCTCATCTTCACTGAGGTGACGGTTCATCGCAGTGTCGATATAACCCGGACTTATATTTTTGACTATGACCCCACTGGACGAAACTTCCTTAGACAGCGCCTTGACAAAACTTCTTTGAGCACCTTTCACACTGGAATATACGACTTCCATGCTGGCCCCCACTTCTGCCCATATAGAAGTGACAAATAAAACATGACCGGCGTTTTTCTGAATCATGCCCGGTAACAGACCCTGAGTAATGAGCCATGGCGCTTTCACATGAAGCTTGAGCATCCGATCCATGATCGTCTCCGGTGTATCTTGGAAGAGACTGGTGTAGGCCTGCCCACTGGCAAAAATAACTGCATCCATACTGAATGCCAGAGCACTCAGCACATTTTTTGCGCTTGCTTCCATGGTTAAATCACTTTGGATCACCGAAAGTATACTTGCATCCTCTACTTGCTTTATAATTTGTTCAATTCCAACTCGATTAGTATTGTAATGCAGGACCAAATGATGTCCCTCTTTTGCAAGTTGGATTGCAACGGCTTGACCAATTTCTCCGCTTGCACCAACGATCAAAATATTCTTCCCCATTTTTAACTACTCCGTAACGATTTTACAAACGGCAATACGATCAGGAACTATCCAGTGTTCAAGGAACGATTGTGCTTCCTTGATTGTTAAGTCTTGGATCGTTTGAATCATATTAAATAAATCGATATCCTGCCGATTATAATGAATCAACTTATTAGCTGTGAATTCCAATGAGTTCAACGCCATAAGCCACTGTCCAATTTTTTTATTCTTCATGCGTTCAAAGTCTTCAGATGACAAGCTGTACTCCCTAGTGGACAAAAGTAGAGTTTTAACGCGTTCGGCAAACAGATCCGGATGATCCGTGTTTCCGCCGATAAGGGAATAACCGAAATTATGTTCCAGATTGGATTCGAAATAAAAGCTGGAATCAATCAGATCTTCATCATATAAAAGGTGATAAAATGAACCGCTTTTAGAAAAGAAATAATCAAGGAACATATTTTGCAACAGATCTTTTTTTACGAACGCTTCACCGGTAATTGCCTTGTTTGATTCTTTGACACCAACTGTACACTTAGGGGTTGATACAGGCATATTAAGCACATGTTCACTCATGGCGACGTGATCGGGCTCTTCCGGAAATGACTTGTGAATAGGTTCAGGCTCGGTGAACGTTTTGTTTGCCTGGTTTGACTGAATCAGTTTCATCATCCGTTCGGGATCAAAGTTGCCAGCAATAACGAGATTCATATTCGATGGATGGTAAAATGTGTGATAACACGTATATAGATCTTCTTTAGTAATCGCTCGAATAGTCGGTTCAGTACCGGCTATGTCAATGTTGACGGGGTGATGATGAAACATAGCTTTGATGGTTCCCATAAAAGATTGCCAGTCCGGTTGATCATCGTACATATTAATTTCCTGAGTGATGATTCCTTTTTCCTTTTCAACAGACTGATCAGAAAAATAAGGATTCTGGACGAAATCAAGGAGTGTCTTAACATTTTCTTCAATATTGTTCGTGGCGCTGAAGAGATAAGCCGTTTCTGTGAAAGAAGTAAAGGCGTTTGGAGAAGCACCTTGCTTCCCGAAGTCGGCGAATACATCATGATCTTCCTTCTCGAATAGTTTGTGTTCGAGAAAATGAGCAACACCATCAGGGACAGTGATGGGCTCACTTTCACCCAAAGGAATGAATGACCTGTCGATGGATCCATATTGTGTTGAGAAGACCCCATAGGTTTTTGACATTTCTGTTCTTGGAATAAGATGTAAGGTCAATCCATTGGGAAGCTGCTCATAATAGATGGTTTCAGAGATCTGTTTGTATTGGTGTTCTTTCACGCCGACTCACCTCTTTCGTCTGTTAATAAGTACACTGTATCCAAAAATATGGGCTCTGCCACTTTGATGACGTCTGTCTTCGTGACAGCTTTTATTTGATCGATTAATTGCTCAGGGGGCAGTTTCGTGTCCGCCAACACTTGCTGATAGAGTAAATCAATCAAACCATGGGGGTGATCCATTGTCTCCAGAAGTTGATTGACCACCAAGTCTTTTGTTTGTACAAGTTCTTCTTGGGAGAAATCACCCTTCTTCATGGCGGTCAGTTGATCAGCAATAATTGCATTGGCCTGTTCAAAGTCATTTGGGTTGATTCCAGAAAATACAAGCATTAACCCTTTGTGACTTTCAATACGTGAGGCTGCATAATAAGCAAGGCTGTTCTTCTCTCGGACATTAATAAACAGTTTTGAACTCGGAAAACCGCCAAATAGTCCATTAAATACATGCAAAGCAGGATAAAGATTATCTTTATATGTGCAGTGTGTCCGATACCCGATATGAAGCTTGGCTTGTTGAACAGGCTGTTTGTCAATGATGGTTCTTGCTGGTTTTTCTGAATCCGGATGAGGCGCGATGCGTTCTTTGGGTGGCCTTTCAGTATGCCCATTTCTGAATGTACGAGCCAAAAGGTCTTTTATCGATTCAGTATCCACGTCACCCAGTATATAAAGATCGAAGTCATCGCTTATGAGCATTTCCTGGTAGTACTGATACAAGTTATCAGACTGAATATCATTCAGATCTTCTTCGTACCCGTGGACGTGCAAATGATAGGGATCCCCTTCGCACATCTCATCGATAAGCCGCATATTGGCATATTGCATTTTGTCATCTTGAATCGCTATCATTTTCTTTTTAAGAGTTGCTTTTTCTCTATTTAAGATGTTGTCTGAAAAAGCTTCGTCTGTTGTGTTTGGATCAAAAATGATATCACGAACCAATTGCAGGGTCTCCTCCAACGCAGTGGATTCCCCTTGTATATACTTCTGATTCGCTATGTCAAGCCTTAATGTCAATACATGATGGTTTCCTTTTTTAGCCCCGCCCAAGGAAAAGCGTGCTCCGTATAAAGCATCTAATTTAAGCTGCAATGCACGTCTTGTAGGGTATTTGTTGGGACCCTGGGCCAAGACATACGGGAGCAAAGCGCGCTTGGTTATCGTTTCCCGAGATAGTTCACCTTTTATTTTTAAGACAATGCTGACTGTTTTAAACGCTTGATGCGGGACAATGTGGTACCGGATGTTATTTTCTTCAAAAATGGTTTCCATGTGCATCCCTCCAACTTACGTTCTAGTCTTTACAATGGATGTTAATTTAATTCCAAGCCAATTACGAGGTTTTTTCTTCGGTGGTTTGAGATACGAGAACAGTCCTTGGTTTGCTGCCTTCATAAGGGCCCACAATCCCTCTGTCTTCCATCGCATCAATAAGGCGTGCTGCACGGGTGTAACCAACCCGGAAACGCCGCTGCAGCATGGAAACACTCGCTGTTTCCATTTCAATGACAAGCTTAACCGCATCGTCGAACAATTCATCATCCACTTCTTCAACAACTTCACTCGTTTCTTCCGGAATCATTTCCTCTTGGTAGGAGGCTTTTTGCTGCTCTATGCAATGATCAACGATACGTTCGACTTCTTCATCAGATAAAAACGCACCCTGAACACGCATTGGTTTCGAAGCGCCGACTGGCATAAATAGCATATCGCCGCGTCCAAGGAGCTTTTCAGCTCCGCCGGAGTCCAGGATTGTGCGGCTGTCCGTTTGAGAAGACACGCCAAACGCGATTCGAGATGGGATATTGGCTTTGATAATGCCGGTAATGACATCAACAGAGGGACGCTGAGTTGCAATAATCAAATGAATCCCTGCTGCTCTCGCCATTTGAGCGAGCCTTGTAATCGCATCTTCTACATCACTTGAGGCAACCATCATTAAGTCTGCCAGTTCATCGACTAAAACAACGATATATGGCAATAACGGCTGTGCTTCTTCTTCCTCTACTGTCTGATTATAGCGTCTGACATGCTCATTATACCCTTCAATATTACGGGTACCTGTATCTGAGAATAAATCATAGCGCCTCTCCATTTCAGCCACAACTTTTTTCAAAGCTCTTGCAGCTTTTTTAGGATCCGTTACGACCGGTGCAAGCAAATGCGGAATGCCATTATATACATTCAATTCAACCTTTTTAGGGTCAATCATCATCATTTTGACTTCATGTGGTTTGGCACGCATCAATATGGTCGTAATAATGCCATTGACACAGACACTTTTACCACTGCCGGTGGCACCGGCAATAAGCAAATGAGGCATTTTATTCAATTCTGCAATGATTGAATCACCCGAGATATCCCGTCCAAGCGCGAAAAGCAGTTTCCCGTTCTGCCTGGGGTAATGGATTCAAGAACTTCCCTGAGTGACACCATGGCAACTTCCTTGTTTGGAACTTCAATTCCAACAGCGGACTTTCCTGGTATCGGTGCTTCGATTCTTAAGTCCCTTGCTGCAAGCGCCAGTGCCAGATCATCGTGAAGTCCAACAATCTTGCTCACTTTTACACCTGCTTCAGGGTAAACTTCATATTTAGTTACAGCTGGTCCGACATGAACCTTGGATACTTTAGCTTTAACACCAAAACTCTGGAATGTACGCTCAAGCTTACGGACAATACCTTGAATATGCGATTTCTCCTGTTGCTGTGAACCCTGTTCAGGTTCGGTGAGCAGTTGCATTGCCGGAAGCGTATAGTCATGGTTTTCTGTTTCAGTCATCGGCAATGTTTCCGTTAAGTCTGTTTCACTTTCAGCTGAATCAACAGGCTCACTCTGACCGGTATCAACATTTGAATTTTGTGCAGATACGTCACTATGTGCATAAGCTACATCAGTGAAATCCTGAATAATCGGATCATCCTGCACAGCTTCTGCTGTTGCGGGCAGCTCTTTTTCGTCTGGAACATCAAGTGCTGCTTCTTCTTTCTTCAATTTCCGCTCTTCACGAGATGATTTTATTTTCCCGCTCAACGAAGTGAGATAGTTTTTAAGTTTAAGAGACAGTTTGCCGAAAAAATCCCCCAATGAAAACTCAGTAAGGAAAATCAGACCGACCAAAACTGTGAAAACTGAAACGATTTTAGCACCCGTCAATGAAAACAAATAATAAGAGAACGCAAATAATATGGCACCAATCATGCCGCCCCCAGTCTGAGACCCTGTCCCTTCTCCTTGTACGAAAGCTATGAAATTGGTCCATGTTGCTTTTAATATCGATGTATCGTCACTCGTCAGTAGCAAGCGATCAAAGGTCTGGATGTGGGTAAACAGCAATGTTCCGAAAAATACAATCAAAAACCCAATCATTTTTTTATGCTTAAAATCAGGATATCTTCTTTTGACTAGTAATGTTATCCCAAAAATCAATAAAAATACTGAAGCAACAAAATACCAGATCCCTAAAAAGAATCGGAAAATGTGCTCAAGACCGCCTGGTATGACGCCATCACTAATGGCACTTGCTCCACTGCCGAATATCGCTAGGAAAATAAATAATAGACCAAGCAGTTCAAATTTTACTTGCTTTTTTAGTGTGCCTTTTTCTTGCGGCGTTTCTTTTTCGCCATTGTAACTTCACCTCTGCTCGCGTAACCTTTTCATTGAAAACAAACCCCTGTCATTTTGACAAGGGGGCATGTCCAGCCAATGATATCCATTATATCATAGATTTAGCATATTTACGGCTTATTTATGATCGTTCCAGGGAGAAATGACCCATCGAGAAAATCGTTTGGATCTGTTGATAGCAGCTGTAAAACAAGATAAGACCCATCGTCCTGCTTCTCTGTATAACATGTTCGACCCTGATGGGATAGAAAAGCTCGCTTGGCCATCGCCTTTTCATCTGCAGGGAAAATGTCCGTTTCAGATAGAGGGGTATAAAGAATCACTGGATCACTCCCTTTGATTTCGTCATAAGTTCATTTACCTTTTCCATGGCTTCTTTAACGCCACCAATGCCATCAATAAGGCCATATTTAACAGCATCTTTGCCGATCACATTTGTTCCGATATCCCGTGTTAGATTACCTCTTGCGAACATCAGTTCTTTAAATTTCTCTTCTTCAATTTTCGAATGCGTCGTAACAAAATCAATCACTCTATCCTGCATTTTATCAAGGTATTCAAAAGTCTGCGGAACCCCAATCACCAGGCCGGTTAAGCGAATTGGATGAATTGTCATTGTGGCCGTGGGGGCAACATAGGAATAGTCAGCAGCAACAGCAATAGGAACGCCTATAGAATGACCTCCCCAAGAACAATAGATACAGTTGGTTTTGATATGGAAGCAATCATTTCAGATAATGCCAACCCGGCTTCGACATCACCGCCTACTGTATTTAGCAAAATGATTAATCCTTCAATTTTGGGGTTTTGTTCAATGGCAATCAGTTGAGGCAAAAGATGTTCATATTTGGTTGTTTTATTTTGTGGCGGAAGTTGAACATGTCCCTCTACTTGCCCGATAATTGACAAAACATGAATGTTTGAATCAGGCGCCTGAGCTACATTCGATTGCCCCAATTGTTGAATCTTTTGTACAAGTGAGGATGACCCTTCTTGTGACTCTTTGTTGTCGTCATTTTTGTTCGGTTTCTCTTCTGTCATAAAATCATGCCTCCAGTTATCTTCATATTAATATTAGTATGGACCGAATAACCCGTGAAAATACAATGGAACCAAGAGACCTTAAATGGTTTCCTGGTTCCAAAATGAATTGAGCTTATTTTAAAGCTGTAATGAAGGCAGTAATTCTCTTAAGTCCTTTGTTTCTTGCTGGGATAAATTTTTTAATGGTAATCTTACAGGACCTGCAGAAAGGCCCAGAAGATTTAAGGCTGTTTTGACTGGAGCTGGAGACGGTTGGAGAAACAGGGCTTCCATTAAGGGCAGATAGCGGCTGTGAATAGCTTGCGCCCGTTTGACCTTCCCGTCGTTGTATGCATTAATCATATCTTTTATTTCAAGACCGACAACATGGGAAGCAACCGAAACAACGCCATCTGCCCCAAGTGCAGCCATTGGCAGAGTCAGACTGTCTTCACCACAGTATATTTTAAAATCTTCAGGGGTCTGTGCTGCAACATAAGACAGCTGTGTAAGGTCATTACTTGCTTCTTTAAGCGAAACGATATTATCGATTTGGCTCAATTTAATAATCGTTTCAGCTGTCATGTGAACAACCGACCGCCCCGGAATGTTATAGAGCATAATTGGAAGTGACGTACGTGCAGCTGTACTGGCAAAATGTTCATACAGCCCTTCCTGACAAGGTTTATTATAATATGGCGTTACAAGCATTACACCATCTACACCAAGTGACTCAGCTTCTTTAGTAAGAGCGATCGTTTCGGCTGTATTATTGGATCCTGTTGCAGCAATGACCGGAACCCGGCCATTCACGATTTGTACAACTTTCTCAAATAAATTGATTTTTTCTTTCTTGGACAATGTGGGAGATTCTCCTGTAGTCCCGGCGATTACGAGCCCTTCTGTTCCATTATCCAATAAATGTTCAACCAAACGTTCAGTTCTCCCTAAATGCAACTCTCCTTGATCATCAAAGGGTGTGACCATAGCCGTATATACGACAGGCTCTTTCTCCATCAACCAACACACCTCTCTTAACAGGTTGTAAACATATAACCACTGACTCAGTTTTTTTCAGAAACGGGAAGGCCGAGTTTAAATACATCATGAAGTGCATTGACAGCCATATTGACATCTGCCCCTGAGACGAGTGCCCATATCGTTGTATGACTGTCAGCAGATTGCAAGATACGGATCCCTTTATCCGTTAAAGCTTGAATCATTGTCGAAGCAACACCTGGCATGCCTGCCATGCCAGCGCCAACCACAGAAACTTTGGCACAGTCTCGCATTGCACTTACAGTAAAATGACGCTTTTTTAAAGCCTGTAACGCAAGCTCTGTAAGAGGATCGGGCACTGTGTAACTGACGCCGGATGTTGAAATGTTAATAAAGTCGACCGAAATGCCTTCTGAAGCCATAGCTTTAAACACTTCGGATTGCACATGGTATGATTGCCCCTTTGTATTGACTTTGATTTGTGTCAATCCTTTCATATGAGCAATACCTGTAACTGGACGTTCCAACCGTTCGGAAAAGGGGTCACTTGGTTGTGTGCTTGAAATATGGGTTCCTTTATCTTTTGTATATGTGGACGCAATCCTCAGCGGAATATTGGCTTGCATTAATAATTCAACAGCACGCGGGTGAACGATTGAGGCACCCTGATAGGCCATATGACAGATTTCCAAGTATGTGGCATTAAGCAGCGGTTTTGCTGAAGTTACAATAGAGGGATCGGCTGTCATAATGCCATTTACATCAGTATAAATATCAACCCGCTCCGCTTTTAAGGCGCTTCCCAGGGCAGCAGCCGTTGTGTCACTACCGCCTCGGCCAATTGTCGTAATATCCCCTGTTTCTGCCATGCCTTGAAAACCGGCAACCACGACAACATCATGATGACGAAGTTCTTTTAACACCCTCGCCGGCTTGATTTTTTTTATTTTGGCTTTTGTGAAATCACTTGAGGTTCGTATTCCTGCTTGTGCACCGGTCAATGCTGTGGCAGTAACTTGATTAGCCCTAAGCTCATGAGCAAGGACGACAGAAGAAATCGTTTCCCCGCATGAAATTAATAAATCAAGTTCTCTCGGGGAGCAATTTGATTGTTCTTTCTGTATCAAATTCATTAACGAATCTGTTGCATAAGGTTCAGGGTAGCGCCCCATGGCTGACACCACCACAACCAGTTTATGATGATTTTGGACGGCTTCTTGAATATGTGCGATAACGTGTGCTCTATTTTTTTCTGTACTCACGGATGTGCCGCCAAATTTCTGAATTAAAATGGACATTGCATCACCTCTTTATTAAATCAAAACGTTTTGATGAGGGATTCTGCAATTTGAACAGTATTTAGCGCCGCCCCTTTACGCAAATTATCACTGACAATCCACATATGAAATGCATTAGGAAGGTCTAAATCCTGTCTGATGCGTCCAACAAACACACTGTCTTCATTTGCTGCACGAATTGGAGTCGGGTATACACCCCTCTCAGGGGCGTCTTCAACCACAATTCCTTTTGCTTCCCTCAAAATCTGTTGGATATCTTGAACAGTTTTACTTTCACTGTCAATTTCAATATATACACTTTCTGCATGTGATGTGAAAACTGGGACTCTTACACAAGTGGCGCCCACTTGCAAGTCTGGATAGCTAAGAATTTTTTTCGTTTCCTCAATCATTTTCATCTCTTCATATGTGAATCCTTTATCTTTAAACACATCAATTTTAGGAATAACATTAAATGCTAGGCCATCTTTATCTTTTTTATGAGGGTCTTTAAGACTGGAAGAAGCTGCATCTTTCAAATCACTGACTGCCTTTGTCCCCGCTCCCGAAATGGACTGATAAGTTGAAACAATGACACGCTTTAAGCCGACTTTTTCACGAATCGGGTATAGAACGGCTGCCATTTGTATGGTAGAACAATTTGGGTTGGCAATCAGCCCATTATGATGCTTTATATCGTACTCATTTACTTCTGGGACGATAAGGGGAACATCTGGATCCATCCGGAAAGCACTCGTATTGTCAATTACAATTGCCCCTTCATCAATGGCTTGAGGAACAAACCTGCGGGAAATGGTTCCTCCTGCTGAAAAAAAAGCTATATCAACATCTTTAAACGCTCCTTGTTCAATGACTTTGATAGGGTGCTTTTCTTCTTTGAAACCGAGCGTCTGACCGCGTGAGCGATCAGACGCAAACAGACTCAGTTGTCGGACAGGAAAGTTTCTTTCTTCAAGTATATTCATGATTGTTCGGCCAACTGCTCCTGTCGCACCGATAATGGCAACATGATACTCTTGATCTTTAGACATTACCGGCATTTCCTTCCTGACTGTCTTGAAAAGGAATGATAACAGGCTGAAGCTGCTTTCCTTCTAGCGCAGCTTCGATTGTGTCTGGCAACAATGTCATGTCAGCAACAAGAGAATTTGGTTTTTTATATGGAGCGTCTTGCCCATATGGAATAAAATAAATCAACTTTGAAGCCATTAGACGCATTAAGTTAACGCCATTTAATCCGAGGGCATCGTTCGTCGCAATGCCAAGTACTACAGGTTTGTGGTTGCGCATCGTTGCTTTCGCAGCCATTAATACAGGAGAATCTGTCATGGCGTTTGCAAATCGGCTCATCGAGTTTCCTGTTAATGGTGCAATCACCATACAATCAAGGGGTTCTGCAGGTCCTAACGGTTCTGCTTCAGGCATCGAATCAATGACACGCTTCCCAGTCAATGATTCTATTTTATAAATATGATCTGCTGCTTTTCCAAACTTTGTATCCACGTTTTGCACATTGTAAGTGACAATGGGAACAACTTCTGCTCCAAGCGACATAAGTTTTTCAATCTGGGGAAAGACAGCTGCATACGTACAATGGGAGGCTGTCAGTCCAAATCCAATGCGTTTTCCTTTTAAAGACATCATGACCTCATTCTCCTCTCATTCATTTAAAAACTGCTTAATGACATCTGCCAGAATTTGCCCAGCTGTTTTAGGGGCAACAATACCTGGTAAACTTTTAGCGAGAATTGCCTTAATGCCACGCTGCTCTGCAAAATCAAAATCAGTTCCGCCCGGTTGGGAAGCCAGGTCAAAAATAAGCGCATGAGACGGCAAGTATTGTATTTCTTTTTTTGTGATTATATTGGCTGGAATTGTATTAATTAACACATCACATGATACTGTGTGATTTTTAAGGTCTTCCAGCGGGATGGCTTTTAGACCCATTTCTGTAATTCGGGCCAAGTCCTTAATATGTCTGGCTGCAACAGACACTTTTGCTCCGAGAGCAGAAAATTTATTGGCAACCGTATGCCCGACCCGCCCAAATCCAGTAACAATCACCTGTGAACCATGGATGGTATAATCTGTTTGTTCTATAGCCATCATAATGGCTCCTTCTGCCGTAGGAATAGAGTTATAGATTGCGACATCATCGCGATTTAAAAGCGGGATAAGTGTAACTCCCGATTGTTTCGCTTGTTTCCGCAGATAACTATTGGCGATCCCCGTAAAGACAACCGTCTCTGAATTTAATTGTTGAAACCATTCAGATGTTAGTTGAATGCTTTCATCAGAAAAGACTGGTGTGATATATCCTTCATTATCGGTTCCAGTGATCGGAAGTATGACAGCATTCAATTGATCAGGTTCAAGATCACTGAACGTCATTTGTTCCAATCCTGTAAAACCTTGTTCAAGATTGTCATAACCAACGAGCTGGATCGTCGTTTGAGGCATCATTTTAAGCTGGCGTATCAGTTCCAGATAACGCCCATCCCCACCAATAACTGCAATTAATTTATTCATAGTGTCAAGCACCCTCCATCAGTCAAGAATCAATCATCGTCCTTATAGCCTATGTCATATCAAGATGAAGGTGCATTAGGACAAAAAGAAAAACCGTCAGCCTATATGCTAACGGTTTTTCCTTTAGTCTATATTCGGGGTTTCGATCATGATCATGTCTTCCCCTATTTTCCGGATGGAGCGCCAATCAATAATTGTTTCAGCCCCTTCTTTTTTAAAGCCGAGCCATTTGTAGTTGGCGATGACCAGAGCCTCAATCTGTCCTGTTCTTTCATTTATTTGCAGATCTGTCTGCCCAAGCACTCCAAGTCTGGACCCGTGTGTGATATTAACAATTTCCTTTCCACTTATATCCTTGTAGCGCATCACACCTGCTCCCCTTTTTTATTTGTCATAGTATAGATGTATGCTGGTTTTCGTTCACCTATTCTAACGATGTCACCAATGCCATAGAAGGTTTGTGTTTAAAGAGGCGATCAATGACAGATTGAACGTTTTCGTTTGTAACAGCTTCAATCTCATTCAGCATATCCTCAATAGATCTATCTGTGTTGAGAAGCAATTCATTTTTGCCATTCCTTGACATACGGCTATTTGTGCTTTCATGACTGAATAATAAATTTGCCTTCAATTGTTCTTTACTGTATAAGAGTTCTTTATCTGTGATGCCTTTTTCGACAAATTGATCAATCGTTTGATTAATGCTGTCTTTTAATAGGGAAAGTTGTTGAACACCAGTACCCGCATATATCGTCAGCAACCCATGATCCAGAAAAGAAGAATGGTAAGAGAATACAGAGTAAGCGAGTCCATGCTTTTCACGTATTTCTTGAAACAGACGTGAACTCATGCTGCCCCCAAATACGTTATTCATTAAAATCAAACTATATAGGTCATCATCAGTTACAGCCATTCCGCTAAATCCATAGCATAAATGAGCTTGTTCGATATTTTTTTTCTTAATAACTTCCCCGGCAGTAAATACAGGTGCACGGGCATTCAAAACATTTGTGGAAGCATTAAATTGACCAAAGTAATTCTCAAGTTCATCTTCAAGGCGTTCATTAATGTGTCCTGCTGCCGATATAACGATATTGTTTGGTGTATAGTGGTCTTTCATATAGGTTCTCAGTTCATCTGATGTAAATGATTGAACATGTTGACGGGACCCCAAGATTGGATTTGCCAATGGATGTGCACTGTAGGAGGACTGAGCCAGGAGGTCATGTACAATATCATCTGGTGTATCTTCATACATATTAATTTCTTCTAAAACTACTTTTTTCTCCCGTTCTATTTCTTCTTCTTCAAAAAGGGAATTAAAGAACATATCAGCAAGAATCTCTACCGCGTATATTTGGTGCGTGTCCATTACTTTTGCGTAAAAACATGTATATTCTTTAGAAGTAAATGCGTTGACCTGACCACCAATTGAATCAAAAGCTTCAGCAATATCCCGTGCATTACGTGATTTTGTCCCTTTAAATAACATGTGTTCCAGAAAGTGTGAAATTCCACTCTGATCTTCAGGATCGAATCTGGATCCCGTTTTAATCCAGACCCCTATTGTAACGGAACGCACATCAGGAACATGTTCCAATATGATTCTTAGTCCATTGCGACATGTATTTTTATAAATCATGAATGTCCTCCTGTTAAGTCTTCTTTATCTTTTTTCGTCCAGCAGCTGTTCGATTGTGCCCAGTTTGTAATTTTTCTTCTTAAGCTCGGTAATCATCAAATCCAACCCCTGTTCAATGACCGGGGTGGGATGCATTAAAATCGTTGCTCCTTTATGCACTTTAGACATAACTCGGTTCATCATCACTGACGGTGTCGGGTTTTTCCAGTCAATTGTATCCACAGACCAAAGGACCGTTTCCATATTTAATTCATGAACTGCATTTACGACATGATTATTAAAACTTCCACTCGGAGGCGCAAACCAATCTGGTTTTTGGTTCGTAATCGCTTCCAGGACGTCATTGGTTTTTTGGATCTCTTCTATAGTTTGAGATTTAGTGATTTGCGCCATATCAGGATGACTGTATGCATGGTTTCCAATTGAATGGCCTTCTTCAGCTATCATTTCAACATAGTCCACATGCTTTTTAGCCCAATTACCTTCAATAAAAAAAGTTGCTTTGACATTATGTTTTTTTAATGTACGAAGGATCCCGGGGATATGATTTTCCCCCCATGAAACATTAATTAGCAAACTAACCATATTTTTTTCAGGATGCCCGCGGTATACAGGCGCTGCCGGCAAGTCTTTGAAAGTAACCTCTGGGGGATTTGTTCGTATACAAACAATGATGTGTCAAAAACTCCATTTTTATTCATTTGTTCATATGATGCATCAACATCTACTTTAATGCCATTTCTGCCTGGAGTCTTTTTCCAGACTTTATCGATGTAGGCATTTTCCGGCTCTTGTTCATAATTTTTGGCTTTATGTATAATTTCTTCATATAAGGGATTATTTTCTTTCATTGCAACGTCAGCCTCATAAGGAAGTTGATTTAAATGGGCGGTTGTAAATGGATTGTAGCTCTGGCCCTCGAATGAAATGAACACAATTAGGATAAAAACGATCATATGAATAACGCCTTTAAACCGATACATACAGATGCCCCTCTCCTTACACTTATATGTTGAAGAAGGACAAGATATGCCAGCCTAAAAAAACCAAAAAAAGAAACTGTTTGTATCAGTTTCTTTTTTACGTATTTAACAGGTATGCTATTGTTTTGCTTTTTGTTTTTTCTCTTCCTCGAGGACGGCTTTTCGAGATAAATTCACACGGCCTTGAGAGTCAATTTCTTTAACTTTAACCATAATCTCATCGCCAATTGAAACTTCATCTTCTACTTTATTGGTACGTCCTTCTGCTAGTTCAGAGATATGAACGAGACCATCTTTGCCTTTGAACAATTCAACAAAAGCACCAAACTTTTCGATGCGCTTAACTTTTCCGAGATAAATTTCTCCCACTTCAGCTTCGCGAACCAGACTTTCAATGATTTCTTTAGCTTTGTTGTTCATGGTAGTGTCTGTTGAAGAAATAAAGACACTTCCGTCTTGTTCAATATCAATTTTCACGCCGGTTTCATCGATGATCTTATTGATTTGCTTCCCGCTTGGACCAATAACATCACGGATTTTTTCCGGTTTGATGCTCATTGTCAGTATTTTTGGTGCGTATAACGATAATTCAGCGCGTGGCTCTGAGATGGTCTGGAGCATGGAATCAAGGATATGCTGACGACCACTTTTAGCTTGGTTTAGCGCTTCTTCTAGTATATTTTTTGATAAGCCTTCAATCTTGATGTCCATTTGTAAAGCAGTGATGCCCTTTGTAGTTCCTGCGACTTTGAAATCCATATCGCCAAGTGCATCTTCCATGCCTTGAATATCTGTTAAGATTGAATAATGTTCACCTGATTTAACAAGTCCCATTGCGATCCCTGCTACAGGCGCTTTAATCGGAACACCAGCATCCATCATAGCCATTGTGCTGGCACATATGCTGGCCTGAGAAGATGACCCATTGGACTCCAGGACTTCAGATACAAGCCTGATTGTATAAGGGAATTCAGTTTCAGAAGGGATCACTTTTTCAAGTGCACGTTCTCCCAGTGCCCCATGACCAATTTCTCTTCTGCCAGGTCCTCTGATCGGCCCGGTCTCACCAACGCTGTATTGCGGAAAGTTATAATGGTGCATGAACCGCTTGGATTCTTCGAGATCAAGCCCGTCCAATATTTGAACATCTCCTAGAGCGCCAAGGGTGCAGATGCTTAGAGCCTGCGTTTGTCCACGCGTAAAAAGACCAGACCCATGCGTTCTTGGAAGTACGCCTACGCGTGATGACAATGGGCGAATTTCATCTGGTTTACGGCCATCTGGACGTATTTTTTCTTTCGTAATCAAATGCCGTACTTCTTCTTTTACCATATTGTTCAAAATGGTTTTAACCTGTGGATAAAGTTCTTCATCTTCTTCGTACGCTTCTAGTACAGTTTCTTTAACTTGATCAATTGCTTCTTCACGGGCATGTTTCTCTTGTACTTGAATTGCTTCAGTCAGTTGAGCTTTTGCTTCTGTCTCGACCTTCTGAACCAAATCCTGATCCAATTCTGCAACTGTAAAAGGTTTCTTTTCCACCCCAACAGCAGCAACAATCTGCTCTTGAAATTCAACGATCCGTTTAATTTCGTCATGGCCAAACATAATTGCTTCAAGCATGACTTCTTCAGGGACTTCATTAGCATTGGCCTCTACCATGTTGACGGCATCTTTTGTGCCAGCTACGGTTAAATCAATATCACTTTTAGCGTCTTGTTCAATTGTTGGATTGATAATCAGTTGACCATCAACTCGTCCAACATGAACACCTGCGATAGGTTGTTCGAATGGAATATCAGATATTGAAAGTGCTATGGAAGAGCCAATCATAGCAGCAATCTCTGATGAACAGTCCTGGTCGACACTCATTACTGTACTGATCACTTGAACATCATTACGGTATCCATCAGGAAAGAGCGGGCGTATCGGTCTGTCTATAAGTCGTGAAGAAAGAACAGCTTTATCACTGGGACGACCTTCGCGTTTAATAAATCCTCCCGGAATCTTGCCAACGGCGTATAAACGTTCTTCATAATTAACCGTTAGTGGAAAAAAGGGCAGGTCTTTTGGTTCTTTGGATGCAGTTGCAGCAGATAATACAGATGTGTCTCCATACTGAATCATACAGGCGCCATTTGCTTGTTTAGCAAGTTCTCCTACTTCTACTAAAAACGAGCGACCGGCAATATCAATGGAGAATGTTTGTTTTGAATCCGACATTAATAATGGAACTCCTTTCAATAACATGTTACATATAGTAAGCAGTTGATTTAAAAATCAAATTATGAGAAAAAAAGCAGGATTTCTCCTGCTTTTTCCCTTCATATTATCGACGTAAGCCAAGCTTTTTAATCAGTTCACGGTAACGGGTTACATCTTTGTTACGCAAATAAGTAAGCAAATTACGACGTCTGCCTACCATTTTAAACAATCCCCGGCGTGAATGATGGTCTTTTTTGTGCACACGCAAATGCTCGTTAAGTGACGTGATTTCTGCTGTTAAAACAGCAATCTGCACTTCTGGCGAGCCTGTATCACTATCATGAACCTTGTACTCATTGATAATTTCATTTTTGCGTTCTTGTGAAATAGCCATTCAGCGCACCTCCTAAATTAAAATGTATCCCCTGTCCCCCAGCAAACGTCGGAGTTACGATTTGCCAAGCGAAGGTTGATCTTTTATAGCGTACACCCAATACGAATAAAATGCAAGAGATGGGCGGTTAATTTTCTTCTTTTTGTTCAAAAAAATGTTTAATCGTTTCCTCATCATGGCGCATTTCTTCAATGAGATCCTCGATCCTGTCGAATTTCTTTTCTTCCCGAATGAAAGCACACCAATCAAGTTCGACAGGCTCATGATATAGGTCGCCGGTGAAATTAAATAAGAACGCCTCAAGACTGGGATTGGAAAGGTTCCCTTCAAATGTCGGATTAAAACCGAGACTTGCCATGCCGTTATAAACCTGATCATTGTGACGCACTCTTACCGCGTAAACGCCTGGAGCCGGCAGACGTGTTTCAGGCAGAACTTGTATGTTTGCTGTTGGATAACCAAGCGTTCTGCCGCGTTTAAACCCTTCAATAACCTTGCCTCTTACACTTGGATAACGACCTAGTAATTTTGCGGCATCTTGCACATCGCCCTTATCCAGTTTTTCTCTAATAAGGGTGGAACTGATTTTCTCCCCGTCATATGTCATCTTGTCAAGAACCGTATAATCAAATACACCTCTGGAATGGTCTTTCAAAGTCTGGACATTTCCGCTGCCTTTATGACCATAGGAAAAGTCGAATCCAGCGACTAGATGCTTAACATTGAGTCCAATAATAAAATGATCAATAAAGTCCTGAGGTGTTAATTTGGACAGTGTTTTGTTAAATGTGATGACATAGAACACATCAACATTCATACCTTCAAGAATGTCTTTTTTCTCTTCCATCGGTGTTATATAATCAACAGAATCGATGTTCGGGTTTAACACCACTGACGGATGTGGAGAAAACGAAATAACAGCACTTTTCATTTTTTTTTGCTTAGCCAGATCGATTGCTGCACCGATCACTTTTTGGTGGCCGCGATGAATGCCATCAAAGAAGCCAATCGCTGCGACTGTTTCAGGTGCTGTATTTACTGTTAAATTGTGAGGATATGTTAATTGTATCGTCTGCAATCTGCTTCACCTGCACTTTGTTCAAGACTTATCATTCGTAAATATTAATTAAACACGCGGACTGGCTTAATTTCATCATTATTGTTCGGATGATATTGATAAATGGCAAGAAGTTCCCCATCTGCTATGATCGCAAATGGGTCATTTAAGCGTTGATCCGGGAGTGGCAGCTTTTGTCCCTGAAGAACTTTCTGTTTGGTTTTTTCATCAACAGTTAGGCGCTCCATCCCCTCAATTCCTGCTGTCATAGGGAGCAAGAGCGTATCTGGCTGAGCGTTTTTAACAGCGGCCTGTATGTGATCAAATGTATATGTGTCTTTTTTAGTAACAGAACCGGTTTTTGTCCGGTAAAGTTTAGCCATATGGGCAGGATAACCCAGCTTTTTGCCGATATCCACACATAAAGTCCTGATGTAAGTCCCTTTCGAGCAAACTACTTTAATATCAAACTTATGTTGTGCTTGTCCAGTCGATGGAAGCAAGCTGATTTGATTTATTATGACGTGCCTTTCAGGTCGTTCAACTTGTTCTTGAGCTCTGGCATATTCATATAAATGCTTTCCTTTTACTCTGACGGCAGAATACATCGGGGGGATTTGAACAATGGTCCCTTTGAATGCATTCAGAGCTTGTTCGATTTCAAGGTTAGACGGCATATGTGTGATCGTTGCTTCTTCCACCACTGCACCAGAAGCATCTTCAGTCTCTGTAGCTGTTCCAAGTTGAACAGTTGCTATATACTCTTTAGCAGTATTGGTCATATATGGAACGAGTTTGGTCGCCCGACCGATACAAAGGGGAAGAACCCCCTCCGCATCTGGGTCGAGTGTACCTGTATGCCCGACTTTTTTCGTTTGTAAAAGACGTCTGACTTTCATCACACAATCATGGGATGTCATGCCTGGCGGTTTCCAAAGTGGCAGTATACCGTCCATCCGATCAACTCCGTTCTCTTATTCTGCAAGTATCGGTGGGCTATTCGTTTAAATCACGCAGAATAGCATCAATTTTATTACCATATTCAATAGCCTCATCGAATTCAAAACTGATTTCCGGTGTTTTGCGTAAACGAATTCTTTTACCAATTTCAGATCGGATAAATCCTTTAGCTTTGGCTAAACCTACAAGAGATTCATGCTTTTTTTTCTCATCTCCAAGGACAGATATGAATATTTTTGCTTGCTGTAAATCTCCTGTAACCTCAACATCAGTAACGGTCACAAACCCTACACGCGGGTCCTTTATCTTTCGCGTTAAGATGTCTCCAAGCTCTTTTTTCATTTGCTCAGCAACTCTATTCGCCCGTATGTCCTGCATCACCTTCACCTCACTATTACATAATAGACTCTTATAAACGCTCAGTTACAGAATGGGTGCATTCCATTTCAGTATCAGCGTCGATCACGGCCTGTACCTCTTGCATTATTTTTTCTGCAAGACGGAGGTCATTTGATATCGTGACAATACCAAGTTTCGTACGCTGCCATAAATCATGATAATCCAGTTCTGCTACTGATACGTTAAAATCCTGACGTAACCTGGTTATGAGAGACTTGAGCACAGAACGCTTTCCTTTAAGCGAGTGTGTGTTATACAAAAAGCATTCAACTTCCATTAAAAGGATCATACACGTTCTATTTCTTCCATGACAAAGGCCTCAATTAAGTCGCCTTCTTTAATATCATTGAAGTTCTTGATGGTAATACCACACTCGTAATTCTGTGCCACTTCTTTTACGTCATCTTTAAATCGTTTTAAGGCATCGATTTCGCCTTCAAATTGAACGACGCTGTTTCTAATTAAACGTACACCGGCATTTCGTGAGATTTTCCCGTCTGTTACATAACACCCTGCAATGGTTCCAACTTTTGATACTTTAAAGGTTTCGCGTACTTCTGCTGTTCCAATTACTTTTTCCTCAAATTCAGGATCCAGCATTCCTTTCATAGCTGCCTCAATTTCTTCAATGGCTTTATATATCACACGGTGCAGCCTTACATCCACTTTTTCAGATTCTGCTGCCTTTTTGGCATTGGCATCAGGTCGTACGTTAAAGCCAATAACAACCGCATTGGAAGCGGAGGCAAGGATGATATCTGATTCAGTGATTGCGCCGACGCCGGTATGGATGATTTTAATTTTGACACCTTCGACACTGATTTTTTGCAGTGAAGAGGCAAGAGCTTCGGCAGAGCCTTGAACATCAGCTTTTATAATGATATTGATTTCTTTCATTTCGCCTTCTTTTATTTGTTCAAAAAGGTCTTCGAGGCTGACTTTTGATTGTTCACCCCGGTTTTCAGCAATGTGTTTTTGCTGTCTTGCTTCACCAATCTGACGGGCTTTTTTCTCGTCGGTAAACACGAGGAATTGATCACCTGCTTGTGGAACATCGTTCAAACCGGTAATTTCCACTGGTGTAGATGGGCCGGCTTTTTTCACGCGCTGTCCAAGGTCATTGACCATGGCCCGCACTCGGCCATAAGTGTTTCCTACAACAAAGGCATCTCCAACATTTAATGTGCCGTTTTGTACGAGAAGAGTTGCGACAGAGCCGCGCCCTTTATCAAGTTCTGCTTCAACAACCGTTCCAAACGCAGTTGTATCCGGATTAGCTTTCAGCTCTTCAACTTCAGCAACGAGTTGAATCATTTCCAATAGATCATCTATGCCTTCATGCTTTAGGGCTGAAATATTTACAAATATTGTTTCTCCGCCCCAATCTTCCGGAACGAGTTCATATTCAGTCAATTCCTGCATAACTCTGTCGGGATTAGCCGACTCTTTATCCATCTTATTGACTGCAATAATAATTGGTACACCTGCTGCTTTCGCGTGATTGATCGCTTCAGCAGTTTGCGGCATGACACCGTCATCAGCAGCTACAACTAAGACAGCTATATCTGTAATTTGAGCCCCGCGTGACCGCATGCTTGTAAATGCAGCGTGTCCTGGTGTATCGAGGAAAGTGACTTTTTTACCGTCATTCTCGACCTGATATGCACCAATATGTTGTGTGATGCCGCCAGCTTCGCCCTCAGTCACTTTTGCATCTCGTATGGCGTCAAGAAGTGTTGTTTTCCCATGGTCTACGTGCCCCATAATCGTTACGACTGCCGGACGCTCAATAAGATCATTAGGATCATCTTCTTTAATATATTTATCCAAGTCCGTATCATCAAGTATAATTTCTTTCTTAACTTTCACATTATATTCTTCGCATATTAATTCAACGGCGTCATCATCAAGGTCCTGATTCTTAGTAGCCATAACTCCAAGAAACATCAATTTTTTGATAATATCAGAAGTATCTTTGTTTAATTTTTCAGCTAGATCGTCAACCGTCAGAACCCCACTGTATACAATTTCTTCAGGGGTTTCTTTAGATTTTTGTTGTTTGCCGGCAGGGCTTTTTCCTTTGTGTTTCTGATTACTTTGCTTTTGATTGTGTTGTGGTTTGTTAGGTTTTTTACGATTCTGCTTCGTATCTTTCTTTTGCCCCGGATTTTGAGACTGTTTCTGATTGGAAGAATTGGTATTTGAATGACTTTTAGCTTGAGTTTCTTGTTTCTTTTGCTCTTTTTTACCTTTAATGCGTTCATCTAATTTGGTTATGGTCTCGCCAGATATGGTTGACATATGGTTGGCTACTTCTATATTCATATTTTTCAAGTGGTTAATCACATCTTTACTTGTTAATTTATTTTCTTTTGCATATTCATATACACGTATTTTACGCATACAGTCACCCCGTTATTATTTGTCAGAGAGCAGTGTTTCGAGTTTGGATGCAAATCCTTTATCCAGAATTGCAATTGCCACTCTCTGTGACTTCCCAATTGCATGTGAGAGCGTGTCTCTGTCGTCAACTATGATCGCAGGTATATTGTATGTCTTGCATTTATCCAATAGTTTTTTTCTAGTGCGCTGCCCGGTGTCGGAGGCAATTAACACGAGTTTGGCATGTTGACGCTGAATGTCTTTAACAATTACTTCTTCTCCTAAAGAACATTTCCCTGCTCTGAAAGCAAGCCCGAGAAGATTGAGATACTTGCTGTTCATTTATTTTTGCCTCGAGCGATATCAACCATGTGTTCAAAAATCTCCGGTTCAATCTCTGTACCCAATTGGCGATTTAACGCACCGGTTTTTTTCGCCTTTTCTATAATAGCCTCATCAAGGCTCACGTAAGCGCCACGCCCATTTTGGCGGCCAGTTTCATCAACGAAAACATCGCCTTCTTTGTTGCGGACGACCCTGATCATTTCTTGTTTTGGCTTCATCTCGTTGGTTACAACACATTTGCGAAGTGGAATCTTTTTCTTTTTAACCATATCATGTTCCCCCTTATTCAAATAAGGTATCATGGTCAGTATTTTCATCTGCACTGTTTTCATCGACTTGATCAAGTAAACCTTCTTCTCTTGCTTCAGTTTCACTCTTAATGTCGATTTTTAGCCCGGTAAGTCTCGCTGCCAATCTTGCATTTTGACCGCGTTTTCCAATTGCCAGAGAAAGTTGGTAGTCCGGAACAATCACAGTTGTGGATTTTTCTTCTTCATCGACCAGTACGTCAACTACTTTAGCAGGACTGAGTGCGTTTGACACATACACAACTGGGTCTTGGGACCATTCTACAATATCAATTTTTTCACCTTGAAGCTCGTTGACTATCGCTTGAACGCGCTGTCCTCTTTGACCCACACAAGAACCAACTGCATCAACGTCTGGATCTTCAGCGTGGACAGAGATTTTTGAGCGGTCGCCTGCTTCCCTGGAAACGGATTTAATTTCTACAACACCATCATAGATCTCAGGAACTTCCATTTCAAAAAGACGTTTCAACAATCCCGGGTGAGACCGTGAAACATATACTTGCGGTCCTTTACTTGTGTTTTCGACCTTGGTTACATAAACTTTTAAGCGATCATGGGGATGGTATTCTTCAGTAGGCATCTGTTCTGCTTCAGCGAGTTTAGCCTCTACCTTCCCAAGATGAACGTAAACAAAGCGAGCATCTTTACGTTGAACGATACCCGTCATCACATCGTCTTCACGTTCTACATATTCGTTGAAAATCACTCCGCGTTCGGCTTCCCTGACCCGCTGTGTAACAACTTGTTTAGCTGCTTGTGCAGCAATTCGCCCAAAGTCTTTTGGAGTTACTTCAACCTCTATGACATCTTCTATTTCGTAATTTGGATCAATAGCACGGGCCTCTTCCAAAGAAATCTCCTGCTGATGATCTTCTGGATTCTCAACAATCGTCTTACGTGCAAACACACCCATAGATGCAGTGGCTTCATTAAGTTCTACACGTACATTGGTCGCAGAGTTAAAATTCTTTTTGTATGCAGAGATTAATGCGGCTTCGAGTGCTTCCATCAAGATATCTTTATCGATCCCTTTTTCTTTTTCCAGGTAATCCATCGCTTCAAAAAGCTGGTTATTCAATTTTTATCCCCCTTTAAAACGTTACGGCAAGTCGTGCTTTAGCAATCTTTTCGAAAGGCAATTCGACTTGTTTTTCCCGTGTTTTGATTTTGTATTCGACGGTGGCAATTTTATCGGCAAAGTGAATCAATACGCCCTCATAAGTTTTCTCACCATCAATCGGTTCATAAAGCTTAATATACACATTGTGATTGACATGGTTGATGAAGTCCTGTTCAGTTTTAAGCGGTCGCTCAGCACCAGGTGAAGAAACCTCAAGGAAATAAGCGCCTTTAACCGGATCGGCTTTATCCAACTTCTCGCTGAGCATTTCTGACACTTCACCACATTCGCTGATATCAATCCCACCAGGCTTATCAATAAAGACTCGCAAGAACCAGTCTTTACCCTCTTTGACATATTCAACATCGACCAGTTCAAGTTGTTTTTCTTCAAGTATTGGCTGAACGAGTTCTTCTGTTTTTTGGATGACGGTTGAGCTCAAATTAATCCTCCTCTTTGACACAACATTAATGATTATTATAAACAAGTTTGTTTTATTAATTTGCAAAAGATGTACAACTAATACAAAATCCCCGCCAATAAAACGTGGCAAGGGAAGGAGCGGTTTGCTAATAAAGCAACGGTATGAAGAAAGAGTGGGTTTCCCCACTCTTTTGCTCAGTCGTATCTGATGCTTACCATAAAAAATATACCATATATCCCAGCTTAATGCAAATAAAACCTAATCATACCATTAGAATAATGAGAGTTGGTTTTTTTCCGGCATACCTTCTAGACAGCCGTGTTGATCCATGTATTCAATCACTGTTTTGGATATCTTACTCCGTTGACGGAGATCTTGTTTAGACAGGAATTCTCCTTCATCGCGCGCTTTGACAATGTTAATTGCTGCATTTGTGCCTAGCCCATCGATGGCATCAAAAGGCGGAATCAAGGCCTGTCCTTCAACTAAAAATTCGCTGGCCTGTGATTTGTAAAGGTCAACTTTTTCAAATGTATAGCCGCGTTGTTTCATTTCAAGCGCGATTTCGAGAACGGTTAACAAGCTTTTTTCCTTAGGTGGAGCATCGTTTCCTTTATGAAGAATCTCTTCAATTCGACTCTTTATGGCACCAGCATCTTTGATCATCGTATCAAGCTCGAAGTCGCTCGCTCTAATTGAAAAGTAAGCTGCGTAGAAATAAAGTGGATGATGCACTTTAAAATAGGCGATGCGAATAGCCATTAAAACATATGCTGCTGCGTGTGCTTTAGGAAACATGTACTTGATCTTCTTACATGACTCGATGTACCAATCCGGGACATCATGCTTCTTCATTTCTGTGATCCACTCATCTTGAAGACCTTTCCCTTTACGGACGAATTCCATAATTTTAAACGCAAGAGATGCTTCAAGCCCTTTATGCATGAGGTAGACCATAATGTCGTCCCTGCAACCAATTACATCAGCAATTTCACAAATGCCATCATTAATCAGTTCCTGGGCATTACCAAGCCACACATCGGTACCATGGGAAAGCCCTGAAATAATTACCAGTTCCGCGAATGTTGTCGGTTTAGTATCTTCAAGCATTTGTCTAACGAAGCGCGTACCAAACTCAGGTACCCCTAACGTGCCGGTTGTACAATTGATCTCCTCTGGGGAGACGCCGAGCGATTCGGTTCCTGAAAAGATTTTCATAACCTCTGAGTCAGAGGTTGGTATGGTTTTGGGGTCAATACCACTCAAATCTTCCAGCATTCGAATCATTGTCGGGTCATCATGCCCCAGAATATCGAGTTTTAATAAGTTTTCATCAATAGAATGAAAGTCAAAGTGTGTTGTTCGCCAATGACTGTTCCGATCATCTGCTGGATATTGAATCGGGGTAAAATCGTATATTTCCATGTCATCCGGAACAACAATAATACCACCGGGATGCTGACCAGTCGTTCGTTTGACGCCTGTACAGCCTTTGACAAGACGGTCTATTTCAGCCTGTTTATAAATAAGTTGTTTATCAGAGGCGTACCCTTTCACATAACCATAAGCCGTCTTTTCTGCAATGGTGCCGATGGTTCCGGCACGATAGACATTATCTTCCCCGAACAGCACTTTTGTATAGTTGTGAGCCTCAGGCTGATATTCACCGGAAAAGTTCAAGTCTATATCAGGAACTTTGTCACCTTTAAATCCTAAGAAGGTTTCAAAAGGAATATCCTGACCGTCTTTGACCAGCGGAATATCGCAATTTGGACAGGTTTTGTCCGGCAAATCAAAGCCACTGCCCACTGTACCATCTGTTATGAACTCATTAAAGTGGCAAGATGTGCAGACATAGTGCGGCGGTAATGGGTTCACTTCAGTAATTTCTGTTAAGGTTGCTACAAGCGACGAACCGACAGAACCCCGGGACCCGACAAGATAACCATCGTCAAGCGATTTTTTGACCAATTTATGAGAAATTAAATAAATAACCGCAAACCCATTGTCGATGATGCTTTTAAGTTCTCTTTCCAAACGTTCTGTCACAACATCAGGGACGTCTTCTCCATAGATAGCTTTAGCACGTGAATAACATAAATCGCGTATTTCTTCCTCTGCGCCTTCGATCTTCGGAGTATACAGCCCTTCCTGGACAGGAGATATGTCTCCAATTGCTTCATTCAGCCTGTTTGTATTATTCACAACGATTTCTTTCGCCTTGTCCTCACCTAAAAAGTGGAAAGCCCCTAACATTTCATCTGTTGTTCGAAAAGGTGTGTCAGGCAATGATTGTCTATTAAGCGGATTTCCAGCTTGTGAAGCAATAAGTATTTGCCTGTAAAGTTTCTCGTGTTCATCAATATAATGGACGTTTCCTGTTGCCACCACAGGCTTATCCAGACGTTCTCCAAGTTTAGTGAGTTTTGTAATAATATCTATAAGCTGTGCCTCACTTTGAACAAGGTCCATCCCAAGTAAATGCGTATAGTTTGCAGGGGGCTGGACTTCGATATAATCGTAGAACGCTGCAGCTTTCTCAGCTTCCTCTTCAGACTTCTGCATCATTGTTTCAAATACTTCTCCCTTATCACACCCGGAGCCTATTAAAATCCCTTCACGCATTTTATTTAATAGCGATCTTGGGATCCTCGGCATTCTGTAAAAATAATCAATATGAGCATGAGAAACAAGTTTATATATATTTTTTAAGCCTTCCTGCGTCTGAGCAAGAAGCGTACAATGGAAAGGTCTTGACCGCTGGTAGGCGTTATTTTCGCCCATATAATCATTTAATCTTGCATGATTCGTGATGTCTCTTTCTACAAGTTTTGTCAATAGCTTCCAGAATAAATAACCCGTGGCTTCGGCATCATATATAGCTCTATGGTGTTGTGTAAGTTCAATATCCATGTATTTGCATAATGTATTCAGACGGTGATTCTTTAACTCGGGGAGCAAAAACCTGGCCAGTTCCAGAGTATCAATAACTGGGTTGTCGGCTTGTCCATAATCGATTCTTTCATAACCCTGGTTCAGGAACCCCATGTCAAAACTGGCATTGTGTGCTACAAGCACATCATCTTTACTCCACTCATGAAATTCTTTTAAAACCTCACCGATTTCAGGAGCATCTTGCACCATATCATCTGTAATACCTGTTAGATCTGTTGTTGTTTGTGAGAGTGGGTGATGCGGATTGGCAAACCTCTCGAAACGATCAATAATTTCACCATTATATATTTTGACCCCAGCAAGTTCGATGATCGTATCATAGACGGCTGACAAACCTGTTGTTTCCACGTCAAAAACAACAAAAGTTGCGTTCGTCAAATCAAGGTCCTGCTCATTGTAAGCAATCGGAACGCCGTCATCAACAAGATTTGCTTCAAGTCCGTATATGATTTTTATCCCATGTTTTTTGCCGGCACCATGGGCTTCAGGATACCCCTGAACAACTGCATGATCTGTAATAGCCACTGCTTTATGGCCCCAATTGGCAGCCTGCTCAACCAATTTGGCAGGTGAAACAACTGCATCAAGCTGGCTCATTGTTGTATGAGCATGAAGTTCTACGCGCTTTTCGTCCTCTGGAGCATTGTCCACTCTGCTTGCAACTTTAACTTCATGCATATCATTTGCCATCATCGCAAGTTCATTTGTGTACATATCTGTTTGAATACTGCCTCTTGCTTTAACCCACATCCCGGCCTTAAGCTGGTCAAACATTGCCTGATCGTCATCACCTTTTGAAAACATTTTAACCTGCAGGGAATCTGTGTAATCCGTAACCTTGGCAATCAAGAGACTTCTACCTGATCGCAGTAATCTGACTTCGACATCAAAAACATAGCCTTGCACAGTCAGTCGACGTTCTTCTTCTTGGATATAGTCAAGAGAAACAGGTTCATCTTGGATTTTATATCCAATAGCAAATGGTTTGGAAGAGCTGCCGTTGCTTTTATTTTTTTCTTGCGCTTGTCGTTCTTCCATCATTTTTTGAACGATTTGTTCATCTTCGAGCGCTTTTTGTTCTTTAAACTGCTGAAGACGTGCATGATCGTTTTCAATTTTAAAATCAAGCTGATACGCCGGCGCTCCGACACGGATGCAAAATGAACGAAAATCATTATCCAATCTTTTTCTTAAAGCGTTTGCTTCTGCATCGTTACGTGCAGTGAGAATCAGTTTTTTGTTTTCGGTATGAGGAATCTGTTCTTGTACAAGGCTTTTATAAGCTGGAGAGAGGTTACAAGCTGAAGCCAAATAGTACTTCCAATAAGAGCAGATCGTTTCTTCATCCATTTCCTGTTCATTTGCATAGAGGGTGCATTCAACTGTGGCAATTTGCTGAAAAGCTTCCTGCAAGCGCGTGAAGAACAGTTGGTAAACATCCACTGGCAACGTCTTATTGACTCGAATATGGAAGTGCCATTGTTTTTGTTCTTTATAGACTTCCAGTTTCTCAAGAAGGCTGTGTTGGAAGTGATGTTTGACAGTGTCTTCAGGTATTTGCAATTGTTCAAGTAAGATGTTCATTTTTTCTCGTTTAGTCAAATCCATCATAGCTCCCCCTTTTTATTATGTAAAAATGCTCCCTTGGGCTAAATCCAGACAAGGGAGCACAATCTTGATCAAAGAAACAATCGTTGAATATCATTCCATGTAACAACAAGCATTAACAACATTAGTAACGCAAGTCCGATTACATGGACCATGCCTTCTTTTTCCGGATCAATCGGCTTGCCTCTGACTGCTTCAAGGCCAACAAACACCAACCTTCCACCATCAAGAGCAGGGAGTGGAACAAGATTTACAATTCCAAGATTGATACTCAACATTGCTGTCCATATCATAAAGTTTGTAAAGCCTGTCTGGACGATTTGGTCTGTAGCATCATAAATGCCTACAGGTCCTGCCAGCATATCGATAGAATACTGTCCTGTTACGAGCATCAGGAGGTTGGTTAGTATTAATTTTGTTGTGTCATAGGTCTTTGAAAAACCGTAAACAAAGGTACCGCCAATCGATTTCTCGAACATATGGGTGACACCAATTTGCCCGATTTCAACACCTTCTTGAATCTCTGTCCGAGCAGGGGTGATGGTTACCTCTTCTTGCTGTCCATCTGCTCTTTTCAAGGTCATAGACAATTCTTCTTCAGGACTTTCCTGAACGATCGAAGTGAAGCCTTCCCATGTAGAGATCGGCTGGCCGTCTATGCGAATGATTTCGTCTTCTGATTTAAGCCCTGCTTCTGCTGCGGGCGTTCCCGGCTCAACATGATCAATAATAGCTTCCTTAGTAGGAACACCTTGTACCAATCCGAGTATAACGAAGATTACAATAGCCAGAACAAAATTCATCATTGGCCCGGCAAATAACTGCATAGCACGTTTACCAACAGATTTGGAAGCAAATTGACGATCATAAGGTGCAATTTGAGTTTCGGTTTCATCCATCACAAATAAAGCTTTAGGATCGACTTTAAAAGTCAGGAGTGGTTCTTCTTCATCTGGCTCGTATCCTGTGATTTGCAATGTGTGATCCAGGTCAGCATGATTAACTTCTATGACACGTGCGTTCGGATGCTTTGATTTGTTATTGACAATAATTTTATTGACAACGCCTTGCTCGTTGAATTCAAGCCCTATATGGTGCCCTGGCTTTAATTCAATAATTTCCGGATCTTCGCCAGCAACACGGACATAACCACCAATCGGCAAGAGTCTGATTGTATAGACCGTTTCATTCTTTTTAAACGAAAACATTTTCGGTCCAAATCCAATGGCAAATTCACGTGCTAACATCCCGGCTCTTTTTGCAAAGATCAAATGACCGAGCTCATGTATAAAAACAAGCAATCCAAACATAAAAATAAACGCAATAACCGTATTCAAAAAGATGCACCTTCCTTTACTCTGAATGAGCGACCCGCCGGAAAATTACAGAAGCGCCCTTTTTATAAGCTATGCTTGTATACCGATGTATATTTACAGCATTATAAAAAACCGATAATGTGCAAGATCGGAAATACGAATAACATACTGTCAAACCGGTCCAGAATCCCACCATGACCGGGTAAGATATTGCCAGTATCTTTCACACCGTAATGTCGTTTAAATGCTGATTCTACCAAATCACCAAGCTGTCCAAATATAGAAGCCAGTATGGTGGTGCCAATCAGCGCAACAAGTGACACCTGTAAATCAAAGGAAAAATGGAAAGCTACAGCCATAACGCAACTTAAAAGAATACCACCAATAGCGCCTTCAACCGTTTTATTCGGACTTATATCTGGCCATAATTTACGTTTCCCCATTGCACGTCCAGTAACATAAGCCCCGGTGTCAGTTGTCCAAATAATTACAAGCACATAAAAAAAGTAAACTAGACCAGCTTCCCGTGTTTCCAGCAGGTAAAAGAATCCAAAACTAACATATAAAGTAGCCATCAAGATCAGTGCTGCATGATCGAATGTGAATTTATTCTTTGATACTACAGTATATAATAATAAAATCACCAGATAAGAAACAAATATTTCGGTTTTACCAAAACTCTCCTGGAACCACGGGAGGGGATATAAGAGCAATAATAGTGCTGCCATTGATGCAACAGCAGGCACCTTATACGGATTCAAATTGCCCATTTTAATGAATTCAAGCAACCCAATGATGCCAATAATCGAAATAAATACAGTAAAAGGCCATCCTCCATAGATTGCAACAGGTAAAAAAAGAGCTAATGCAATGATTGCTGTAATGATCCTCTGTTTCATATTAAAGTCAGCACCTTAAATTCCTCCATACCTTCGCTTTCGTCTTTGATATTCCTTAAAAGCTTTGATTAATAAATCCTCGTTGAAATCAGGCCATAATACCTCTGTAAACCAAAATTCCGTATAGGCAGACTGCCAAAGCAAGAAGTTGCTCAAACGCTGTTCTCCACTCGTGCGAATTAACAAATCAGGATCAGACAATCCTTCAGTATACAAGTATTTGGAAAACTCTTGTTCATCCAACGCGTCTATAGATAATTTAGAAGCTTTAACATCACTCATGACGCGTTTCATGGCTTCCATAATTTCAAATCTGCTTCCATAGTTTAAAGCGAAATTCAACAGTAAACCATCATTGTTCTTAGTTTGCTCCTTAGCATAGGCAACAGCTTTTTTTGTATGCTCAGGAATATCATTCATATTTCCAATCGTTTCTATTCTAACGTTATTTTCTATCATTTCGGGTAAGTATACATGTATAAATTCTTTTGGGAGCCGCATAATGAATTCAACTTCTTTACTGGGACGTTTCCAGTTTTCTGTTGAAAATGCATAAAGGGTTAGGATTTTAACATTCATGTCTGAAGCAGCTTTAGCAACCTTCCTTACAACGTCCATACCTTCTTTATGCCCGGCAATCCGTGGCAATCCCCTTTTTTGAGCCCATCTTCCATTCCCATCCATAATAATAGCAACATGTCGCGGTATATTTTCCAGCTCATTCAGATGGGCGGTTTTTTTAGATTTGGCTTTTATAAAAGGTAGTTTAAATGACATATTTGGTCCTCCGGTAAGCTTGGTTGATCATCATGTATGAATGAAGTATAACTTACACTTTCATACACGTCATGATAAGTCTACATTATACCATACAAAACATGAATTATTGATCCTGATTGATAAAAAATCTTAGGCCCGCTCCCAACTTCTATACACCATAGCACAAAGTCAACATTTTATTCCATAACCATTTATGATGGTGTCGATTGTGTTTTGAGCATAAATATATTTATTATATGTAAAAAATAGAAAAGCCCTCTTAATGAAAGAGGGCAATATAAGGCATTGTATGCCAATCAGACTTCCATAATTTCATTTTCTTTGGTTTTCGCAAGATTGTCTACTTCCTGGATTTGTTTATCAGTTTCTTTTTGTACATCCTCTTGCAGACTGCGCAAATCATCTTCTGTGATATCGCCATTCTTTTCATCTTTTTTAAATTGATCATTGGCTTCTCTGCGGAGATTGCGGATTTGAACACGCGTTTCTTCAGAATATTTTCCAACAACTTTAACCAAGTCTTTACGTCTCTCCTCAGTTAGAGCAGGGATATTAATACGTATAACATTCCCGTCACTTGAAGGTGAAAGTCCAAGATCAGCTTTTTGAATGGCTTTTTCAATCTCACTGCTCGCACTTTTGTCATACGGCGTTATAACGAGAAGGCGAGGTTCAGGTGCCGAAACATTTGACAACTGATTCAATGGCGTCGTTGCACCATAGTAATTCACGAACACATTGTCAAGCAAAGAAGGATTGGCACGTCCAGCTCTTACCGTAGCCAGATTTCGCGAAAAGGCCTGCACAGCTTCATTCATTTTGTTACGCATATCGGTCAATGTACTATTAGACATATTATTTCCCCCTTATTGTGGTACCAAGCGTTTCACCTTGTACAACTCTTTTAATATTACCTTCATCCGTAATGGAGAATACGATTAAGGGTATATCATTGTCCATGCATAGCGAAGACGCGGTGGCATCCATAACGCCCAGCCCCTCATTAAGCATGTCCATATATGATAATTCCTCATATTTCTGAGCATCGGCATTATGCTTTGGATCAGCAGAATACACGCCATCGACATTATTTTTAGCCATTAAAATGACATCTGCCTCAATTTCAGCAGCTCTCAATGCCGCAGTCGTATCTGTTGAAAAATACGGGTTTCCAGTGCCTGCAGAAAAGATAACAACACGCTTTTTCTCAAGATGGCGAATGGCCTTTCTTCTAATATAAGGCTCAGCGACCTGTCGCATTTCAATTGATGTTTGAACACGAGTAGGTATCCCGATATGTTCGAGCGCATCTTGGAGGGCAAGAGAGTTCATAATTGTTGCAAGCATCCCCATGTAATCGGCTGTGGCACGGTCCATGCCCATTTCACTTCCAACCTTGCCTCGCCAAATATTCCCGCCGCCAACGACAACAGCGACTTCCACACCTAAATCAGCGACGTCTTTAATTTGGGACGCAATAGACTGGATGACTTGTGGTTCAATGCCATACCCTTGTGCTCCGCTCAACGCTTCACCACTCAATTTTAGTACAATTCTTTGATATTCAGCTGTTGTCATATGAACCTCCATCGTTATTCATTTGGTTTTAATGTCTGTCCTGAGGTGTTTTTTTGTGAATGAATCCCAGAAAAGGGGCATTCAAGTGCCCCCTTTTCTGGAAATGAGTTCATCACTATTATTGTTTCATTTGGCTCATAACTTCTTCAGCAAAGTTATCTTCACGCTTCTCCATGCCTTCACCGACTTCGTAACGGATAAAGTCTCTCACTGTGGCGTTTTTATCCGCAACAAACTTTTTAACCTTTTGATCTGGATCTTTAACAAAGTTCTGTTCTAGCAGACAAATCTCTTCAAAGAACTTCCCAAGGCGCCCTTCCACCATTTTTTCTACGATATTCTCCGGCTTACCTTCGTTGAGGGCTTGTGTTTTTAGAACTTCTCGCTCACGATTGACTTCTTCCGCAGCCACATCGTCGCGTGAAATATATCGCGGATTAACGGCAGCAATATGCATTGCAATGTCTTTTGCAATATTTTCATCTGTTGTGCCTTCCAGAACAGTGAGTACACCAATTCGGCCACCCATGTGTAAATATGCACCGAAAGCATCTTGATCTGTTTTAGTAAACAGTTCAAACCGGCGCAGGGAGATTTTCTCACCGATTTTAGCAATTGTGGCATTGATATAAGATTCGACAGTATCTTCGCCATTATATAGTTTTTGATTCAGTGCATCATTTAAGCTCTCAGGCTTTTCACTCAAAATGTGTTTCCCGATTTCAGTGAGCAATGTTTTGAACTGGTCATTTTTAGTAACAAAATCTGTTTCACAATTTACTTCAATTAATACAGCACTATTTCCCTCAATTTCAATATGTGTTGAACCTTCAGCTGCAATACGGTCAGCTTTTTTAGCAGCTTTGGCCATACCTTTTTCACGAAGGAAATCTACTGCTTGATCCAGATCACCATCTGTTTCTTGCAGCGCTTTTTTACAGTCCATCATGCCTGCACCTGTTTTTTCACGCAATTCCTTAACCATCTTAGCTGTAATTGCCATACTAAATCCTCCTAATAATTGAATTAATGTTATATTTGTGCCAGTACGTTATCGCTTGTAAAAAAAGGGTGATAAAAGGCTTATCCCCTTATCACCCACCTTTTAACTTAAGCTTTTTCAGTTTCTGTTGCAGATTTTTCGCCGGCGTCTTCTGCTTTCGGCTCTTCTACTGTCTCTGCTTCAACAGCAGGCTCTTCAATTTCTTCTTCTTGTTTAGCCTCTAAAACGGCGTCAGCAATTTTAGAAGTCAGCAATTTGACGGCGCGAATCGCATCATCATTAGCTGGAATGATATGATCAATTTCATCAGGGTCACAGTTGGTATCAACGATCCCGATAATCGGAATGTTCAATTTGTGAGCTTCAGCAATCGCAATTCTTTCTTTACGCGGATCAATGACATAAATCGCATCAGGGAGACGCTCCATGTTTTTGATCCCGCCAAGAAATTTCTCGAGGCGATCTTTTTCTTTCAGCAAGTCAACTGTTTCTTTCTTCGGCAATACTTCAAATGTACCGTCTTCTTCCATGCGCTCAATGTCCTTCAGACGGGCGATCCGCTTACGGATTGTCTGGAAGTTGGTGAGCGTACCACCGAGCCAGCGCTGGTTCACATAGTACATGCCTGCTCTTGTCGCTTCATCGCGAACAGAGTCCTGGGCTTGTTTTTTTGTTCCCACGAAAAGGACATTTCCCCCGTTCGCAACGAGGTCCTTAACGTATTTGTACGTTTCATCGACCTTTTTAACAGTTTTCTGCAGGTCAATGATATAGATGCCGTTTCTTTCCGTAAAGATATATTTCTTCATCTTTGGATTCCAGCGGCGTGTTTGGTGTCCGAAATGAACACCAGCTTCAAGCAGTTGTTTCATTGAAATGACTGACATATTGTCGTCCTCCTATTTGGTTAATATCCTCCACTTGCCTCTGCTTTAACCAAAGTCCATTTTTCCGAATGGCACCCTTCAGTAAATCAGCAAGTGTGTGTGATTAAGCAATAGTTGTATTGCATTTACACCAAAAATTAATATATCATATCATCAGCCTTCAGGCAAGTTTTTTATTTGTGTTGATCATTTTGCATTTTAATGACCAGATCGGCTTCGGTTTTTCCGCAGTTTAGATGTCTGGCAATCTCATCGGCATGGTACCCCTCATGGTGCATATGCAGAATTTCACTATGGAGAGAGTGTTCGTATGTATCAGAAATGTCAGAAGCCAATGTGTCTGCCCCATGCTGAGAGTCTTGGGGCTTAACAGGTCTTTGTGTCGTTTGTTTTACTTGATCGGTACGGTGTTCAGTGTTTGAATACCCTTGATTTAGTTGTTCTCTTAAGTTTTCATTCTCCAGCTTGATTTCCTCCAAATAAACATCGAGTAACTCCAGCACTTCATGAGGCTTGTCTTTTTTGAAGGTTTTGATATGTGAGTATAAAAGATAAATGGCTAATAAAGTAATAATATGAAGCATAAAACTCATGACTAATAAAGTGGTCATAAATATCCCTTCTATCTGCTTAAATCAATAGTGTTTCCCAGAAATGGATGTGCAGGCGACAGAGTTCTTTTGGAGGCATCTGCCTGATTGCTTTCGTTGTGTGCCAAATGTTTCTGATAGTGTTCTTTAGGATGTTCGAGATGATTTTTAACATGGTCATAGTTGTTTACCTGAGCACGTTCCATTATCTGGCGTTTTGTGTGTGTTTGTGCCAAGTTATCTTGAAATTGCTGATGTTGTTTAAGCATTTGATCTTGCATTTTTCCGGCTTCCAGAACACGCGGTAAAGCAACTTGCATTTCAATGGATTTCCAGCTCAATGACATCACCCCACTTTACAAGTTCAATCGGTTTGAAGCGGTTGAATGAGTATGTCTCTGTTGAGGAGTCGCAGTTGAACGGCTTTTCTGTCATGCTGTATTGTTTCAGCATATTTTCCAAAATGGGCCACAACATTACGGTATAAGGTGCCAAATACATTTAGGCAAGCTTTTTCTTCATTTCCATACATTGTGTTTACTTCATATAATTCTTTTTCAACATGTGCAAGCTTCTGCTTTGTCTGAGCGTACGACTTTTTTTGTTTGAGTTTCATTACGCTTATTTTATCAGATTGGGAATCATTTTTCCCGGCATTTGCCAGTTTATCACCAAGCAAAGTCAGTTTTTCCAATGTTTCTATTAAATCTGCTTGTTGTTCGGTTAATGTAGTGATACGCTCAAGTTCCGACTGATCAGGCCCTAAGTAAACTTTGGTCAAGGAGTTCATACGATTACCGAGATCTTTCACCTCTAGTGTACTTCCTGCTGAAATATGTCCGCCAATTATACTCCCTTTATGGCAATAAATATTGTTTTTAGCTTCACAAGTGCTGTGAATAATAGATTTGTCTACATAAATATCTTGTCCCGCTTTGATAATCCCTTGATTGATATAGCCTGCGTGAACATCAATACCAGCCGTAATGGAGCCAGAGGATTGCCCTGAGAGCCCTTCTGAGATATAGATTGATCCTCCTGCTGTTAAATGTGCTGCTTCCACGGTGCCGAATACCTTGATGTCCCCTTCCGCTTGTACGGTATATCCAGTCGGAATTGTACCATGGATTATAATTGTGCCAACGAAATTAATATTCCCGGTTTTCATCGATAAGTCCTCTGCGACATCATAGACATTGTGTATATTAATATGCCTTTTACTTACACTGATTTGGCCTTCCGAGGCTGCATAAAAAGAGGAATCTGCTGGCCTGAATACGACATTTTTACCTGCTTTGATTGTACAAGGTCTGCCTGGTGTGGCTGAAACAATTTTTCCGAATACATCTATACCATCTTTTCCGGGTTGCGGGTCAATGAGCGTGGCTAATTGTTCTCCCTTTCGAGCCGAAGGGATTCGCATGACATCTCTGAAACTGTTTTTCTCCCCTTGAAGATCTGTTGTTAAATTGGCTTTGAAAGAGATATCCCCGTCGATCCCATTAACTGGTTGATTGCCTTGAGCTATGACGAGCGGAAAGTTGATTGATTCAGGATTATGTACAAGACGATTGATGGCTTTCCAATCAACCCCATGAACAATCTTTCGGTCTTGCAGCAGAGCCTTCATAGATTCTTCAGTTACGGGAGTATCAGAAAGGAGTTCTCTTGTTTCTGTCACAATGACTTGCATGTTTTGATCAGTAATTGTAATTTGATAAGGCATCATATCATCTGCCATAGCCAAACCTCCCATGATATACAGCACCTACTTTAAGACGGCATCATAGCTTTTTTGCAGTATGTGTTTGAGTTTAAATATACATTTCTTATGAATTTGTGAAATTCTGGAAGTCGTTAAGCCCATGACTTTCCCAATTTCTGTCAATGTAAGCTCTTCGTGGTAGAACAAACTCAAAACAAGCTGTTCATTACGATTAAGTTGTTTGATGGCTTCTGCAAGCTGGATCTTCATTTCCTTTTCTTGAACTTGGTCCTCGGGCATGTCAGCACTCTCATCGGGTATCACATATCCAATGCCCTCATTAGATTGATCGCTATCGTCATTAGGAATTTCTTCAATAGAAAGGACATGGGCAAACAATATGTCTTTTGTATAGGTCTCGACTTCCTGAGAAGACATGCCTGATTGATCAGCTATTTCCTGTGAAGTTGGACGGCGGTGATAACGTTGCTCAAGTTCTGCTGATACGCGTTCAATTTGTTTGGCTTTTTCCCGTATTGACCGAGGCAGCCAATCCTCTTTCCGAAGTCCATCAATAATAGCACCTCGAACACGAAAGGAGGCGTATGTGTCAAACTTAAGTTCCCGTTCTATTTCAAACTTTCGAATGGCATCATATAAACCGACCATCCCAAGACTTTTGAGTTCTTCCTTCTGGACATTCTTTGGCAAATGAACTGCAATTCGTTCCACATGGTAACTGACGAGATACATATAATGTTCGACCAGACTTCCCGCTGCTTGCCGATCTCCGTCTCGCAGCCATCTATCCCACAACTCTTGCTCAGGCGGGGTATGTTGTGTCATGATTACATGCTCCCTTCAAAACCTAAATAATCGTTTCTCCTTTGTGCACCGTACGTATGTGAAGTCTTCCTGTTTCTGGATCAAATTCAATGGTCCGCCCGCTATTGCCGCCCACATCCTCTGACATAATACGAATTCCATATTGTGCCAACTTTTCCTTTACTGCAGCGGTATTCCTTGGTCCAATACGCATCGATTCATTGCTTGTCGAAAATTGAAACATTTCTGCCCCGCCCGCAATTTTTGCTTTTAACACGGAGGGTCTTTTCCCTTTGGAGGTCAGTTTCTTAACGAGCACATCGATGGCTGTATCTGCATATTTAGACGTATTTAAATCAGCTTGTTTTGCTAATGAGGAGTCTGGAAGCATAATATGGGCGAGACCAGCCGTTTTTTGACTTAGGTCATAAATAACCACACCCACACAAGATCCTAGCCCGGATGTCCGGATCATGTTGGGAGATTTTACGATTTTCAGTTCTGCAATACCGACTCTCACAACGGGTTTTGGTTCATTCATCATCGCGGTAAACCCCTAAGGCATTAAAAATTTTCGTGAAGGACCCGGGGTCAGGCAAAAGTAAAAAATGCCCATGTATACGGTTTGAATGGCTTTTGCCTTTAATTCGTGTGTCAATAATTATCGCATAGTCGCTATACTGTGATAAATCTACTAATCCACCACTTAATATTGCTCCTGCCATATCAATGCCTAAATCGGGCACTGATGAGACCATGTTGAGTTGTGTAAAGTCCGAAAGCGCGGATAAATATGATCCGGTGAGGATATTACCGATCTCCTGCAATGCTGAAATGGCAATGGTTTTAGGTGGTGCTCCATTCAACAGCTGAATGTCAGGTTCGCCTGTAACTTGAGAGGCAATAAACTCTGCCTCTGCGATCGAGAGTACAAAATACACCTTGCCGGTAATGTCACCGGTAATGTTGATGACAACTGCAGCAACAGGTGTGTCAGGTCCCCCTACAATCTCCATCACCTCGTCAAAAGCAGCAATATTAACAGTTGGTACGGCCATGTCCACTGTTTGATTGATCAATTGTGCCATTGCTGTAGCCGCATTGCCTGCTCCGATATTACCAATTTCTTTTAGCACGTCTTTTTCAATGCTTGATAATTCATGTTCCATCATGATCCTACCTTTCTGATGCATGCGCATGAAAGTTATCTTTAGTCAGCACTTTACTCAAGTCCAGCAGGATCAGCAAACGGCTGTCTACTTTTGCAACACCCTCAATGTAATCAATATCAACCGTGCCAACCAGTTCAGGTGGGGGTTCGATGTCTGCTTCAGGAATATCCATCACATCACTTGCTTTATCTACCAGCAGGCCTACTTCCATCTCATCCCAATGTACAATAATAATCCGGGTTGCATCATCAGCTGCCTTTGGTTCAATCCCAAATCGTTCTCTTAAATCAATCACAGGTGTAACCACCCCGCGTAAATTAATAACACCCTTCACAAAAGCTGCTGTGCCAGGGACCCGTGTAATTGGCTGCATGCGTTCTATCAACCCGATTTGTTCGACAGGGAGTGTGTAATAGTCGTTTCCTAATTGAAAAACAATTGACTTCCTGAAGCCCATTTCCTCTTTTGACATATTCTTTCCTCCTCACAGCTTCTATTTATCTTACAAGTGCATTGCTATCAATAATAAGCGCAACTCTGCCGTCACCCAGAATCGTTGCTCCAGATATTGCAAAAGTATTGGTTAAATAATTACCCATTGATTTAAGAACGACTTCTTGCTGCCCAATTAAGTCATCTACGACCAATCCAGTCAGTTTATCGCCTTTTTTGACAATGACGATCGAGATATCTTGCTCGTCTTCCTTCATCTCACCTGTTTCAAATAATTCATTTAGAAATGCCAGGGGAACAACTTGTCCTCTAAAATCAATCACTTTTTTGTTATGAGCATGCATGATCGTTTCTCTGCTTACGACAGCTGTTTCCATAATGGAAGATAGAGGAATAGCATAGGTTTCTGTTCCAAGTTCGACCAATAATACGGACATGATGGAGAGGGTCAATGGCAATTCAATCGAAAACGTGGAGCCTTGTCCCGTGGTTGCATTGACAGACATTCTTCCGCCAAGAGATTCAATTGTGTTTTTTACGACATCCAGCCCAACACCCCGGCCAGACACATCCGAAATTTGCTCTGCAGTCGAAAATCCACTCGCCATGATGAGCTCATAGATTTGCTGATCGGACATGATTGCAGCTTCATCGGCTGTCACAATACCTTTTGCGATTGCTTTATTAAGAACTTTATCCTTGTTAATGCCAGCTCCATCATCCGAGATCTCAATAATAACGTGATTCCCACTATGATAGGCCTTTAGATTCAATGTGCCTTCTTCCGGCTTGCCATCTCGTTGTCGTATTTCCCTTGATTCAATACCATGGTCGACGGCATTTCTGATTAAATGCACTAATGGATCCCCAATTTCATCGATAACCGTACGATCCAGTTCCGTATCTGCCCCAGTAATCTCTATACCCACTTGTTTATCAAGGTCCCGGGCTAACTGGCGAATCATGCGTGGGAAACGGTTAAATACTTGATCTATTGGAACCATACGCATGTTCAGGATGATGTTTTGTAAATCTCCTGAAATACGCGTCATACGTTCTACGGTATCTTCGAGATCTGGATTCTTTAACTCCCCTGAGATTTGCTCCAGCCGCCCACGGTCTATCACCAATTCCTCGAATAAGTTCATTAAGGCGTCAAGTCTGTCAATATTGACACGGATTGTTTTTGTGACTGTTTTTTTTGTGTTAATTGTTGCATCTTGATCATCGTTATTGGAGTCTTCAGCCTCAGTTGCTTCTTGCTTTACGGCTTGTTGATCTTGTTCGTGTTTATAGGAAGCAACTGAAAAAGTGTTGATTGACACATGTTCAACTTCAGAGACTTTTTGAATAAGTTCTTTTATCTCATCTTTCGAATGTTCGGATACGAGCAATACTAAAAAGGACGTGTCAAAGTTTTCCTCTTCCAATTCATGAACGGTCGGGACTGATTTGATAACTTCACCCATTTTTTCCAAAACTTCGAACACCATGAATACACGAGCAGCCTTCAGCAAACAATCCTCCCGAAGTTGGACTGTGACTTCATAGTTGGCATAGCCTCTGGTCTCTGATTCGTTTAAAATAGACAACTCAAATTCATCAAGGACCTCGGTGAATGTGTGGGAATCTTCTTGAGAAGGTTCTTCTATGTGATCTCGTTGGGTACTGTTTCCTTGTTCAATATCATCCAGCAGATTAACAATTTGTGAAACGTCTTGTGCGCCGGTTCCGCCATTTTCTATATCATTTACAATGACTTCCAAGGCTTCTCCTGCCTCAAATAAGACATCCATAATCTCTGTATTGACTGTGATTTTTTCATAGCGAATGGCATCTAAAACATTTTCCATTTTATGGGTTAAATTTGCCAAGTCTGTATAACCCATTGTGGCAGACATACCTTTAAGTGTGTGTGCCGCACGGAAAATTTCTTCTATCACCGGTTTTTCTCCGGGCTGTTTTTCAAGAACGAGTAACTGATTATACAGCACGTCTAAATGTTCCCTGCTCTCATCAATAAATACGCCAAGATATTGTGTTGTGTCCATTTTACTTCCCCCTTGGGTGTTCTACAAGCGTGATAAGCTTTTCGGCCATGTCACTGAGGGCAACCACCTCATCAACATGTTTGGTCATAATTGCAGCTTTCGGCATGCCGTAAACAACAGATGATGCCTGGGATTGTGCAAGGACTATGGCATGCTTGTCCTCTTGTTTAATCGCCATTATACCATCTGCCCCGTCTTTACCCATCCCAGTTAAGATAGCGGTCAATTTGTTGAGGTGGTTCATTTTTGATAATGATTTAAATAATACGTCAACAGATGGCCGGTGCCTGCTTTGAGCAGGGTGTTCTGATAACTCAATGGCATAGGTCAGTCCCGTTTCCCTGATGCGCATATGAAGATTTCCAGGGGCAATATAGGCGGTACCAGATTGAATAATTTCACCATGTGCTGCTTCAGTGACATGAATGTGTGACATGGCATCGAGACGTTCAGCGAGTGATTTTGTAAACCGCTCCGGCATATGCTGAACAATTAAAATTGCTGGTTTAAAATCCTCTGGAAGTTCTGTCAAAATATGCTCTAAAGCTTTTGGCCCTCCTGTTGAAGTGCCAATGGCGATAACCGTTTGAGCATGAATCTGGTTCAAATGGTCTGCCGTTCCTGTTTCGTGTGTCTGTGTGAAGTTACCGTCTGGATCTGGTAAAGGCTTTGCTTCTGAAGCTCCAATCACTCGATCTACAATTTCTTGCTTAATCTCTGCCAGATTAAGAGAAATGGCTCCTGACGGTTTCTTAATGAAATCGACAGCACCTTTTGTCATGGCCTGAACGGTTTTCTGAGCATGATCATCACTTGAGAGCATAACAACCGGTAATGGATGTTCAGACATAATATGTTGGAGTGTTTGAATCCCGTCCATTACAGGCATTTCCACATCAAGTGTGATAACATCTGGAGTAAAGGCTTTAATTTTACGCAATGCATCTTTTCCATTTCTCGCTGTACCAATGACTTCGATGCGTGCATCCTCTGTCAGTATGTCAGTTATCAACTTTCGCATGAAGGCAGAATCATCCACAACAAGTACACGGATTGGCTTCATAACAATGATCGCTCCTTCATAAGTTGTTTCAGTCTATCCACAAAAGATTTGGACTGGTGCGTGTCTGGAGGACCTGTCATACGTTTGGCCATTAATGTGATCGCTTTAGCTGCAGGAGATTTTTCGTTCATTAATAATAACGGTATTTGTTTCATAACTGCGCGTGCCACAGCTTTATCTTCCGGCACTGTTCCAAGTGCCATAAGATTAATATGTAAAAATTGTTGTACCACCGATTGGAATTCATTTAATGATTTCTCACCTTGTTTATCATTCCATGTACGGTTCATAATCCCATACAGCTGCTTATTAAACCCATGCACAACCATATGTTTAATCATACTGTAAGCATCCGTAATTGCTGTTGGTTCTGGTGTTGTGACAATAATGCTCGCGTCCGCAGCGAGAATAAATAATAAGCTTTCAGATGATGCACCCGCCCCCATATCCATAATAATATAATCAAAACTTTCAAGAAGTGTTGTATACTCTCTGAAGAACAACATGCGTTCCTCATCATTCATCGTAAACAACTCGTTTAAGCCTGATCCGCCTGCTATATAGGCGAGACCCTCAGGCCCTTCAGAAATAATTTCTTGGATTGATAGATGTTTCTCAAACAAGTCGACAATACTATAAGGTGCATCCAGACCGGATAAGACATCAATATTACCCATTCCGATATCCATATCAAATAACAGGACTTTTTGATGTTGTTTGATCAGAGCAAGTGCCAGGTTAAGAGAAATGTTCGACTTCCCTACGCCGCCTTTTCCGCTTGCAACAGCTATTGTCCTGCACTGCTTGTTTAGGGTGCTGCCTTGAATCATTTGCCGAAGCCGTTCAGCCTGATCATGCATCTTTACAGCCCTCCATAATCAGTTGTGTGATATAAGCGGCGTTAGGTTCAAGGATATCTTCAGGTACATCTTGTCCATTTGTAATATAAGCAATATCCAACCGATGGGGCAAGGCAATATTTAGTAAACTGCCGAATTGTCTTGTTTCATCTGCTTTTGTATAGACCAGGCCTTTAATGGGCAAATGGCTGAATTGCTCATAGACCGACAGCATATCTTTTGGTTTAGAAGTCATGGACAGCACCAAATATGTATCTATTAAATCATTGAAATCGATTGTGTTTTTTAACTCCTGAACATATCGCTTGGATTGGAAATTCCGCCCGGCTGTATCCACAAATATTAAATCATAATCATGAAACGACTTGATGGCATTTCTATATTCATGCATATCATAGACAACCTTCACGGGTACATTTAAAATACGGGCATATGTCTTTAACTGGTCAACCGCAGCAATTCTGTAGGTATCCGCAGTGATGAAGGCGACTTTTTTTCCGTGACTCATCATGGCTTTAGCTGCAACCTTTGCCAAGGTCGTTGTTTTACCAACTCCTGTTGGCCCTACAAATTGAATCACTTGTTTGTTAAATGTGATACCTTCAAAGGAAAGCTGTTTCAGCTGTGTTTCTAATTCTTGCTTTGTAAGAGCCACAACACGATCGGTATCAGCCTCTGCCTCATCTGAATGTTTATGAATGACATTTTCCATGATTGACCGACTTAAATCAGTACTTATATCCTGTTCCAATAAGTATCGGTACATCAACTCATATTCTGCAGGAAATGCTTCCCCAGATTCATGTGAGAGCGAAATCAGCTTTTTTAAATTCTTAATTTCTGTTAAAACATCTTCATTTGAATGCGAGACAGGCATATGTAGATGCTCTTTAGGTTTCAGGTCAGGCTGTTTCTGCTGAATGTTTACCGGAGATGGATCAAGGGCGGCCACAACTTCGATATAATTCTTTTGAAAAATTCCCAGAAAACCTCCTTTTTTAGTTTCTCTGGACTGAAGAATAACAGCATCTGCGCCTAATTCTTTTCTAACTTGTTTCATCGCTTCAGGCATGGTTGGTGCGGTATATTTTTTTATTTTCATGCGACATTCACCACCCCGATACTTTCAATTTGTACATTTGGCTCAAGTTCGTTATAGGATAATACAACAACATGCGGCAGAAAACGGTCAAGTAATTGTTTTAAGTACATTCTAATCGCAGGTGAACAAATAACAATTGGCGTATCTTCTTCTAGAGCAAGCTTCTCTACCTGTTCATGGACGGTTTTGATAATGGATTCTTGTGTTTCAGGATCCATGGCCAAATAGTTTCCATGTTCTGTTTGCTGAATACTTTCAGCGATGGTTTTTTCAATTTTTCCTGAAATCGTAATCACTTTAAGTGTTCTCCCACCGTCAGCATATTGCTTGGTTAACTGAGGAGAAAGCGATTGTCTTACATATTCAGCCAGAAGATCCGTATCATTCGTCATTTTTCCGAAGTCAGCAAGTGTCTCGAATATCACTGGCAAGTTACGTATCGAGACATTCTCTTTCAGTAATTTAGCAAGGACTTTTTGAATATCGCCAACACTTAATGGTTCTGGTGAAACTTCATCAACCAGAATCGGGTAACTTTCCTTCAAATGATCAATTAACTGCTTTGTTTCCTGTCTGCCGAGTAATATATGCGCATGTGTTTTAATAACTTCCGTCATATGCGTTGATACTACCGATGGCGGATCGACAACTGTATATCCCGATAGTTCCGCTTCATCTTTCAGTTCTTCGCTGATCCATTTAGCAGGCAATCCGAAAGCAGGTTCAGTTGTAGCAATTCCGTCTATTTCATCGTCTTCCATATCCGGAGACATGGCTAAATAATGGTCTAGTAGTAATTCACCGCGTGCTGCTTCATTACCGCGAATTTTAATTCTGTAGTCATTTGGATTCAACTGAATATTGTCGCGGATTCTTACAACCGGCACAACAATACCAAGTTCAACAGCGAGCTGTCTTCTGATCATGACAATCCTGTCAAGTAAATCCCCTCCTTTTTCTGTGTCAACAAGGGGGATCAACGCATAGCCGAATTCAAATTCGATTTGATCCATTGTTAATAAGTTCACCACACTTTCTGGTGATTGCATGGTGCTTGCTTCTGCTTGCTCTTCTTCCATCTCTTCCGGCATCGCATCCTCCTGTGATTTCCTTAGGAGAAAATACCCTCCCAACGCCAGGAAACCTGCAAGAATCGTTGTCAGCATGAAGTTGATTGGCGTAAGACCGAGAAAGAAAATGGCCCCCGCTGCAATAAATAACAATTTCGGAAATTGCAGAAGCTGTCCCGTTACATCACTCCCTAGATTACCGGTAGTAGTGACGCGTGTTACAACGATACCTGTTGCAGTGGCAATTAAAAGTGCAGGAATCTGGCTAACGAGCCCGTCCCCTACTGTCAGCCGCATATAAACATTAATGGCTTCCTGGAAAGATAGTCCTCTCTGAACCATACCAATGATGAGACCAAATATAATATTAATCAGGACTATGATAATGCCTGCTATGGCATCTCCTTTAACAAACTTACTCGCACCATCCATTGCTCCATGAAAGTCAGCTTCAGATTCAACTTTTTCCCGCCTGTCTTTTGCCTGTTGCTCAGAAATTAAACCGGCATTCATGTCGGCGTCAATACTCATCTGTTTACCAGGCATCGCATCAAGCGTAAATCTGGCTGCAACCTCAGAGACACGCTCAGCTCCTTTGGTAATCACGAGGAATTGAATAATAACCAAAATAACAAAAACGACAAATCCCACAAGGGGGTTATTGCCGATAACAAATGATCCAAACGTATCAACAACTCCACCTGCTTGTCCTTCAGACAGAATCGACCGGGTTGTAGATACGTTGAGACCTAAGCGAAATAACGTTAATAATAATAGCAATGAAGGAAAAATAGAAAATTGCAAGGCCTCTTGTGTATTCATCGAGACTAAAATAACAATAAGCGCTAACGTGATATTACACAGGATTAAAATACTAAGAATCCAACCCGGTAATGGAATGACCAGCATAACAATAATTAAGATAACGCCTAATAATACAGATAAATCCCGCGCCTTCATGAGCTTCCTCCTTTCTTTTATAATTTTTTCTCCAGATTATAAACATAGGCAAGTACTTCAGCTACCGCTTTGTAAAATGCTTCAGGTATGATTTCTCCTATGTCTGCTGCTTGATAAAGCGAGCGTGCCAGAGGCTTGTTTTCGACTGTAATTACATCATGAGCTTTGGCAACTTCTCTGATTTTTAAAGCCAGATGATCCGTTCCCTTAGCAAGAATGTAAGGTGCACTAGCCTCTGTTTCATCATACTTAATTGCAAGCGCGTAGTGGGTTGGGTTTGTAATGACGACATCGGCTTTTGGAACTTCACTCATCATTCGTCTGGTTGCCATCTCTCTTTGCTTTTCTTTAATTCTTGATTTAATTAAAGGATCTCCTTCAATGTTCTTATGCTCATCTTTTACATCTTGTTTTGACATTTTCATGTTTTTTTCAAAGTCATAACGCTGGTATGCATAGTCAAATACGGACAAAAATAATAGTGCAAGAGTTGCCGAGATTCCCATAATCATCGTCGATCGTCCAAAGAAAGCCAGCGCATCGTCAACGCTCTTAAATGCCAGCATCATCATGTCATCTTTGTAAAGCCATATTACAAAAAATGTAATGCCACCAATAAACACGATTTTGAACAATGATTTTAAAAGTTCCACAAGCGCTCGAACAGAAAATATGCGTTTAGCCCCTTGGATGGGGTCGATTTTTTTCAGATCTGGCTTTAAAGGCTCGCCTGTAAACATGAATCCGAATTGAGCCAAGTTTGCTGCAACGCCCGCGATAATGGCAACAATCATGACTGGGGCCAAGATTTTAGCCATTTGAATGACAGATTCAACAAACACTTGCATAACCGTTTCAGTGGTTACATTCCAATTGATGTATTCTGTGAAAGCTTGATGATAAAGAGCCAGCATGCCGTTTTTCATGAACCCGCCAAACGCAATTAAAATAATAAAACAAAATAGCAATAACACGGCGGTATTGATATCCTGACTTTTGGCCACTTTACCTTTCTTTCGTTCATCTTCCCTTTTCTTCGGAGTTGCTTTCTCAGTTTTTTCGCCTGCAAAATATTGTAAATCCAATTTGAGTTGCTGCATCGCTAACGCCCTCCGAAAAGCTGCATCAATGTGCTCATAGCATTAAATAATAAATGAAATAAATTCTTTGCAAGGATCATATAAAGACTGATGAAAAATAACAGCACAATGAAACTGACAAGAATTTTCAGCGGGAGACCAACAACAAAAACATTTAGTTGCGGAACAGATCGGGCAATCATGCCGAGTGCGACATCCACAAGGAACAAACAACCGACAATCGGAATAGCAATTTGGAACGCTACAATAAACATCTGGTTAAATGTTTTAATGATAAATAGTAAGATGTTTTCATTATCAAATGCTATCCACTGGTCAATCGGTATGAGTGTATAACTGTTGTGAATTCCATCAATAATCATGTGATGCCCATCAACGGCCAATAAAAATAAAAGCGCAAAAATATAAAAATATTGACCGATCAAAGGACTCTGTGCGCCAGTCTGCGGATCAACAACATTCGCTATGGCAAACCCCATTTGAAAGTCTATAAAACCACCGGCTATCTGAACAGCTGATAAAATAATATAAGCCAACAGTCCGATGAGTAAGCCAATCAAAATTTCCTTGATCAATAGAACAGGATAAACGTTTAACATCTCTTCAGGCAGGGGAGAAACTGTATAAAACATCGTCAGTGCAAGAAAAAAACTCAAACCAACTTTGAATGGTGCGGGTATGGTTCGATATGAAAACAAAGGCATCGTAACAAAGAAAGCTGCGACACGGGCAAAAACAAGTAAAAACGTTGGTACAGCTGATAAATTAATAAATTCTAACATAATGGCTTTACCCTATATAACGGTTCATGTTTAAATAAAGGTCTGTGGTGAATTCCACTATGTGGGAAAGCATCCATGGTCCGAAAAACACGAGTCCGACAAGCACAGCGACGATTTTTGGAATAAAGGCCAGTGTCTGCTCCTGGATTTGGGTTGTAGCCTGGAAAATACTGACCAATAGTCCGATTGCAAGTGCTAGAATTAACAATGGCCCGACAACGAGCAAGATCGTATAAATACCTCTTTCAGCTAATGATAGAACAAATTCGTTAGTCAAACAGACGCACCTTCTTTTTCTTGTGGAAATGGTTAAAACCCGTCAAGCAACGACCATGTAATAAGATACCAGCCGTCTACCAGAACAAAAAGCAAAATTTTAAACGGCAGAGAGATCATCACAGGCGGCAACATCATCATCCCCATGGACATCAGGACACTGGCAACAGCCATGTCAATGATCAGAAATGGAACAAAAATCATGAATCCCATTTGAAAAGCAGTTTTTAATTCGCTGATTGCAAATGCTGGAACAAGTGTTGTCAACGGTATATCTTGTATGGTCTCAGGCCTCTCCATCTCAGCATAATTCATAAATAACGCCAAGTCCTTTTCCCGTGTATGTCCGGCCATGAAATCTTTAACCGGACTGCTGGCTTTATCGTAGGCTTCTTCAAGTGTAATTTCCTCATTAAACAATGGTTCTAAAGCATCGTTATAAACGTCACTGAAGGTCGGTGCCATAATGAAGAATGTTAAGAATAAAGCAAGCCCGATCAGCACTTGATTGGGTGGCATCTGCTGTGTGGCAAGAGATGTTCTGACAAACGATAGAACAATGACAATACGTGTAAAGCTTGTCATAAGTATTAAAATACTTGGTGCAAGCGACAGTACTGTTAGTAAAAGCAGCAATCTGACTGAAGTGGAAACAGATTCAGGATCTGTTCCAGAAAACATGTCTATAACTTCATTCATGGCGATCTTCCTTATATGTGTCGACAAGCTTTTGTCTGTTTTGCTTCATTTGTTCAAGCTCTCTCGCATAATGTGACTTGAAAGTTTCAGATTGTTGATCATCAGGCTGCTTTTTAAAACGTGAAAAGATTTGTGTCATCTGGTTGACAGGTGTCGTTTCTTTGCCCTGCATCAACTCTGTTGTTACATTTTCGTCAGTGATCTCATGCAAGATTTCAACATTATCACCGACACCAACCACATAAAACTGTTTTCCGATCCGGACAATTTGCAGTGATTTATTTTGACCTACAGAAAGGCCCCCATACTTTCCATGGTTTGCACGCCTGAAAACATCTTGCCCCGCTTGCTCAGTAAATACAATAATCCATAAATTAATCCGAGTATGAGTATAAGAGCAAAACCCATTTGAACAAGTTTCCATACCATGGATCCCGGCGATTCTGTTTTATTTGCCGCCTCGGGACCTTCTTGATCTTCAGGTGAGCCTGTATCACCATTTAATTTAGGGCAGTCTGCGCCTTCTTCGACACAATCTTTTATATTTTCTGCTGCTGCCGGAATCTGCTCAGTTATCAGGAACATGACCAAGCCGGTGATTAAAACGATTAATAATTTCCGCCCCAATTGTCTCACTCATTTCCTTAACCCAGTGCTTTTTGGATAGCCTCGATCACTCGATCTGCCTGGAATGGCTTGACGATGAAATCTTTAGCTCCTGATTGAATAGCATCTATAACCATTGCCTGCTGTCCCATAGCTGAGCACATAATGACTTTTGCTTCTGAATGAATCGCTCTTATTTCTTTCAATGCTTCAATTCCGTCTTTTTCAGGCATGGTGATGTCCATCGTAACCAAATCAGGGTTCAGTTCTTTATATTTTTCAACGGCTGTAACACCATCTTGGGCTTCACCAACTACATTAAATCCGTTTTTTACAAGAATGTCTTTGATCATCATTCGCATAAATGCTGCATCGTCTACAATTAGAATATTATTTGACACGTGTCATACCTCCTGAGTATATAGCTACTTCAATTTTTGTAATCGATCTGATTGACTGATAATATCTGTAATACGCACACCAAAGTTTTCGTCAATTACCACAACTTCTCCGCGGGCAATCAGTTTATGATTAATGAGAACATCAACCGGCTCGCCGGCCAGCTTATCCAGTTCAATAATCGAACCCGCTGAAAAGTCCAGTATATCTTTGATTGAACGCTTCGTTCTGCCCAGCTCAACTGATACCGATAGCGGTATATCCAGAAGCATATCAAGATTACGCTGTTCATTTTCCGGAAGTGACACAGGCTCAAATTCCGTAAAAGCTGCATGCTCCACTTTTGAATTATTAACAGGCTCCCCTATATGCTGACTGGCTTGCTGATGATTCACTGCCGCTTGTCGTGCCTGTGTGTTTTGGCTATTTAATTCAGGCTTTGCCTCTGCTTCGTGACTTACTTCGACTGCAGGCGCGGCTTCTTCAAATGCCGTTTGTTCAGATTCTGTGCCGTTTAGCAAGACGTCTGTCAGGCTTTTCGCAAACTTAACCGGAACAAGCTGCATAATATTCGAATCTATTAAACTGCCTACTCTTAACTGGAAAGATACTTTAACAAACAGATCATCCTCCGGGAGTGATTCCACATCTATTTCATTCGGTGGTTCTGACATATGTATCGTCGGTGGAGAAATATCAATCCGTTTATCAAATACAGTGGACATGCTCGTTGCGGCTGCCCCATCATCTGGTTCATCGCTTCCTGTACTGCACTCATGTGAATGTCATTTAGGTTGTGATCTGGAGCTGTGCCGTCTCCGCCCAGCATGATATCCGAAATAACCGCCGCATCATCTTTTTTCATGACGAAGACATTTTTGCCGGTAAAACCTTCAACATATTTCACCTGAATTGTGACGTGGTCAAAGTTAAACGCCTCATCGATATCACCACGTTTGATCGTGGTGACGCTCGGAGTCGTGATTTCAACTTTTTGGTTTAACAAAGTCGACAGTGTTGTGGCGGAGCTCCCAAAGGATATATTGCCGATTTCTCCAAGCGTGTCTTCTTCAATACTTGTTAAATAATGCTCTGCTTGCGACTCGCTCACAACTGGCTCGTCAGGTGTCGTATCGTCTTCATCTTTCCCTATGTTTAATAGGGCATCTATTTCTTCCTGTGAAAGCATCCCATCATTCATCTTCAGTCACCTCCTCGATTTCCTCAAGCACCTGAACAGATTTCTTTTGTTTATAAAGTCCCGGTTGGACGAGAAACTTTGGTTTTCCATTTACACTCAGTTTCAATGGTTCATCAATCCCTTGATTCAAAGTTATAACATCATTAAGACCCAGGTTAAGAAATTCCTGAATCGTAATATTCGTTTCCCCCAGATTTGCCACAGCCTGTATTTCTGCTTTTTGTAAGCTTTTTGTCAGTTTATTATAGGATTCAGGGTCTCTCTCTTTCTTATTATCCTGCATCCAATAATGAACAGATAGTTTAGGTATAATCGGTTCCAATACAATATGCGGGATGCAAATATTAATCATACCGCTTGTTTCACCGATTTCTGTATTAAGTGAAACCACTACGACTGTTTCATTAGGGGAAACAAGTTGTAAAAACTGTGGATTCACTTCAAATTCTTCCAGTTCCGGCTCAATATCTACCATTGTTTGCCAGGCATTTTCCAAATTGAACATTGCTTTTTCAAAAAGCTGAGTCATTAATCGTGTTTCAAGATCGGTTAAGTTATCTATTTTATTAATGCTGGCACCCGTGCCGCCAAGAATCCTGTCTAGCATGCTAAAGGCGATATTGGGGTTAATTTCCATAAGGATGCGACCTTCCAGAGGCGCAAGACTGTATACATTCAAAACAGTCATTTCCGGAATGGAACGAATAAATTCTTCATAGGGGATCTGGTCTACTGATGCAACTGAAATGTCCACATATGTACGCAAATGACCTGAAAAGAACGTTGTCAAAAGTCTGGCATAATTTTCGTGAACTCTTGATATGCTGCGAATTTGATCCTTTGAAAAACGAAGAGCTCGTTTGAAATCATACAGACGGACTTTCGGTTCTCGATCTTCTTTTTTGAGTTCATCTGCATCCATTTCGCCTGATGTGATTGCCGAAAGCAATGCGTCAATTTCATTTTGTGACAGTATATCTTCTACCAAAGGGCCTCACCTCCCATTTAGGGTGTTTGAACGTGTGAAGGGTTATTGCAATATTTTACTGATGGTATAGACCTCGGTAATTTTGCCTTCAGTCATCTTTTCATTCAATTTGTCTTTAACTGCTACCTCAAGTTGTGCCAAATCTTCCTTGAAATCAGTTTCATTCATAACTGCTAGTTCTTTTATAAGGATGTTTTTAAACTGAAATTCTCTTTTGCCAACTTCTTTAGTGGCGTCCTTACTGTCTGTCACAATTTGAAACTGGATTTTAACAAAGGAACCATCATCAAGGTCTGTTGTGATCTCAGGAGTCTGGTGTGAATAGGCAACCATATCATCTATGGATTGTTTTCCATCTGCATGCTTTTCTTCAGTTAAGTTCATTATCAGAAAAACGGCTACTCCAGCCATAACAACTATAATAGTGAGTGATACAAGCATGGCTTTTTTTAAATTACTCATCTTTATCACCTGTTTCTATGTGTACTGCCGAAAACCCGGCGGATCGATAAACCGCCAAAATGCGTTCGGATACTTCATCTTCTGTATCCGCAACAACAAGTTTTTTTCCATTCACAAGTGTAATTGTAGTATCAGGATGAGATTGGATTTGTTCGATCATCAGCACATTCAGTTTAAACGTCTCTCCTGTCAGCCTAGTTAATTCGATCATAACCTGGCGGGCATGCGACAAGATCGCTCATCACATGCCCTATCCCCCTATTAACGTTTTAGATTAACAAGCTCCTGCAATATTTCATCAGATGTTGTAATAATTCTTGTGTTTGCCTGAAAACCGCGTTGCGCAGTGATCATTTCTGTGAACTCTTCAGCAAGGTCAACGTTCGACATTTCCAGTGCACCGCTGACAATACTGGCAGCTCCGTTAGACTCTGGAGCAATAAGACCGTCTGCCAGACCAGCATTCTCTGAATTAAAGTACAAGTTGCTGCCAGCTTTTTCGAGTCCGGATGGATTTGAAAACATAGCAAGGCCTATCTGACCCAAAGACTGGGGTTGGTTGGTGGCATCAACGATCGTTACTGTACCATCTTTTTCGATACTGATGCTTTTCGCATCGTTGGGAATTGTAATCTGACCATTATTAACATCAAGCACATAAAAACCATCCGCATTAACAAGTTTGCCACCTTCGTCCAGATAAAAGTTACCTGCACGCGTATAGGCCGTTCCATTTCCTGTATCCAGTACAAACATACCGTCACCTTCCAGCTGGAGGTCAAGCGGATTATTCGTAGTCTGACTAAATCCTTGAGTATGCAGATTGTCTATAGAACCAAGCTTGGATCCTAGGCCAACCTGTTTTGGATTAATTCCGCCTCTGGTTCCGCCATCAGCAGGACCTGAAGCACCTGAAGTGGTTTGACTTAGCAAATCCTGAAATGTCACACGGCCTTTTTTAAAGCCGACAGTGTTAACGTTGGCTATGTTATTGCCAATCACGTCGAGTTTTGTTTGAAAACCTTTCATACCTGATATTCCTGAATACATGGATCTGAGCATGTGTATTCGCCCCTTTAATTTTTAGATTTATAGCTGCTTCAATCGGTCAGCAGCCTGTTTGGCTTCCCATACGGGGCCAGCCATTTAATGATTCAATAAGATCGCACCATTGATATTGGTAATTAATTTGCTAGACGCCTCTTCTTTATTCATTACCGTGACCACTGTGTTATTTTTGTTGCTGACAATTAAAGCGGCATCTTTGGTTAAAACAAGTGAATCAGTTACACCTTTTTGTTTCGCTTCTTTCATTTTATCAGTCATGAGCTGCCATTCATGGTCACTCAGGTTAATCTGGCGTTCTTTCATGCGTTCTTCAGCATGCTTAGAAATTTTTAAATCAAGTTGGTCTGATAGAACATCCTTAAATTGAGTCGTTTTTGGGTTATGCACAACTTGTTTTCCAGTGTTCGGTAGTGGCATTGTTTGGTGCGTTCGATGTGTATGAATGTAATTGACCACCTTGTACAATCACTCCTTTTATGTGTTTGCTTGAGGTTCTTCTATTTTGGTCACTGCATCTGCATAGACTTTTTCACCGTTTGCAAGTTCAAAGATCGCCCAGCCCTCTTTCTGGCTGACGGCAATGACTTGACTCGTTACGGGGTCAAGCTTTTGTCCTGTTTCGTCGTCTTCAGGCTGGTAGGTAACCTCTTTGCCAATCACATGGCTGTATTGAATCACAGGAGATACCAATTGATTTTGGACTAGATTGTCTATAGAAGCGGACATATTCATCATTTGTTCAAGAGATGAAAATGAAGCCATTTGGGATATAAATTCCTTATCTTCCATCGGATTAAGTGGATCCTGATTCTGCAGCTGAGCCATTAAAATCTTCATAAATTCATCCTTGCCAAGATCAGGACTAGGCGTTCTTGGTTTGGATTGTTGGTGCAAATAAAGTGAAGGGTCAATTTTGTTCAATGTAATCACCTAAGCTTTCTCATCCAATATGTCACTAAGTTGGTCTTGAAATGTATCTCTATCTTCTTCGTGATGATGATCGTGTTCTTCTGATTGATCAGGGTGATGTCTGCCAGATGTATCTTCTTCCCCCTGGTCTTTCTGGTCGGAATAGAAGCCCTGGTTTTGGTTCACCTGTACTTCCTGACGTTCAATAACAACCTGATGCGGGGAAAACATATGCTTTAGTTGATGGATGTTTTTCTCCATCATTTCTTTAGCTGCGTGGGTACTGACAAGGATTTTCACGGTCATTTGGCCATTAATTTGTGCTAGTCGAACCGTCATTTCCCCCAGATTTTCTGGTCGTAAGGCAAAATTGAGACGCAAGCCGCCTTCTTTCTGCATGAGAAATCGACTGGACTGAATGGCCTTTTGAAACTGCTCCATGAGTTGTTTATCCGGCTCCAACGCGTCCGGCTGATGTGGTGCTGTATGAATGACAAATTGTTCTACCCGCGCTATGGGCATCGTCTGTGAAGTCATTTTGGTTATTATTGCATCGTTATTAACAGGCGTTTTCGTTTCCTTTAAGGCGTTTCGCAACCATTTTCCAACATCCTGACTTGTGATCCTCGCTTCGGTGTTATATTGTTGTTTGACAGCCAAATCTGCCCGTTTGTTGAAAGTATTGATTAGTTTTTGCCAAATCGTTTCTGCTTTCATATGACCGCTTTCGTTCTGTAGTGAGACTAAATTCTCCTTTACAGTCATACTTTGAGAAGCCCGACTTCCGGTTTGTTCAATAGCTTTGAGAATCTCGAGCAGCTGAACAGCAGCTTCTTTAATGTCATGAGTGAACTCAGATGCTGAAAATAGGTTTTCTTCCTGCTTAATTCTGCCTAACAATTTCTCGATAATCTTAAGGGCCTCTTTATTTAGGAGGATAGCTGAGTCCTTGCTGATATCAGATCCTTGAAGTGGTTCCGGACCTCCACCTGAAAAAATCCTTCTCACTAAGTCGTGCTTTAAATCGGGTGTTTCTTGGGTTTCATCGTTTTTAATGATTGTTTGATTTGCCTGCAATTGTTGTAAAAAACTGAGCAATGAACGTTCTTCAACGTTGTTAAGGGCCAAATCCTGATCAGAGATGTCCTGTGAGTAGGCATTTGGCTGACTATCTGAGTTATGACGTACGTGTTGCAGCATCAATTGAAAACCGTCTGCTACAGTTGAACTGTCGGCTTTATCATTGTTTAAAGATTGTCCCAACGATGATCGACCATGAATTACATCTTGTTGTTTTAACATTTGCATCGCATTCATTGTTTCACCTCCTTTCAAAGTTATGGTTTGTGTTCAACAAAAGCCTTGGTTAGTTGTGCTGCCTGTTCCGGTTTCATAGACTCGAGAATTTGGCCTCTTACATCTGTTGATACCTGCTCCAGAAGTTCAACTGCGAGTGTGTTGTCCATTTGGTCAATGATTAAAGCAGCCTGGGCGGCGTCCATTTTGTTGAACGATTGAGCAATTGATGCAAACACTTCTTTGTTTTGTCCAGTTTGTACAGCCTCGGGCTGGGTCTCTTGGGCTCTTTCCAATTTGACTATTTCCTGTTCCAGTTCTCTGTTGGAAGTTTGCAGTTGTTGTATGGTTTGGTTTAATTCCTTAATATCTTCATTTTTGTTAGCCAACTTTTTCTGCCAGATTTCATCGGCATTTTGCGTCGCTTCTTTTTCAGCCTGCTCTTCTTCAGCTGCTAAAAAGGCGGAAATGCCAGGGATATACTCAGCTTTTTCCTTCGCCCAGCCTGTTACATTAACACCTGCGTAACCAAGAACAATGACAGCTAACACGCAAGCGGCCATAAAAGGAATGATGATCGTAAACACTATCCAAATAAGTGGAGAAGATTGCTTTTCTTTACCGTTTAGGTTTAAGTTTTTTGCCATACCATCACCTGTTCTTTAAATACTGTTGTACAGATGTCTCATCCATTGTTTTATGTTCTCTTTTCTCTAACTGCTGCCGAGTGGCAGTGTGTCGCCGATCGATAATGGTCTCATATTTTTTTACCTCAATGTGAGCGTTTAACAGTTGATCTTGCTTTGCTTCCATATCTTCACGTGCCTGTTGAACTTCCTGCTGCAGACTGTGAATATGTTCGCTCAATCTTTCTATGTATGCCAGCTGCTCTTTAATGGTTTCTAATTGAACCGGTTTATGTAAATACTGTTCATATGAATCCTCAGCCTGCTCTTTTTTTCGCAGCAGTTGGTATAGCTGTGTTGCTATATCTTCAAATGAGAGTGTTGATTGATCATATGCTTTTTGAGCTGTTTGTTTTTCGTTTTTTCTAAGCCGTAGAATTTTGGTTAAGGCAAGTGTATCAGCCATTAATTATGTCCTCCTTGAAGCAGCAAGTGCATCTTTTCAATCGATTCCTGGAGTGTATGATACTCATAAACGCCTTGTTTTAAAAATGCTTGTATTTTAGGGTGAAATTGGATAGCCTGATCAATTGAACGATCTGATCCTCTCTTGTAAGCACCAATTTGAATGAGTTCAGCATTGTTTTCATAGGTGGCCAACAGCGACCGCATTTGCTGACTTGTTTCCTGATGTTCAGATGATACGATACGGTTCATGGTCCTGCTGACGGATTTCAAAATATTGATGGCTGGAAATTGCCCCTGTTCAGCTAGCTTCCTGTCCAGAACAAAATGGCCATCGAGAATTCCTCGAACAGTATCTGAAATCGGTTCATTTAAATCATCGCCATCAACAAGCACCGTATAAAAAGCTGTGATTGCACCACTGTCACTTGTTCCCGTTCGTTCCAAGAGTTTCGGCAAATTGGCAAACACGCTTGGGGTGTATCCCTTCGTCGTCGGGGTTCTCCTGTTGCCAACCCGACTTCACGTTGTGCCATGGCAAATCTGGTTACGGAATCCATTAGGAGATTCACATGGAAACCTTGATCACGAAAATATTCACTGATAGCTGTTGCTGTGTACGCGCCTTTAATCCGCATTAATGCAGGCTGGTCAGATGTTGCAGCCACGACAACAGATTTAGCAAGACCCTCTTCTCCAAGATCGTTCTCCAGAAATTCTCTTACCTCTCTGCCGCGTTCTCCGATTAAAGCGATCACGTTAATATCTGCACTGCTGTTTCTGGCTATCATGCCCAGCAATGTGCTCTTACCGACCCCACTGCCTGCAAAAATACCTATTCTTTGACCTTTCCCGACTGTAAGCAGACTATCAATTGCTTTAACCCCCACTTGAACGGGCTCCTTGATTGGCGCTCTTGATAACGGATTGGGAGGTGTTCGTTCAGTCTGGAAGCTTGCAAGTCCTTTCGCAAGTGGTGTGCCGTCTAGTGGCGTGCCCAAAGAATTCAACACCTTACCGATCAAACCGCGGCCGATTTTAATTGTTAACGGATCACCGCTGGCCTCTACAATACACCCTGGACCGATATCACTTACCTCTGCATAAGGCATCAAAATAATTTTTTCTTCGTCAAACCCGACCACTTCGGACAGAACCGGTTTTTTATCTTGCTTAACAGGATGTATATAACACACTTCTCCGAGTCTCACATCCGGGCCAAGTGATTCAATCATCAGGCCAACTGCCCGGAGTACTTTTCCGTACCGTTTATAAGGATCGGTTTGATCAATTCGATTTATGTAGGACATCACATTCATTGGTTTTGCTCCCTTGTATAATCCAGCAAACTTTTCCTTATTTGGGTCAACTGTGTGTCGATTCCTGCGTCAATTTGCCCGTAAGGGTGTTCAATCAAACATTGGTTTCTGACCATGTCTTCCTTAATATACAGATTCAAAGTTGAGTTCTCTCCTATTAGTTGGACCAACTCGTCTTTTTGCTTGAGTACTTGTTCATAGTTTTCTGGTGATAGATAAATAGATACATCAGACTGATTCTTTAACTCATTGATTGCGTGATGAACGATGGTTAAGAAAGACTCGGGGTTTTTCTCTAAGTGACTGTGCAAGATCTTTTCAGCAGTTCTGATTCCCAGATCTAAAATAGCGTCAGTACTTTTTTGAACAGTTTCATAGTAATCACTCTTACCGAGGTCTACGATACTATTTGCTTGTTGAAGCAATTCACTGTATGACTTCAACGCTTCTTCTTTGCCACTTGAAAACCCTTGTTCATAACCTTCCCTCTGTGCTTCTTCTATCCACCCTTGTTTTTCTTCTGCCCATTTTCTTTTTTCCTCGTGAATACTTGTATTTGTTTCTTCTATAAGCGCACTTTGTTCTTCTTTTAGTCGAGTGATATCATTTTTCAACAGTTCAACTTGTTCTTCGGCTTGCTGGACGGAGATTTCTTCATCGGGTGTTTCATGATTGGGGCGTTTTGAAATATGAATGGGCTTAATCCTTATTTGTTTAATATGATGTGATAAATTAGACAATAATATCATCTCCGCCGCCGCGTGCTATGACGATTTCGCCGATTTCTTCCAGCCTGCGAATCGTACCAACGATCCGTGTTTGAGCCTCTTCTACGTCCCGCAGTCTGACAGGTCCCATGAATTCCATCTCTTCTTTAAACGTTTCTGCCATTCTTTGTGACATGTTTTTAAATACAATATCTTTTACCTCATCACTGGCGACTTTAAGAGAAAGTCTCAGATCTTCATTATCCACTTCCCGCACTACTCGCTGGATTGCTCGGTTATCAAGAATAACAATATCTTCAAATACAAACATCCGCTTCTTAATTTCTTCTGCGAGATCCGGGTCCTGAACTTCAAGAGCATCAAGTATCGTCCGTTCTGTACTGCGGTCAACACCATTCAATACTTCGACTACAGCAGGTATGCCGCCAGTCTGAGCATAATCTTCTGTTAATGAGGAGGAGATTTTCCGCTCAAGAATTTGTTCAACCTGACTGATAATATCCGGGGAGGTTGAGTCCATCAAAGCGATCCGTCTTGCAATGTCAGCTTGAAGCTCCTCAGGTAAACCTGATAAGATTTGACCAGCTTGTTCTGCATCTAAGTAAGATAGTACGAGTGCTATTGTTTGAGGGTGTTCATTTTGTATAAAGTTTAATAGCTGCATGGGGTCAGCTTTGCGGGCAAAATCAAAAGGTCTTACCTGCAATGAAGATGTTAACCGGTTAATAATATTTGTTGCCTCATCTTCCCCAAATGCTTTTTCCAAAACGGTTTTGGCATAGCCAATCCCTCCTTGGGAAATGTAATCCTGCGCAAGCGCAATTTGATGAAACTGATCCAGTACGTCCTCTTTAATCGTTTTATCCACCTTTTTAACTGAAGAGATCTCCAGACTCAATTTTTCAATTTCTTCTTCAGTTAAATGTTTGTACACTTGAGCTGAAACATCAGGTCCCATGGAAATTAATAATACAGCAGCTTTCTGTTTACCAGATAAAGTTTTTTGTCTCGCCACGATCACACCCCTACTCTTCAGATATCCAACTGCGAAGAAGTTTGGCGAATTCTTCCGGTCTATCTTTGGCCATTTTTTCAAGTTGTTTTCTTCTGATCGTTTCTTCTGATTCTTCTTGAGTCTCAAGGTCAGGAATTTCAGGCTGCTCTGGTGCAGGCATTGTTGTTTCAGTTACCTCTTCTACTTTACCTTTGCGTTTTGTCCTTACAAGCAGGATTAAAAGTAAAATAATAACCAGTAAGAGTGCACCTGCAGTAATGTATAGCCATAACGGTATAACTGGAGCAGGCGTCTCGGGCATTTTAAGGTCATCACTGAACTCCTGGAATACAATTGACGTTTTTTCATCTGGATTAATCTCACCGTAATCCTTATCAATCGAGGTGTTGATCATTGAATCCAGTATGGAGGATATTCCTGCTCTAACTGCTTCTTCATCTTGAGCTGTTAAATACTGAACATCATTATCCGAACGGGATTTAACATTATCAACAGCTACCTGAACGCCAAGGTCCCTAATCTTATATGGACTTTCGACAATGTTTTTCCTTATCCTATTGTATTCATTGTTAATGGTTTCTTTGGACAATTCATAATCGCCTTCTGAATCATCATCAGCACCAGGATAGTTATCAATGTCTTCATTTCCGGAACCGGCGACGCCACCCGCAGGAGGATTGCCGGAGTATGATTCCTGGATCCGCTCTATGCTAACTGGAAGTCCTTCCATATTCTCAACATCAACCGGCTGAATAAGTTCTTCTGTGCGGTTTTCTTGGGTGAAATCTATATCAGCTGTAACAGAGACGATTACATTGTCGCTCCCGACCATTGCGCCAAGCATTTGTTGTACTCTGCGCTGCACGTCACGTTCAATGTCTTGCTTAACAGTTTGTTGATATGTATAGGTCGTTTGCTGCTGATAATTGCTATTATCCGTTTGATCATAATACTCGGAATACTGATTCATAATTACAATATTTTCTGTCGGCAGATTCGGTACAGCTTTAGATACCAAATGATATAGTGAGTTCACTTGGCCGCCCTGGAACTTATAGCCTGGTTTTGTATTAATGACAATTGAGGCTGTTGCTTCTTCTTTCGCATCACTGATAAATACCGGTTCTTTCGGCATGTTAATCATAACGTCAGCATCATTTATGCCTTCTATTCTGCTGATAAGAGTCGATAATTCAGTTTGCATTGCGTCAAGCTTCATGATGTTGAATTCGTTGTCTGTCGTCCCCCATGATTTGTTTTCACTAAAAAATGAGTAATCAATATTGCCGCTCTTTGGTATACCCAACGCCGCTAAATCAACCAATAAAGCATCCGCTTGTTCCCGAGGTACCTCAATGGTCGATCCACCGGAAGTCAATTCATAAGAAACGCCCCTTGAATCCAGTTCCTCCTTTATTTGTCCAACTTCCTGAAGCGACAAATCTTTGTACAGGGGAACGTAGCTGGTATTGGTTGATAATATAACAACAGCTGCGAGCAGAATAATAATTAATCCCATTGACCCGCCAAAAACCACTTTTTGTGTTTTAGAGCGTTCTGTCCAATAGGACTGGGTTCTTTTGATATAATTTTTTAATCTATTGTTCATATTTCCCCCGCCAAATGTTTACTTCTTTTTGTCAAAACGTTTTTTGAGCCGTCATTCTTAAATCTGCATACGCATAATTTCGTTGTATGCATCAATTGCTTTTTGCTGGATTTGCACAGAGGTTTCCAACATGATACCCGCTTTTTGAGCAGTAATCATGACGTCATGCAGGTCATCTGTTTTTCCAGCAGCAAGCGCCTGGGTCTTTTGATCTGAATGATTTTGCGCTTGATTAACAGTTTCAATCGCACCTTTTAACAGCTCACTGAAATGATGCGATTTCTCCTCTGGTTTAACCGGTGATGTTGGTTGCAGTGAGTTGTTATGTAATGCGAGATTATTGAGTTCGGATACGCCTTTCATTATTTGTCACCTCGTTATTTACCAATTTCAAGTGCTTTCATAAGCATATTCTTGCTGGCGTTAAGCGATGTTATATTGGCCTCATAGCTCCTAGTAGCACTCATCATGTCGACCATTTCTTTCAGGGGATCAACATTGGGCATTTGTACATACCCGTTGTCATCAGCATCAGGATGCTGGGGGTTGTATACCATTTTAAAGGGGCTTTCATCTTCCACAATGCCTGTGACCTTTACGCCGCCAGAAGAGGCAGTGTTGTTTTGTGCTTGGTTTAAAAAGGATTGGAAGCCCCCACCTTTTGGTGCGACGGTTACCATTTTACGACGGTATGGGACAACTTCCCCGTTTTCATTCACAGTTGCCCTGGTTGTATCTGAGTTTGCTATGTTTGAAGATACAACATCCATTCTGAGACGCTGTGCCGTCAGGGCGCTAGCACTCGAATTTAGAGCGTTAAACATGGACATCCTTACCTACCTCCCCTAATCACTGTCTGCAAGCTCCCGAACTTTCCGTTTAACCGGTCAATTAAAGCCTGATAATAAATTTGATTCTTAGCCAGTTCAGCCATTTCTTTATCTATATCGACATTATTGCCATTATGATTATAAACAGTTTGGGAATTATTGGATGTTCGGTAGGGCTGTTGGGGATTGCCCGCTGAAAAAGTGAGGTGCTTGGGATGTGTGCGTTTTGCTGCAAGAGGCTCATCCATAAATTTATGAAGTTCATCTTTAAATTGTACATTTTTCGCTTTATAGTGTGGTGTGTCAACATTGGCTATGTTGTTCGAGATGGCTTTGTTTTTTGCAGATGCAAAATCAAGTCCATGTTCAAGTGTTTTTATAGTTCCGCCAAACAGACTCATCTTTTTTCCTCCTTGGCTAAAATCTGGGTTTATCTCTTTTTTCCTTTATTATACATAACCACATTGTAAAAGATAAAACTGGTAATGTCTATCGTGTTTCGACATTTTTCTTGTAGGATTTGTGAAATAGGACTTAAAGCCTATGAAATTTGTATGAGTTATCATCATTTATCTACATAATTCGCTAAATATATAAAAAGCAGCTCTCCTACAAAGGAGAGCTGCTTTTTATAAAAATTTACTATTTATCTTGAACGGAGTTTTTCAAGTTCAACAAGAAATTTGTCGTTAAGAACTTTAATATACGTTCCTTTCATCCCCAAGGATCTAGATTCAATTACACCGGCACTTTCGAGTTTACGCAGAGCATTAACAATAACAGAACGTGTTATACCTACGCGATCGGCAATTTTACTTGCAACAAGGAGGCCTTCTTTGCCATCCAGTTCTTCAAAGATATGGTCAATGGCTTCGAGTTCACTATATGACAATGAACTGATGGCCATTTGCACAACGGCTTTAGAACGGGCTTCTGTTTCAATCTCTTCTGTTTTTTCATGAAGAATTTCCATTCCAACAACTGTTGCCCCATATTCGCCGAGAAGCAAATCATCGTCACTGAACTCGTCTTTCAAACGGCTTAGTATCAATGTTCCGAGACGTTCGCCTCCGCCCATGATTGGTACAATCGTTGTTAAACCTTCTTTAAACAGCTCTTTGTTTTCGACAGGAAATGCCGTGTACTGGCTTTCGATATCCAAGTTTGAAGTTGTTTCATAAATATTAAACAAACGCTGGGTATACTCTTCCGGAAATTGTCTTTCCTCAAGCATTGATTTCATGCGCTCATTCTCAATTTCCTGATTGATGGCGTAACCCAAGAGCTTGCCTCGTCTGCTTACGATAAATACATTTCCTTTAATAACATCACGTAATGATTCACTCATCTCTACAAAGTTCACAGGTTTGCCACCTGTTTTCTGTAACATAGCGTTGATTTTTCTAGCTCGATCCAATAGTTTCATAATGATCCTCCATTCAATAGTGGGTATATTTTATAGAATAAATTGACTCAAGTCTTTATTTCCTACAATATCATTCAACTTTTTGTCAACGTACTCGGCTGTGATCTCGATCTTTTCCATTGTTATATCCGGAGCTTCAAATGATAAATCTTCAAGTAATTTTTCTAAAATGGTGTGCAAGCGTCTGGCCCCAATGTTATCTGTTTCCTGATTAACTTGATAGGCAATTTCTGCTAGTCTGTCTACAGCTTGCTCTGTAAAAACGACATTTATACCTTCTGTTTCCAATAAAGCTGTATATTGCTTCAACAAAGCGTTAGAAGGTTCATTTAATATGCGCTTGAAATCTGCTACAGATAACTTGCTTAATTCAACTCTCACAGGGAATCTGCCCTGAAGCTCAGGTATTAAATCTGCGGGTTTCGCCATATGGAAGGCACCTGCTGCTATAAACAGCATATGACTTGTATTAACTGGGCCATATTTCGTAACCACACTGGAGCCTTCAACAATTGGCAATATATCACGCTGAACGCCTTCTCTAGAGACATTAGGGGAATTATCTTGTTTGCCGGCAACTTTATCAATCTCATCGATAAAGATGATACCAGATTGCTCTGCACGCTTCACGGCCTCATTAGCGGCTTCATCCATATCAACCAGTTTTTGCGCTTCTTGCTGTGTTAATATCTTTCTGGCATCAGAAACTGGTAACTTCTGTTTTTTGTTTGTTTTTGGCATGAACTTACTAAATGCATCTTGCATGTTCATACCCATTTGTTCCATACCCGAACCTTGGAGCATGTCAAACATTGATGGGGGCTGTTCTTCAATTTCAACTGTTACAACGTGATCTTCCAATTCCCCCATGTACAATTGATGTTCCACGCGTTGTCGTTTATTACGAATCTCTTCGTTCGCTTCTGACTTTTCTTCAGTATCATTTTCTTCACCCTGCTGGGAAAAAAGCATTTCCAACGGGTTTTGCATTTTGTTTGATTGTTTTTTAGCCTGTGGAGCCAGAAGGGAAACGAGCTTTTTGTTGGCTTCTCTTTCAGCGCGTTCATGTACCTGTTCCATTTTTTCTTCTTTCACCATGCGTACAGCCATTTCGACCAGATCACGCACCATGGACTCAACATCACGGCCCACGTAACCAACTTCGGTAAATTTGGTCGCTTCAACTTTGATGAAGGGGGCTCCTACTAATTTCGCCAAACGTCTGGCGATTTCAGTTTTTCCAACGCCGGTCGGTCCGATCATTAAAATATTTTTAGGTACAATTTCTTCTTTAATGGCACTTTCAAGCTGCATGCGTCTATAACGGTTTCTTAGCGCAACAGCTACGGACTTCTTGGCACTTTCCTGACCGATCACATAACGATCAAGCTGTTCAACAATCTTTCTCGGGGTCAGATTCAGTCCCATAAACATAATCCTCCCTAATTATCAAGTACCTCAAGTGTAATCTGGTCATTTGTGTAGACACAAATTTCACCTGCAATTTCAAGAGCTGCTTTAGCAATTGATTCAGCACTCATGTCACTGGAATAGCGTTGGAGTGCACGCCCTGCGCTTAAAGCAAAGTTACCCCTGAACCGATGGCTAATATACCATCATCAGGCTCAATAACCTCTCCAGTACCGGAAACCAGAAACATTTGCTCTTTATCCATGACAATGAGCATAGCTTCCAACTTCCGCAGCACCTTATCACTTCGCCATTCTTTAGCAAGTTCTACTGCTGCTCGTGCTAAATTGCCATCATACGTTTCAAGTTTGCCTTCAAATTTCTCAAACAGTGTAAAAGCATCAGCTACCGATCCAGCAAAGCCGGCAAGAACATTGCCTTTAAAGAGACGTCTGACTTTCTTGGCTTTGTGTTTCATTACGACAGCGTTGCCAAGTGTGACCTGCCCGTCACCTGCCATTGCACACTGACCGTTATGCATGATTCCAAAAATCGTTGTCGCATGCATGCTTTGTTCCAGATCAATCACTCCATTCTACTCATTGTCATTTTTTGCACGTGGGTGACTTGACATATACACATGACGCAGTCTGTCCTTTGTAACATGTGTATATATTTGTGTGGAGGATAGATGTTCATGTCCCAGTAACTCTTGTACTGTTCTCAAGTCTGCACCTTCATTCAACATATGTGTTGCGAACGTATGTCTCATTTTATGCGGGTGCAAATGAATTGTCATAGCAGCTTTTTCGACCAATTTCGATAAAACAAGCCTCACACCTCGTGCGGTCAACGGTTTTCCCTTTGCATTTAGGAATAGAGTCGAAGTATCCGCGCCTGATCTATCCAGCAGTCGCTTGCGGCCATCTTCAATATAAGTTTCTAAGGCAATGGCAGCAAAGCGACCAAATGGCACATAACGTTCTTTTCTTCCTTTTCCATTAACAAGCAGCAATCCGAGTGCGAAATCAATGTCCTCCAATTGAACTGCAGTACACTCACCGACTCGCATTCCTGTGGCATAGAGTAATTCTAAAATAGTCTGATTGCGCTGCCCAAGAGGCGTTTCAAGATCACTGACACTAAACAGTTTCTCAAGTTCTGCATCATATAAAAATCCAGGTATTGTGTGGTGTCCTTTAGGCAAATCTATATTTCCAAAAGGATTGGCCTGAACCTTGTGATCTCGCTCTAAAAATTTATAAAAACTTCTAAGTGATGAAATTTTGCGCGCAACAGAGTTCCTGCTGAAGTGACGATTATATAACCTTGTAAGATACAGGCGAACGATTTGTGCATTTACATCTTCTAAATTAAATATCTGTTCTTCATGAAGAAACACGAAAAATGACTCTAGATCAGCTTGATAAAATTCGATTGTATAAGGCGATGCGGCTTTTTCAATCTTTAAGTATGTTACAAAAGCTGATAACTCTTTTGAGAAAATTCCCATTGTTCCACTCCATTTTGCAACACCATAAAAAAGAATACCATATTTGGTTGTTATAAGCAACGGATTTAACATAATTGTAACAAAATTCGGATGTGACTTGCTATACTAACAAATAAAAAGCTTCATGGTGTCAAGTGAATTCACTTACCAATAGGCAATTATAAGCTGTAAAAATGCAATAGTCAACACATAACAATGGCATTATTCTAAAATTGATTCGCTATGTATCAATATTGCCCAAATACTTATTTTTAAACGTCAAATATAAAAACCGCCCTTATAAGGGCAGTTTTTATTTAGCTTTGAGTGGATTCTTTATAACTGCAAGAGGTGCATTGGACTTGTGTTTCTTTTTTACGTTTTTTCTCTACTAGCAGACCACTGCACTTTGGACAAGGCCGCGATATTGGTTTATCCCAGGAGACGAAATCACATTCTGGAAACCTGTCACACCCGTAGAAGATTCTACGTTTTTTAGACTTTCTTTCTACAACATCACCTTGTTTGCACTTAGGACAGGTGACGCCTATTTTTTTCAAGATCGGCTTTGTGTTACGACAATCCGGAAAATTAGAGCACGCAAGAAATTGTCCATATCGTCCCATTTTATAAACCATTTCATGACCGCATTTTTCACAATCAATCCCGGCTGGTTCATCTTTGATTTCAATTTTTTCCATTTCCTGTTCTGCTTTTTGCAGACGTTTATTGAAGTCGACGTAGAAATGGTCGATTAGCTTTACCCAATTCATATCACCATCTTCAATGGAATCGAGGTCATTTTCCATCTTGGCGGTAAAATCAACGTTAATAATTTCCGGGAAAAACTCTTGTACAATATCAATAACAATTGTTCCAAGTTCGGTAGGGACAAAGCGTTTATTATCCATACTGACATAACCCCGACGCTGAATTGTATCTAGGGTAGGGGCGTACGTTGATGGTCGCCCGATTCCTTTTTCTTCCATAGTACGCACCAGGCGTGCTTCCGTATATCTTGGCGGTGGCTGTGTGAAGTGCTGATTTGGTGAGATCTTCGACGCTTTAACATCCGTTCCTTCTACAAGCTCAGGCAATCGTTTGTCTTCTGTCTTTTTGTCATCATCCGTTCCTTCTACGTAAATTTTCATAAACCCTTTAAATTTCACAACGGACCCTGTGGCGCGGAATTCAACGTTATTATTTAATAAATGAACGGTCATTGTATCAAGAATGGCAGGTGCCATCTGGCTTGCTAAAAATCGTTCCCATATGAGTTTGTAAAGCCTGTATTGGTCTCTTGACAGAATGCTCTTCAACGATTTAGGGTCACGCAAAACAGAAGTGGGACGGATAGCTTCGTGTGCATCTTGAGCCCCTTCTTGCTTTTTCCCTGCTTTATAGAAACCCAGGTAGTTCTTACCATACTGTTCTTCAATGTAACCTTTGGCTTCTTGTTTTGCGGTATCGGAAACACGGGTTGAATCTGTACGCATATAGGTAACAAGACCTTGAATGCCTCCTGCTTTCTTGCCTAAATCAATTCCTTCATATAATTGCTGGGCAATCATCATTGTCTTTTTAGCTCTGAAATTCAGTTTGCGAGCGGCCTCTTGCTGAAGAGAAGAAGTCGTAAAAGGCTTTGCAGGGTTTTTCTTGCGTTCTCTTTTATTTACTTTATCAACAGAAAAGGTATCCCCTTGAAGTTTATTCAATATAGCATCCACTTCTTCTCGGTTAGGCAGATCTTGTTTTTTTCCATCGATTCCGTAAAACGAGCCTTCGAACGTTTCTTGATCCTTCAGGAAATCAGCCGTAATAGACCAATATTCTTCGGGCTTGAAATTCTTAATTTCATTTTCTCTGTCAATGATCATTTTGACTGCTACTGATTGCACACGGCCGGCGCTTAAGCCTTTCTTAACTTTCTTCCATAACAGAGGACTGATGTTATAGCCGACCAGGCGGTCAAGTATTCGTCTCGCCTGTTGAGCGTCAACGAGGTTTTCGTTAATCTTTCTAGGATGTTTAAACGAAGCCTTGACAGACTCTTTTGTGATTTCATTGAAGACCACACGGCAGTCTGTTTGATCATCTACGTTTAATGCATGGGCAAGATGCCATGCTATTGCTTCACCTTCACGATCCGGGTCAGCTGCAAGGTAGATGCGTTTGGCCTTTTTAGCTGCTTTTTTAAGATCTTTGAGAATGTCCCCTTTGCCGCGAATGGTAATATACTTTGGCTGATATTCATTGTCAACGTCTACACCCATTTGACTTTTGGGCAAGTCACGGACATGGCCCATTGAAGCCTTTACAGTATATTTTTTACCGAGGTAACGTTCTATTGTTTTCGCTTTGGCCGGAGATTCAACTATGACAAGGTAATCAGACATATTTCTTCCTCCTGTACTGAGGTTCTTTCAACCATTCAGTTACTGAAAATTTTTATTGTTAATGGTTACATACATGCTTTTATTATATTTGAAGCATCATGATGCGGTTCCAGTTTTTACAGATGACAAATCGCTACTAATACTAAATACATCGTTTGCATTTGTCAAATAATCAATCATTCACTTGGGTTTGATAAAACAAGCCAATACTCGTATTGTGCCAGTCTTGAGATATGTCTTCTGAAGTTCGCACGAGCTTGGCACCGTCTTGAATCATCTTATGACAGCCTGTTGTCTGTTTATGAAAAATAGATCCAGGAACAGCGTAAACTTCTCTGCCTTGATCAAGAGCTTGATCCACCGTAATAAGCGTTCCGCTTCTTTCCGTAGCTTCGATGACAAGGGTGCCAAAACTCAGGCCACTAATGATGCGATTTCTTTCCGGGAAGTGGTGTTTTCTTGGAGGTGTATCAGGCGGATATTCGCTTAACAGAAGACCTTTCGTGGCAATCTGATAAAATAAATCGATGTGATTTCGGGGATAAATATGATTAAAACCACTCCCTAAAACAGCTATGGTAAACCCTTTTTGTTCAAGTGTCAGTTGATGAACAAAACCATCAATGCCTTTTGCCATACCGCTTACAGTCATCCAGCCACCTTCAATAAGCGGCTTTACAATATAGGAAACTTTGGCATGAGCTTCTTTTGATGGGGTTCTAGTTCCGATCACACTTAATGCAGGTATGTGTTTCAGCAGTGACACATTGCCCAGGGCATACAAAATTAAAGGCGCATCTTGAATGGTTTTTAATATAGTAGGATAGTCTTTGTCCAAAATGGTAATGGCTCGGAATTGAGTGAGGTCGTTTTTAATTTCATCGAATAAGGCTTTTGAACCTAGGTCTTGCTTCAGTTGTAAAGCGTTTTGATACGAGATGGGAAAAGTTATGGATAACGCGTTCGCAGATAAATTGTAGATGGTTTTTAACGAAGGATCGTATTGGAGAAAAGCGCGGATGACACGTCTATTGGCACCTCGGCATCTTGTGATATGAAGCAATCGTCGTCGAACATATTTCACAAAGTCACTTCCTTTTTTTACAATATTTTATCATAGGGCCGATCATTCTCGGCCCTATGATTCCCATTAATGGGTTTTACACTTTTGATCCAGATTCTTTTCTTTTAACATGTCAATCATGGTTTCCCCCATAACAGCTGGTGTATCAGCAACTTTAATGCCACACTCAGTCATAATGCGGATTTTTTCTTCAGCAGTACCTTTACCGCCTGATATAATCGCACCAGCATGTCCCATTCGTTTCCCAGGAGGTGCTGTTGCACCACTGATAAAGCCGGCTACTGGTTTATTCATGTTGGCTTTTACCCATTCAGCTGCTTCTTCCTCAGCAGTACCGCCAATTTCACCAATCATGATGACGGCTTCTGTTTCCGGATCTTCATTGAATGCCTTCAGCACATCAATGAAATTCGTTCCGTTGACAGGGTCTCCGCCAATTCCAACGGCAGTGGTTTGACCGTATCCAGCTTCTGACAATTGATGGACAGCTTCATAAGTAAGAGTTCCGGAACGTGAGACGACACCGATATGTCCCTTTTTATGAATATAACCCGGCATTATACCAATCTTAGTTTCGTCAGCCGTGATCACACCAGGACAGTTCGGTCCAACAAGACGTGTGTGTTTGCCTTCCATATACCGTTTTACTTTAACCATGTCCATAACCGGGATATGTTCTGTAATACAGATCACCATGTCCAATTCAGCATCCACCGCTTCAATAATGGCATCCGCAGCAAAAGGAGCAGGAACATAAACAACTGATACAGTTGCACCAGTTTCATTTACGGCATCTTGGACCGTGTTAAAAACAGGTACCCCTTCAACATCAGTGCCACCTTTTTTGGGCGTAACGCCTGCTACAATTTTTGTCCCATATTCAAGCATTTGCTTGGTATGGAATCTAGCGGTTCCACCGGTAATTCCCTGGACCATTACTTTTGTATCTTTATTGACATAAATACTCATGTTCGTCCGTCCTTTCTACATAACAATTTCGATCATTCAAGAGCTATAAACGTCTTTTTTAAGCTAACTTATTTTACCAAGGAAACGATCTTTTCAGCGCCATCTGCCATAGAATCAGCAGAGGTGATATTCAAACCGGAATCTTTAAGAATTTGTTTGCCGAGATCCACATTGGTACCTTCCAGTCTGACAACAAGCGGGATTTCAAGACCAACTTGTTTCGTTGCTTCAACGACGCCTTCAGCAATGACATCACATTTCATGATACCGCCGAAGATATTGACAAATATCCCTTTTACATTTTTATCAGACAGAATAATTTTGAACGCCTCGGTTACTTTCTCCGCGGTTGCACCGCCCCCAACGTCAAGGAAGTTTGCGGGATCTCCGCCGTAATGTTTAATAATATCCATTGTCGACATTGCAAGGCCAGCACCATTAACCATACAGCCAATATTGCCGTCAAGAGAGATGTAGCTCAGATCATGTTTTGAGGCTTCAATTTCTTTTTCATCTTCTTCATCAAGATCTCTTAGATCCATAACGTCTTTTTGACGATACAGAGCATTGTCATCAAAGTTCAATTTTGCATCCAGAGCCATGACTTGGCCATCCCCGGTTGTAACAAGCGGATTAATCTCAGCTATTGAACAATCTTTATCAGCATAGGCTTGGTACAGACCCATCATAAATTTAACTGCTTTAGACAAAAGGTCATCTGGAATATTAATGTTAAAAGCCAGACGACGTGCCTGGTAAGGCATTAGTCCTACAACTGGGTCAATTTCTTCTTGGAAGATTTTCTCCGGTGTTTCCGCTGCCACTTCTTCAATTTCAGTACCGCCTTCTTCAGAGGCCATCATAACAATGCGTCCAGTGGCACGGTCTAATACAAGACCAACGTAATATTCTTTCTTAATATCGCAGCCTTCCTCTATTAAGAGGCGTTTAACCTCTTTGCCTTCTGGACCTGTTTGGTGCGTTACAAGCGTTTTGCCCAAAATTTCCTCAGCATATGTACGCACTTCATCCAGATTTTTCGCGACTTTTACACCGCCGGCTTTACCGCGGCCGCCAGCGTGAATTTGAGCTTTTACCACTGTGACATCAGTGCCCAGTTTTTTGGCAGCTTCGACAGCTTGATCAACTGTAAATGCAACATGGCCATTAGGCACATTGACGCCGTAGCTGCGCAAGATTTCTTTGCCTTGATATTCATGAATGTTCATACTGATCCTCCTAACAAAAATTACTGCATGTCTATTGTATATAAAAAGCGTTTGTTTCACAAGAATAAGAGAATAAGCTCTTGATCAGAATCTATTATTTACCTTTATGATCTTTCTGCGCTTCATCCATTCTGTACACAAACGCGAATACCTCAGCTACTGCCAAATACAATTCTTCAGGTATCTTTTCATTAATATTCAGTTCTGCCAGTAATTCAGTAAGAGAAGGGTCCTCTTGAATGGGAACTTTGTTTTCAATGGCTTTTTTCATAATGTTATCTGCCGTAAGACCTGTACCTTTTGCTGTTACTTTAGGCGCATAGTCTTGTGCATCGTCATACTTGAGCGCTATAGCTTTTCGTCTGGGCTTCATATTCTTAAATCCACCCCTTCATAGGTTGTTTCAGGAAAAGTTTGAGCTGACGACCCTGTTTCCGGACGCCGGTCAGACCTGTCTGTAATCTGCTTAAAGTTTATGTGCGTTAAATGATAATCCAAAGATTCAAGCCCTGCTTTTAAAGCTGGTTTAAAGGATTCTGCCAGATCAGGATGGACAGATTGCTCATTCCATATTGTCAGTGCAACAGTACGTTTTTGAATATGCATATCAATGACCGTTTCATTAAGATGTGCAAGATTTAAATGAAATAGAATTGAACAGTCACTTGGATCGATTGTTCCATTTTTTCTTTTACGCCCATTAAATTCAAGTAAGATATCTTCATGTAAACCGATCTTTTCTCCAGGAAGCTGCAAGGCTGCTTGAACAAGAAATGATGTTTCACGTACGGAATCAATTTGCAGCCCGTTTATGAGATTCAATAATGGCTGGGCCCGTTCACTCATTGTTTGGTCCTGCTGTTGTACCAGCTGAATCAGTAATGATTTAATGCTTGCTTCTATTTCTTGTGTATCCCGTGCAAGCAAAGACTCATGAGCCAACCCAATATGACTGAGCGTTGTATCAATGTGGGCAAGAAAACGCTCTTGTATGGTCAGATTTGGACTTGATATCATTTTTTGCTGATGTACAAGAGCTTCTAAATAAGCTTGCAATGCCTGGAGCCCTTCAGGTTGATTGCTAAGAAGAGAATTAAGCCGATTCTGTTGGGGCAATGACAATTGCGTAGACGCTTGTTGCAGGTTTTGCTGCAATTCCTCAAATGTTTCATTCGGCAAACGCGTGTTTTGTGATATCACATTTTTAACGACACCTTCCCAACTTCTAATTACATCTTGGACAGACTGTGGAATGGTATTTTCTCTGAGTTGTTTGATTGAGGCAGCCATCTCCTCTGGATTGATTGCAAAGGGTAGTCTTGTCCGATTCAAGAGTAAGTTTACAGTCGATTGATTCCAGTTATGAACTTTCATAAACTGGGACCACTCGTTTTTCCATGTGTCAAAGTCGAGAGTCGGATCAATCGTTCCCGAGGTTTTAAGTAATTGGAAGAAATCAGGATTGTTTTGAGAGACTCCATCTATAATTTGCCTGATGACTTCGCTCGGAGAAGGATTGCGCGCATCCATAAGCCATTGCATCCGATTGAGCAGCATACCCATAGTCCCTTGAGTCCTTTGTTGCCGAAGATGTTGTGTAAGCGTCTGGAATTCTTGTGATAAGGTTGATGTATTTTTTGTTTGAACAGCTGCTAGAATGTTATCGATAAATGGCAGACGGTCAGCCATCATCGTTTTAACAGCCACTTGTGCTTCTTTTCGATAACCGGCAGCTTCCAATAATCCAAAAGCCTGAGCAAGTTGCTCCTTTCCAAATGGAATTTGAGATTTAATCACGTCTGCTAGAAAATCTGTGCGTTGTTTTGACGACGCAAACCCAAGTTGGTCAAGGAGTGCATGAATGTTTTGAATCGGTTGCTTTCCCAGAGCCTGACCAACAACTTTTAAAATGAAAGGACTGCCTGCTTGCTCAACTTTAAAATGATAATGACCTCCTTTGGCAAGGGGGGCTTTCAACTGCGCTTGCCACTTTTGGGAGCCAACTTGAATAGTTGCATGTTGACCGGGGTATAAATTAAGAACTTTACCTTGAATGATTTGTCCTGCCCGCAATTGCACCCTGTCAAGACCGGTGTTATGCATAGCTTGATTTGAAAATCGATTTACAAGCATTGCAGTCATCCTTTCATTAAACTTATACAGATATATGATTTACCGGACTGAATGTTTTTCGATGATATGGGGAGGAACCCTTTTCTCTAAGCGCATCAAGATGATGTTTAGTGCCATAACCCATGTTTTGTTCAAATTGATAGTCCGGGTATTCAGTATGTAATTGCTGCATGATGCGGTCTCGTGTCACTTTTGCTAAAATACTTGCTGCAGCTATGCTGACACTTTTACAATCTCCTTTGACCAGTGCTTCTGATGGGCATGGGAGGTTATCCAAGGCTACTGCATCAAGCAAAACGCAATCAGGTTGGGGATCGAGTTTAGCAATAGCTTGAGTCATTGCCAATTTTGTCGCTTCATAAATATTGATTTGATCAATCTTCTCATTACTTACAGCACTGATCCCATAACTTGTAGCATTCTGAATAATCGATTGGTAAAATGCCTCTCTTTTGCTGGCACTGAGTTGTTTAGAGTCGTTTAAACCGATTAACCTAAAATCTTTTGGCAATATAACAGCAGCCGCAACCACTGGTCCAGCTAGGGGCCTCTCCCCGCTTCATCAACACCTGCAATGTACTCACACCCTTTAGCGAACCAAGTCTTTTCTATTTGGCACATTTCATCATAACGCGCATTTAGCCGTTCTCGGGTCATGCGGCGTTTCTCATAAGCGCTAAGTAATTTCTGTACCCCTTTGCGTTGATCACTTTTCAACAGTTGGATATCCTCCTGAGATACCATTTCCAGCTGAGTAAGCATATGTTTAATTTCTGCAATGGTTTTATCTTTCATGAAACCAACACCCTTCTTTCCCCTTTATTATCGGTTATAAATCTTTTAATTGAAATGAAAAAGCACATCCATGCGGGATGCGCTTTACTCTGCTGGTGATTCAAGTGTAATACGTCCAAGGCGTCCTGAACGCAAATCCCCAAGTACGATATCGGCAACTTTATCAAAATCGATAGAACCTCCGCTTTGCAACGCACCTCTTTGACGCCCAATATCATTAAACAATTCAACCATATCGTCTGTTGACGCGTCGGTGCCGTAACGCGTTTTTAAAACGCCTTTATAATGAACCTGAATATATTGGAGCGCAAATGCGGCAATATCCTGTAAAGATAACAATTGATCTTTGATAGTGCCAATCGCGGCCAGTCGGTAACCAACAATTTCGTCTTCAAATTTAGGCCAAAGGATGCCAGGTGTATCGAGCAGATCGAATTCATTCTTGACTTTGATCCATGCCTGCTTTTGTGTGATGCCTGGTTTATCCCCCGTTTTAGCAATTTTCTTGTTGGCTAGCCGATTGATCAATGTAGATTTTCCAACATTGGGGATGCCAACAATCATGGCACGCATTGCCCTTGGTTTGATGCCTTTGCGGACCATTTTATCGACTGTCGCCTGACTGATTTCTCTCGCCTGCTGAATGACATGATTGATGTCTTGTTTACGATTAACATCCACCGCTGCTGCTTTGTGGCCTTGATTATGAAAGTAATGCATCCAGTGCTCGGTTTTATTTTCATCAGCCAAATCTTTTTTCATGAGAATGATCAGTTTGGGTTTTTGCTGCAACACCTGTTGCAACATTGGATTTTGTGAAGATTCGGGTGCACGTGCATCTACAAGCTCAATAACGAAATCTACGAGCTTAATCTTCTCTTGCACTTCTCTTTTGGCCTTTGCCATATGGCCGGGATACCATTGTATTGACATAACATTTTACTCTCCTACTATTTGAATTCGCTTCAGTGGCCAATAAATTAAATTCGTTTTACCGACGATTTCATCCCCGTCGATTACACCAAATACACGGCTGTCAGTTGAATTGTTGCGATTGTCTCCTAATACCAGATAGTGTCCTTCAGGGATTTGTTCATATCCCCCTGGTAGATCTTCAAGCACAAAATCACTTTCCCATGTATACAAATAATCATTTTGATTTAAAAAAGACTCTTCTATCGCTTCTCCGTTAATATACAAAACGTTATCCTTAACGGCAACATGTTCCCCGGGCAAGCCAATAATTCTTTTGATAAAGTCCTTTTGCTCGGAAGCATGAAAAACGACAATGTCAAATCGTTTTGGTTCACCCACACGGTAAGCGAACTTATTAACAATCATTTGATCCCGATCGCTTAAAGTCGGTTTCATCGAAGGCCCATCAACAATAATAGGTGTGAAAAAATATGTTTTAATCACAACAGCGAGCAAAACAGCAATTAACAACGCCTTAACCCATTCCAGCCAATCATTTTTCGATTCAATCATACACGTTCCTCCGAGTCAATCAGCATATGTATCCATATTATAAATCTTCCCGCACAAAAAACCCACTATAACGACCAAACCACACCAAAACCCCTTGCTTTTCGCAGTAGACACAAACTGCGAACTAGAGAAAACTTTATGACTGCTTCTGGCAACCGCTCGGGGAAAACACTCCGCGTCCAGTGGGCGCTGATGAGCCTCGGGCCCACAGGACGTGGGTCATGAAGGCGTTGCGACAGGATGTCGCGCTCTTAGCCTTCCTTCCCCAAATGCGCGCTCCGGGGTCTCATCGAGGCTTTTGCTCCCACAGGAGTCTCCGTGTTTTCCCCGAGCTAGATGAGGAGTTACTTGCCTATTCCTTTTGTGATTAGAACAACCCAAGCAATGAATAAACATGAAGTGATTGGAGCGGAGGGAAGTCGACTCCTGCGGGAACAGCACGAGCGCGAAGACCCCACAGCGGTGGTCTTTCCGCGAGGAGGCTGAGGCCGTGCCCGCGGAAAGCGACTTCCCGTAGCGTAAATCACGATCCTCTTATAAAATGATAGCGGATCTAATTACTTCGCAGTTTACTTTAATTACGTCTGAATTTAAGGTTGTGAGAATGGTTATGTAAATAAAAAAGGAGCTGCTGTTTAAAGCTAGGCTCCTTTTGTTGGTTGCTTTTATCACGGTTGTGTATAAAAAGCGGTTATTAACGGCGTTCTTTGATGCGTGCTGCTTTACCACGCAGGTTGCGTAGATAGTACAACTTCGCACGGCGAACAATACCGCGGCGTGAGACTTCTATTTTTGCTATTCTTGGTGAATGTAGTGGGAATGTACGCTCAACACCTACACCGTAAGATAACTTTCTTACAGTAAATGTTTCACTGATTCCACCATGTTGACGTTTAATCACAACACCTTCGAATACCTGAATACGTTCACGTGTACCTTCAACAACTTTTACGTGTACTTTTACCGTGTCACCTGCACGAAACTCAGGATGATCTGTACGCAGTTGGTCCTGTGTAACTTCTTCAATCAATTTTTGCATCCTGTTTCACTCCTTCCAAACCAATGCTCATATTTGCATGAAACAGCGGAACATCGTTTATCTGGCTTGAATTATGCAATTCAAGCACATCAATTAATATATCATAAAGAATTAGTGGGTTCAACTATTATTTTGGATTCTCTATTTCTTTTTTGGCCTTTTGCAGGGTTTTAATATCTTTTTGGCTCAGGTCAATACGATCCAACAGGTCAGGACGTCGGTTCAGCGTTCTAATCAAAGATTGTTCTCGTCGCCAAGCCGCAATATTTTCATGATGACCTGATAAGAGAACATCAGGAACTTTCGCACCTCTAAATTCAGCTGGCCGTGTGTAATGCGGATGTTCCAGAAGCCCTGTTGAAAACGAATCTTCTGGGGCTGATTGGGTGTTGCCCAATACGCCAGGCAGAAGTCTAGCGACACTATCGATTACAACCATGGCGCCAAGTTCACCACCAGTAAGAATATAATCTCCTATAGAGATCTCGTCTGTCGCGAGATGGGTTCTAATCCGCTCATCGTAACCTTCATAATGGCCACAAATTAATATAAGATGCTCTTCTTCAGCAAGTTCTTCAGACTTTTGTTGAGTCAATGTCTCACCTTGTGGGCACATAAGTATGATTCGAGGACTTTGAGATCTGTTTTTGGTAATTGCCTCCACAGCATCAAACACCGGCTGCGGGGTCAATACCATTCCCGCTCCGCCACCATATGGATAGTCATCGACCTTGTGGTGCTTGTTCGTTGTATAATCACGAAAATTAACTAGATTATACGATAACTTGTCTTTATCTTGAGCTTTTTTTAAAATCGATTGATTCATGACCCCAGTAAACATGTCCGGAAATAGTGTCAATATATCAATATGCATTAATCAAGCAATCCTTCCATCAATTCAATCTCTATCCGTTTGTTTGCAACATCCACATCTTTAACGACATCTCCTATATATGGAATGAGAATGTCTTTGCCTTTTTCGGGTTTAATTACCCATACATCATTGGCTCCCGGGGAGAGTATTTCTTTAATTGTCCCAAGTTCTTGCCCGTCTGTGGTCCATACAGTGCATCCAATAATATCATGGAAGTAATATTCGCCTTCCTCCAGCTCCGTTAATTGTGATGCTTTAATCTTTAATAGACTGCCTTTCAGATGTTCAACATCATTAATGTTGTCATACCCTGAAAAATGCAGAATATCAAAGCCTTTATGAACCCGGTGCTGGTCGATTTTGAGTTCAAGCGAGGAATTATTCGGGAGAACGGCATATACAGTATTACCAACCTCAAACCGATCATCAAAATCAGTAATACGAACTACTTTTAATTCCCCCGAATTCCTTGGGTATTGACGATTTTTCCAATGTTATACATGGATTCTTTCATTTTGTCACCTGCTATTCATCAATTCGGATTACGATGTCATCCTGGACAACTATTGAAGTCCCTTGCATAAGGGCACGCCAGTTCATTCCGGTTTCCACCTCAACAAGCGCGTCAACTTCGCTTTCGGTTATTTCTGTCCCTATTTCCAGCATTTCCAACTGTTCTATTTTAAAATCAAGCAGCTTGATCTTTTCTTTACGGTTTTTAATTTCCTGCTGAAAGCGAGCAGTGGCTTCATGTTTGGAAACATGAGCTTTCCGTTCTACTTTTTTCTGCTCAAATAAAAGCTGTTGACACTCTTGTTCAAGCCGTAATTTGTGAGTGTTAAAGTCATCATATAACTTTGCCCGGCTCTTCTCTGTAATAACTTGCTTCACCAAGACTTTTTTAATAATTTTCATGGGTATCACCCTTTTTTGGATGTGCCTGCCTGATTTTTGAATGTGTATAATGAGCAAAAAGGGAAAGGCAGATTCTCCCTTCCCCTTTACATAATATCCAAATAAATCCGTTTATCCCCATCATCTTTTGCTGCATATACAACTGTGCGAATCGCCTTGGCAATTCGTCCATTTTTCCCTATGACCTTCCCGACGTCATTTTCATGAACAGTAAGATGGTAAACAATCTTCTCATCTTCTTCCTGTGTATTGACCACAACATCCTCTGGATGATCAACAAGGGCAGTCACGATGGACTCAATTAGGGCTTTCATGGATATCACTCCACACTCATTAATTTTTTTGTTCGTGGAATTGCTTCATGATGCCTTCTTTAGAAAACAAGTTGCGGACTGTGTCGCTTGGCTTAGCACCCTTTGTCATCCAGTCCAATGCTTTATCATTGTCTATCTTGACTTCAACAGGGTTGATTACAGGGTTGTATGTGCCAATTTGCTCAATGTAGCGTCCGTCACGTGGTGAACGGGAGTCTGCTACAACAATACGATAAAATGGATTACGTTTTGAACCCATGCGCTTGAGTCTGATTTTTACTGCCATAATCTTGCACCTCCAATAAATGTTTTTCACAATTTTAGATTCTAACAGAAAAGAACAAGTCTGTAAAGTGTTTTTACATTACATGAAAGGAAAATTCATTCCCTTGCCTTTTTTTCCTTTTTGGGATCCTGTCATTTGTTTCATCATTTTCTTCATTTCGTTAAATTGTTTCAGGAGACGGTTAACCTGTGCAACAGTGGTTCCAGAGCCTTTTGCTATGCGTTTTTTGCGCCCTGCATTAATAAGCCCGGGTTCTTGCCGCTCTTTTTTGGTCATAGATTGCACAATTGCTTCAATATGCGATAATTGTTTTTCATCGATCTGAGCGTTTTTGAGACCTTTCATTTTGTTAGCGCCCGGAATCATATCCAACAGCTCATCCAATGGTCCCATTTTCCTGACTTGCCCCATTTGCTCCAGGAAATCGTCAAATGTAAATGAGGCAGTGCGCATTTTTTCTTCTAATTCCTTGGCTTGTTGTTCATCAACACTTGTCTGAGCTTTTTCAATTAATGTCAGCACATCACCCATTCCTAAAATGCGTGAAGCCATCCGATCAGGGTGGAACGGTTCGAGTTCATCCAGTTTCTCACCCATACCAGCGAATTTAATCGGTTTTCCTGTGACAGATTTAATCGATAACGCAGCACCACCACGGGTGTCACCATCCAGTTTGGTTAATACAACGCCAGTAATATCAAGCTGTTCATTAAAATGTTCAGCAACATTAACTGCGTCTTGACCAGTCATAGCGTCTACCACAAGAAACACTTCATCGGGTTTAATTGCCGCTTTAATATCAGTAAGCTCGTTCATCAATGCCTCGTCGATATGCAGCCGTCCAGCTGTATCCACAATAACATAATCCTGGTGTTCTGCTTTGGCTTGTTTCACCGCTTCTGTTGCGATATCAACCGGATTCGCCTCAGTTCCTTGTGAATAAACAGGTAGGTCGAGCTGTTTGCCAAGTGTCTCCAATTGGTCAACTGCAGCAGGCCGATAAACATCACAAGCTGCTAATAAAGGTGTACGGTTATGGTTTTTGCGTAGATGATTTGCCAGTTTCCCTGTGGTTGTGGTTTTACCAGCACCTTGAAGACCTACCATCATAATAACGGTCGGTGGTCTATCAGCGACAGCAATTTTGCTTTGATCTCCGCCCATAAGGTCTGAGAGTTCTTCTTTAACGATTTTTATGACTTGCTGGCCTGGTGTCAGGCTTTCCATAACTTCTGCCCCAACAGCACGTTCCTTGATGCGGTTAATCAGGCTTTTTACAACCTTGAAATTAACATCAGCTTCAAGCAGCGCAAGTCGAACCTCACGTGTCATTTCCTTGACGTCCTGCTCACTCACTTTACCTTTACCGGTTATCTTCTTGATCGTATTTTGCAGTCGGTCGGAAAGTCCTTCAAATGCCATGGAAGGTATCCCCCTAATCTATTTCTTTTAGTTTTTGAACCAGCTTCATACCATTAGAATTGCGATCTATATGGTGTTCAATTTGTTGAATTAATTCGATACGCTGTTTGAACTTAACATAAAGTCCGAGCTTTTCTTCGTAAGTTTCAAGCATGGCTTCCGTTCGTTTGATATTATCATAAACCGCCTGTCGAGACACATCAAGAAGTTCAGAGATTTCACCAAGGGAGTAATCTTCCAGATAATACATATCCATGTAGTTGCGTTGTTTGGGTGTCAGCAACGATTGGTAAAAATCAAACAGATAATTCATTCTTGTCGTTTTTTCAAGCACTTAAATTCACCCCTTGTTAAGTGAAAACCCTTTACAAAAGAATAACACGATTATGCTTCCTCTTCAAGCATGTCAGCAAACAGTCCATAAACAAACGCATGTGCATCAAACGGCTGAAGGTCTTCCATCTGCTCCCCGAGACCGACATATTTAACTGGGATATTTAATTCATGTCTTATGGCAAGCACAATGCCGCCTTTTGCTGTTCCATCGAGTTTTGTGAGAACAATACCGGACACATCAGTCGCATCTGAAAATGTCTTAGCCTGACTTAAAGCGTTTTGGCCTGTTGTAGCATCAAGAACGAGTAAAACCTCATGAGGCGCACTTGGTATTTCACGTTCGATCACCCGTTTTACTTTAGCCAATTCATTCATCAAATTCACCTTGTTCTGTAATCTGCCTGCAGTGTCGCAGATTAGCACATCTGCTTCTCTGGATTTGGCAGCTTTAATCCCGTCAAAAATAACAGCTGCCGGATCACTACCCGCACTGTGCTTGATCATATCGACCCCTGCCCGTTCACTCCATACGTCAAGCTGTTCGATAGCTCCTGCACGAAATGTATCTCCGGCTGCAAGAACAACACGTTTGCCTTCAGATTTTAGGCGGTGGGCAAGTTTGCCGATGGAGGTCGTCTTCCCTGCTCCATTCACGCCCACTACGAGAATAACTGACAACTCATCATCATTAAGGTTTAATTCAGCAATATCACCTTCGTCCTCGCCATAATAAATATCCACAAGCTTTTCAGAAATGACCTCTTTAACTGCAGCGGTGTCTTTTATATTCTGACGTTTGACTTCCATTTTCAGTTCGTCAATCAAATCCATTACCGTCATAACACCCACATCAGCTGTTATCAAAATTTCTTCAAGCTCTTCAAAAAAGTTTTCGTCTACTTTCCGATAACGGGCAAGAAGGTTATTGATTTTGCCAGAAAATGACTGACTCGTTTTCTTCATGCCGTCTTTATATTTCTCTGTTACCTCTTCTTGTTCTGGTTGTTTGAATTTGTTTTTAAGCTTTTCCATAAACCCCATACAGTTTCAGCCTCCTTAGGAATTAACAAGTTCTTTTGTATCCTCCAGTCTGACCGAGACAAGCCTCGACACACCGGACTCCTGCATTGTAATACCGTATAGCACGTCTGCTTCTTCCATCGTGCCTTTGCGGTGTGTGATCACAATAAACTGTGTATCAGCACTGAAATGTTTGATATATTTGGCAAAGCGCGTCACGTTGGCTTCATCAAGTGCTGCTTCCACCTCGTCTAGTATACAAAATGGAACAGGACGAACGCGCAAAATGGAGAAAAGCAGTGCAATAGCTGTCAACGCGCGTTCACCACCTGAAAGCAGCCCAAGATGCTGAAGCTTCTTTCCGGGAGGCTGTGCAATGATCTCAACCCCTGTGTCCAGCAGATTGTCAGGGGAAGTTAATTTAAGTTCTGCATAGCCGCCTCCGAACAACTCAGTAAAGACTGTCGAAAACTGAGCTTTAATCTGAGAAAAGGTTGTGTCAAAGCGACTGATCATTTCTTCATCCATTTCGGAAATAACCTGATATAATGTATCTTTTGCTTCAAGTAGATCATCTCTTTGCTCTGTCAAAAATGTGTAGCGTTCAGAAATGCGCTCATACTCATCAATTGCACCCAAATTGACCATACCAAGCTGATCAATAGCTTGTTTCAGCTCTTGCACCTCTTGTTTTGCCTGTTCTACATCATCTGTTTTAGAATACGTATTTTTGGCTTTTTCATAGGTCATCGTATATTCAGTCTGTAATAGGTTAAGACGGGTTTCCAGTTCAACATCCAACCTATTTGCTTTAACTTCAGTTTCCTGCAGCTGTTGGCTCAGGGCTTGGTGTTTTTTATGCTCTTCTTTCAATTCTCTTTCTTCGGTTTGAACGTTTTGTGAGCGTCTAAAGCGATCAGAACGTTCTTCCTTAATCCTGTTGGTCAATGTTTCTTTATCGGATTGTAACGCAGCAATTGTTTCGGCCATGTCTGCCTCAGTGGTTTCAGCTTCTTTCAATTCGAGCAGTTCTTCAAGCGCCTCTGTATGCTCTTTGAGCTCTGATTGTGCTTCTGAGAGTTGTGCGTGTAATGTCTCAACTTTATCCTTTTGACTGTCAATTCGCGCTGCTTGTTCAGCATAGTCAACTTGATGGTTTTGCAGCTCCTGTTGCAGTTGTTGACGGTTTTGTTCAATTTCATCTTTATCTTTTGTTAACTGATCAATATTAGTTTGAAGATGTTCCAGTTCAGTCTGGATATCGGTTAATTTCATTGACAGTTTTGTTTCTCTTTCATCCAGATCGTTTACTTCGTTTGTGAATTGATGCTGATCCTGTTCGAACAAGGAGACTTGATCGCGAGATGTATCTCGCTTCATTTTCAGTTCCCTAAAACGTGTTTCCAATTCGGAACGCGCTACTTGTTCATGAGAGAGCATATCTTCCAGCTCTTGAATTTCAGTTTCTGTTTCTTGTATGCGTTTCTGCTCTTTTTCAACTTTCTTTTTAAAATCAACTGTACGACTTTCATAGTCATCAAGCTTATGACTTATATCGTTTAGTTCCTTGTCCCTTGTAAATAAGGATTGGTTTGTTTTCTTTTTCGCACCGCCCGACATTGAACCGCCGGGATTAACAACATCTCCATCAAGGGTTACGACTCGGAATTTACGCTTTAACTGACCGGCGATCTCATTTGCATCCGAAAGATTGCTGGCAATAACAACATGCCCCATCAAATGGTCAATTGCTCTTTGGTATGCTTTAGGAACATTGATCAAATCTTTTGCTACACCAATAAAGCCTTTGTGGGATTGAACTGACTCAATTAATTGGGCCGGAATGTTCCGCGGCTGTATAGATGCTAGAGGTAAAAATGTCGCACGACCGTTATTCGTTCGTTTCAGCCAGCTGATGGCATTACGGGCTGCATGGTCGTCTTTTACTACGATATGCTGAGCTTGGGCACCAAGTACAGTTTCGATGGCCGTCACATAAGAAGCTGGTACATCAATCAATTCAATAACAGCGCCCTCAATGTTGGTTATGGCCTTTTCATCCCTAGCTTTAAGAATAGATTTAACACCATAAAAAAATCCTTGAAAATCTTCCTTCATACCTTCCAGCATATCCTTTTGCGATCTTAGTTTCTCGAGCATTTGATAGCCTTTATATAACTTGTCTTGGGACACCTGGAAGTCATTTCTATAGGTTATTACAGATTTTTTTAACTTTTGCAGCCGCTTTTCTTTTTGACTGAGTTCAGCTTCCTTCGCCTCATAAGCTTGCTTTGCTGCTTCCAATTCTTTACTCAATGTCTCTTTTTCTGACAAGAGGATGTCATATCTCTCTGTTCGTGCGGTTTGTTTCTGTTGCAATTGTTCTTTTTGCTTAGCCAAAGATTGCTTCTCATTCCGAATGGCTGCTTGTTCATTCAGATATTCAATATACTCTGATTTTGCATCTTCAATTTGTTCTGCAATCTCTTCTTCGCCTGTCTCCAGCATTTGTTTAATGTTTTCAATTCTTTTCTGTTTGGAGTGCTGATCCTGCTGAAGCTGTTCTAAATATGCCTGTTCTTTCTGCACAGTTTCTGCCAGTTCATGCACTTGTTTAACTGAGTACGCTTTATCTTTTTCAAGTTTACTTTTGTTTTCTGTAAAATGTTTAAGACGTTCCTGAAGGACTTGTTTCTTTCCCTCATATTGTTCCAGCTTTTGTGTGAGGGTGATCAAGTCATCTTGAAGCCGGTCAATTTGTGTGTCCTTTTCGCTGATGGCAGATTGTTCTTTTTCCAGTTCTGCTTCTCGCTTTTGGATGGCGGTGGATAATGCCACCTCTTCATGCTTCAGTGCATCCGTTTTTTTAAGAAGGATCTGCCAGGTTTCGTTAAAAGATTCTATTTCCGTTACCAATAAGGAAACTTCTTTATCATCTAATTCCTTTTTGCAGGTTAAGTACCTTTGGGCTTTATCGGCCTGCTCCTGCAGTGGATTAATTTGCTGTTCAATTTCATGAATAATATCCTCAACACGATTCAGGTTATCTCGTGTTTCATTCAATTTAAACTCTGCTTGTCTTTTACGCTGCTTATACTTTAATACGCCCGCAGCTTCTTCAAAGATTACGCGTCTTTCATCTGCTTTGGAACTTAATATTTCTTCAACTTTTCCTTGGCTTATAATGGAGAATGCTTCACGACCAAGACCGGAGTCCATAAACAAATCAACAATATCTTTCAAACGGCACGATTGTTTATTTATATAAAACTCACTTTCTCCTGAGCGATACACCCGTCGTGTGATACTTACTTCATGATAGTCAAGAGGCAAACCGTGGTCACTGTTATCCATAACGAGTGTTACTTCTGCCACGTTTAATGCTTTACGACTGTCACTGCCTTGAAAAATAACATCCTGCATTTTGGAGCCACGCAATGATTTAGCTGATTGTTCGCCGAGAACCCATCTGATGGCATCGGTAATGTTACTTTTGCCGCTTCCATTAGGGCCACAACAGCAGTAACCCCAGGGACAAATTCAACATTGATCCGTTCTGCAAAAGATTTGAACCCAGCGCTTTCCAAACGTTTTAAATACATACACATTCTCCTAGTTGCGTGGTTAAGCAACCATACAACACTTGGTATTTTACCGCATTTATTTTATCATATATTTAACAACAAAAGAAGTATGGTCCGGCCGTACACGTTGTAATCTATAAAAAGCGAGGAGAAGTCACGTGAATCTTGAACAACCGACTGAAGAAAATCTGAAATATATTCTGGAGGATTTAACAGAACGTCTTGGTGTCGTAAACCGATCACTTATGGATCATGAAGACTACGACTTGGACAAGTATGATGAGTTGAAAATGATGTACGACATGATTAAGCAAAAAGGACAATTAAGCGCCCCTGAAACACAAGCATTCATTAGCGAATTAAGATCCGTACGTAAAGTTTAATAACTAGAGAGAACAACCGGCAGCCCCAATCACAACGCCGGTTGTTCTTCGTTAAAAGCCGTTTACGTACTAACCATTGCTACTTTTTGTTGCGTAGTTTAAGTAAACTGCGAACTAAAAAGCATAGTAGGTCAAAACCCATCAATGTATATAAGAGCACCGTGATTTGCGCTCCGGGAAGTCGCTTTCCGCGGGCACGGCCTCAGCCTCCTCGCTCGCAAAGACCGCTCGCTGTGGGGTCTTCGGACTCGTGCTGTTCCCGCAGGAGTCGACTTCCCTCCGCTCCAACCACTCTATGTTAATCAGTGTTTGAACTGTTTGCTCACAAAAGCAAAAGAAATGATAAACACTCCTTACCAAGCTCGGGGAAAACACGGAGACTCCTGTGGGAGGAAAAGCCTCGGTGAGACCCCGGAGGTCGATAGACCGAGGAGGCTCAGCAGCGCCCACTGGACGCGGAGTGTTTTCCCCGAGCGGTTGTAAGAAGCAGTCATTTCGAGTTTTCACTGGTTCGCAGTTTGTGTCGACTGTGTGTTAAGTGTTTTAACTGTAAAGTCTTGTTTATAGGGTCATTGAAAAGCGTCGAGGGCTTGTTTGGCGGCTCTTTGTTCAGATTCTTTTTTTGACCGTCCTGTACCCGTTCCAGCCAGATTATCGTTGATCATAACTTGGGTTACGAATTCACGATTATGTGAAGGGCCTTTCTCATCAATAATCTTGTAGGAAACAGTTTGATGCTTGTCTTGTTGCACCACCTCCTGCAACTGACTTTTATAATCCATCACATGCGAAAAAGCACCTGTATTGATTTCCGGAAATACATGGGTCTCCAAAACCTCAAGCGCCACAGAAAAGCCCTGATCAAGATATAAAGCCCCAAGAAATGCTTCAAATGCGTCCGCCAGAAGTGCTGGTCTGTTTCGACCACCGGACTGTTCCTCTCCTTTTCCTAGAAGAATATATTCGCCGAGATTTAATTTTTGGGCAAAGCTTACCAGTGATGCTTCACACACAATAGCTGCCCGCAATTTTGTTAATTGTCCTTCAGGCATCTTTTTGTTTTCTCTGTATAGAAACTGGCTGACCCCAAGTTCAAGTACAGCATCCCCTAAAAACTCCAGCCGCTCATTATCCGCGACATGGGCATCACGATGCTCATTCACATATGATGAATGTGTAAAAGCTTGTTTAATCAATGATTGATCCTTAAATTTAATATTCATCCGTTCTTCAAACTGTTGAATGTTCATCTGTTTCACCTCCTTAGTTTAGGATATATAGAAAGCCCCGCTTACAGCGAGGGCTTCCCGGTATTAGGATTGAGTGCTGTTTATGTAATTCACAGCGTCCCCAACCGTATTAATTTTTTCTGCCTCTTCATCGGCAATTTCCATATCAAATTCATCTTCAAGTTCCATAACGAGTTCAACGACATCCAATGAATCAGCTTCAAGATCATCTTTAAAAGAAGCTTCCATTTTCACCTTTGACTCTTCAACGTCGAGTTGCTCGACGATAATGTTTTTGACACGTTCAAATACGTCTGCCATGTTGTCACCTCCCTTCAAAGGGTGTGTTGCCCCTCATTAACTCACATGACCATGCCGCCGTCAATATGAATCGTCTGACCAGTTACATAATCTGCATCCTCTGAGGCAAGAAAACGGACAATATTTGCAACGTCTTCGGGTTTTCCAAGTTTGTTCAGCGGAATGAGAGACAGGATATTGTTACGCTGCTCCTCTGTTAATTCATCCGTCATGTCTGTGGCAATGAAACCTGGTGCAACAGCATTAACATGAATATTTCTAGAAGCAAGCTCTTGGGCTGTCGTTTTGGTTAAGCCGATCACTCCGGCTTTGGCAGCTACATAGTTGGCTTGTCCAGGATTCCCGCTTACCCCCACGATCGAAGCAACATTTATTATTTTACCGCTTCGTTGCTTCATCATTTGCCGAGTAACGGCTTTGGTACATAGAAATACCCCTTTGAGATTGGTATTAATCACACTATCGAAGTCTGCTTCTTTCATACGCATAATAATATTGTCTTTCGTAATGCCCGCGTTATTCACCAGGATATCGAGGCTTCCAAATTCAGTCGTAACTGCTTTAACCATCTCTTTAACAGAGGTTTCATTGGTCACATCCGCCTGAATTTTAAAAGATGACCGCCCCAGTGAGTGAATTTCATCCACCACAGCTTGAGCTTTTTCGGCATTGCCAGCGAAATTCACGGCAACATTGGCGCCTTGGCGTGCCAACTCAAGCGCAATTGCCCGTCCGATACCGCGTGAAGCGCCGGTTACGAGTGCACTCTTACCTGTAAGCATTAATCCGCCCCTTATACCACTCCAGAAATTTATTCAATGACTCTACATCTTGAATAGGAAAAGTTGGAATACTGCGATCTATTTTCTTAACAAGGCCGCTTAAAACCTTGCCATTGCCTACCTCGACAAAAGCGTCTGTCCCCTGCTCAATCATATTTCTGACTGATTGCTCAAACCGTACTGGCGAATACAATTGTTTAACCAGTAAGTCTTTAATCGTATCTTGAGCTGTAACGGGTTCGGCAGTGACATTTGCGTAAACAGGAATTTGGGCATCCCGAATGGACACATCATTTAATTCCTCTGAGAAAGCTGCATTTGCCTGTTTCATAAGACGCGAGTGAAACGGTCCGCTGACATTAAGTTTCATTACCCGTTTGGCACCCTGTGATTTCAGCTGTTCTGAGGCCTTGTCAATCCCTTCTTTTGTGCCTGAAATGACAATCTGGCCAGGACAATTGTAATTGGCGATATCCACAATTTCCTCTCCAATTCCTTCAAGAACCTGTATGACTTTAGATTCTTCAAGACCAAGTACTGCGGCCATTGCCCCCTTGCCATTCGGAAAAGCGTCTTCCATAAGCTGTCCTCTGCGTTTCACTAATGGCAATGCATCCTGAAGTGATAAAGCACCGGAAGCGACAAGTGCACTGTATTCCCCAAGACTATGGCCAGCTGTCATGACGGGCTGCACGCCTTCACTAAGCAAAATTGTGTGTGCTGCGACACTTGAAAGCAGCAGTGCTGGCTGGGCATGTTCTGTTTCAGTTAACGTCTCCTCGGGACCCTGAAACATCAGCTCAGACAGGTCATATCCCAGCATCTCATCTGCCTCATTATATATGTGCTTTACATCAGGGTATGCTTCATAAAGTGCTTGTCCCATCCCGACTTTTTGTGACCCTTGGCCGGGAAATAAGAACGCTGCTCGTTTCATTCATCTGCCTCCTCATCAACATTCAAAGTTTTAATGGTCTGTTCAATCGTTTCTGTGACTTGATGATCCACCATGTGGCACGCCTGTTTAATAGCATTGTACACAGCCCGTCGATCTGATGATCCATGAGCCTTAATCACAGGGGCCGCGAGTCCAAACAAACCCGCACCTCCGTACTCAGAATAATCCATTTTACTCTTTAAACCTTTTAGATCATTTTTAACCAATCCCGCAGCGAGTTTGGTTTTTACAGATGACATAAAAGTTTCTTTAAGCATTGAGAAAACTGTCATGGCTGTTCCTTCAAGTGTCTTCAAAGCAACATTACCAGTAAAGCCATCAGTTACCACTACATCAGCTGCACCGTTCAATATGTCTCTTGCTTCTACATTCCCTATAAAATTAACAGGGGCTGCTTCCAGCAAGGAAAACGCCTTTTTTGTCATAGTGCTGCCTTTGCCGCTTTCCGTACCAACATTCAATAACCCGATTGTAGGTTGAGAGATGCCCCGGACATTTTCAGCGTAAACGGACCCCATAATGGCATATTGTACCAGGTGTTCAGCTTTGGCATCAACATTCGCCCCACGTCCAAAAACAAGAACCCTTTTCCATCGGCAGTTGGCAAAGTCGGACTGAGCGCAGGACGGGCTATTCCAGGAAGACGCCCGACAATAAACAAGCCTGCGCTCATTAAAGCGCCTGTATTGCCAGCAGACACACACGCATCGGCTCGTTTTTCTTTTACTTCGTTTGCCATAAGCACCATAGAAGCTTGTTTCTTTCGTCTGACGGCTCTGACAGGTTCATCTTCTGCTGTAATAACTTCATCAGTATGTATGATGTCTATACGTGATGTAGATTCAGGGACAAGCGGTTTTATTTTCGTTTCGTCTCCGATCAGGGTGATGTGCAATTGTTCATGATCCGATACGGCATCAAGAGCGCCAAGCACAATTTGTTCAGGGGCATGATCACCGCCCATGGCATCAATAGCCAGTTTCATGAGAAGACTCTCCTTTTTGTTCGTTTGAACGAAACATATTAAATATACCGGAAAAAACCGGCTCTTGAGCCACAAAGCTGTTGACATGTACTATAGTATGTCCTTTAGAGCTCTGACCTTTAACAACGGCTTTTGCAACTACTTTTTCACCTTCTACAACCTGACGCATAAACGTCAGATCACTTTTGGCTGTCAATGCCAGTTCGTCATTCATTACGGCAACGGCAAGTGAATTTGCTTGAGCAAACAAATGATGACCTCTAGCAATGTTATTTCTGGAAAACACGTGTTCATGCTTAATTTCCAAAATAGAAATGGCCCGTTTATCCAGTTCCAAGTCAACAATTTCTCCGATCACTTCTTCAAGTGGAAGAGCTCTGACAGTTTCATTCCATTGATTCTTGGCAACCGTTTTAATCCTTTCCCGCAACTCGGGAATAGACAATTCCATTCGGTCAAGTCGAATGGTTTGTATACTGACTTGAAACTTTCTAGCTAAATCTTCATCTGTGATGAACGGTGTTATTTCTATTGTTTCAATCAGTAATTCCTGGCGTTTAGGTTTACTCAGCTTCATGCAACATCATCCGTCCACTCTCTTTTCTTATAAATAATTATATGAGATTAAGACTAGATACTAATAGTAGTATATTATATCAATTTTAATTATACAAGCAGGATTTAATCCATTTTTTCTTTAAAAGCAGACTCCCTTTTAATCTCTTCAGCTAACGAAGCATAGTTAGGATCTGTCTCAAGGGAATTGTTTTGTATGATTTCGGATGCATCAGCTCGAGCGGTCTCTAAAGCACGGTAGTCATGAACCATATCTGCTACCTTAAATTCCGGCATGCCACTTTGTTTGGTGCCAAAAAAGTCTCCAGGGCCTCTTAGCTTAAGATCCTGTTCAGCCAACTCAAATCCATCAGTTGTTGTAGTCATGATACGCATACGCTCTTTACCGACTTCACCTTTAGGGTCAGCAATCAGAATACAATAACTTTGGTTATTTCCCCGGCCAACGCGACCTCTAAGTTGATGAAGCTGAGATAAACCGAATCGCTCAGCATCATATATCACCATGATGGTAGCATTCGGAACATTTACCCCTACTTCAATGACTGTGGTTGAAACAAGCACCTGAATTCGATTAGCACTAAAGTCTTTCATCATCTGCTCTTTTTCATCAGTGGGCAGCCTTCCGTGTAAAAGCCCTACTTGAATGTTTCCAGGAAAAAACGTCTCCATTTGGTGATGAAGGTCCACAGCGTTTTGGATATCTAATTTATCAGATTCTTCTATAAGCGGACATACAACATAAGCTTGTTCACCATTTGTTACATGCTTTTCAATAAAAGACAAAACACGGGGAAACTGGCGTTCTGTTGCCCAGTGTGTTTCAACTGGTTTACGCCCTGAAGGTAATTCATCAATAATCGATACATCCATGTCTCCAAATGCAGTGATCGCCAATGTTCGTGGGATTGGAGTAGCTGTCATGAATAAAACATCAGGATTCATGCCTTTATCTCTTAAAGTGCGTCGCTGATTGACCCCAAAACGATGTTGTTCATCAACAATGACAAGACCGAGGTCGGAGAAATGGACATTATCCTGTATTAGTGCATGGGTGCCTATGACAATATCCACGTCGTGAGCATTGATGGCTGTTTCAATTTCCTTACGGGGCTTTCCTTTAACAGAACCCGTTAACAATACAATCCTGGCTCGGTCCTCAAACAAATTCATGAGAGACAGGTAATGCTGTTCAGCAAGTATTTCAGTTGGTACCATAAAGGCGCATTGTTTGCCAGCTGTAACGGTGGCATATATTGAAATCGCAGCTACGGCAGTTTTGCCCGAGCCAACGTCCCCTTGCAGTAAACGGTTCATCCTAAATGGGGATGCCATATCTTTCAATATATGGCGAAGAACTTTTTCCTGGGCCTGTGTGAGTTTAAACGGAAAGGTATTGACAAATGAACTGACTTCATCCTTATCAAATACCTGGCTTATGCCTCCTTCAGCTTCACGTGTCATTTTCTTATAGACTTGCATTTTCAGCTGGAATAACAGAAATTCCTCATACACGAACCGACGGCGGGCATGTTTGAGCTTGAAGCGGCTCTCAGGAAAGTGCATTGTTTTGAGTGCTTCATGTCTGACAGGCAGTTTGTAGTTTTGCAAATAGGAAGCCGGAAGCAGCTCAGAGACTTCTTTTTCATAAACTTTGAGAGCATTCTTTATGGTTTTTTTCAAAACATTGCTCGTGATATCACCCTTAATGGAATATATCGGGTGTATGGCAGCGTCCTGATCGTACCGCCCTTTTTTATATGTATTAACCGTAATTTGCAAACGATTGGAATCCCACTTCCCTGTGAGAGTGACAACATCTCCTGCATTCAAATGTTTTTTGGCAAATGCCCTGTTGAACATAACAGCTTTAATAGAGATCCCTTCAACTTCAACGTTAAACATAAGCCGTGATTTATTGCGGGAGAAAAAAGTAAGGGAAGGGTCATAGACCACAGTTCCCTCTATCGTCACTTTATCTCCGTGGATAAGTTCTGAGATCGGTTTAACCTCAAACACGTCATATCGATACGGGAAATAAAACAACAGATCTTCAATGGTTTCAATGTGCAGCATTTGGAGATCTTCAGCCAGTTTTTCACCGACACCTTTTATTTGCTGTACGGATGCATTCAACATATTAGATCCCCTCTTTTAACCGATTGCTCCAAATATCTTATCCTTAAGCAAGCGTCCTGTTGGTGTATCGGCAAGACCACCTTCGCCAGTTTCTCGTAAACTTGAAGGCATTTGTTTTCCGATTTTGTACATAGCACCAATTACTTCATCACAAGGGATCGTACTTGTGACCCCTGCCAGTGCCATATCAGCCGAAACAATTGCAAGTGAAGATCCGGCGGCATTTCTTTTAACACAAGGAACTTCAACAAGACCTGCTACTGGATCACACACAAGTCCGAGCATATTTTTAAGGGTTATGGCAAATGCATCTGCTGATTGCTGTGGAGATCCGCCTGCCATTTCTACAATGGCAGCTGATGCCATCGCTCCTGCAGAGCCCACTTCTGCCTGACAACCGCCGGCTGCTCCAGAAATGAAAGCATTATTGGCCACAACAAAACCAAACGCCCCAGCCGTAAATAAATATCTGATCATTTCTTCACGCGTAGGATTGAGTTGATTCTTAACAGCAAATAGAGTTCCAGGCACACAGCCTGCGCTACCTGCTGTTGGTGTGGCACATATGGTACCCATTGCTGCGTTGACCTCATTAGTACCCATGGCTTTACTAACAGCATCCATCATCAATGGCCCTGATAATGGCGTGCTGTTTTTCATATAGTTTTGGATCTTTACAGCGTCACCACCGGTTAATCCTGTAACAGATTGCACACCTTGTAAACTATCTTCTATTGCTTGTTCCATGACTTGAAGATTTCTTTCCATTTCAGAAATAACGTCTTCCCGAGTTTTTTCTTTCACGTCCATTTCCTGGCGAATCATGACTTCTGAAATATGAATCTCATCTTTTTCAGCCATTTCCACTAATTCTTTAACTGTACGAAACATCAGGGATCCACCTCCATTAACTTGATATTTTGGCAATACTTATAATGTGATCTGCTCGCTGAAGCTCTTGAAGAACTGAATCATCGGCGTTTTGGTCCACTTCAATCACCATCAAGGCGCTTTTGCCTACATCTTTCCGATTTACTTCCATGTGACCGATATTAATCTCATGTTTAGCAAGAATCTGTGTCACTGATGCAATCGCCCCAAAACGATCATCATGCATAATAAGAATAGCGGGATGATTCCCTGAAAGGCGCAGTTCAAAACCGTTTAATTCGGTAATTTCAATCTTACCGCCACCAATGGAGATGCCAACAAGTTCCTGCTGCTGGTCTCCCTTGCCAATGACTATCCGGGCGGTATTTGGGTGAGGAGCCTTTCCTGCATCCTCAATAAACTCGATGTCTAGTCCTTTTTCCTTTGCAATCTCAAGTGACTGACTCATACGTGTATCGTCCGTATCAAAATCAAGCAACCCTCCAGCAATTGCAAAATCTGTCCCATGTCCCTTATACGTCTTAGCAAATGATTCATATAAATACACTTTCGCCCACTCAGGTTGTACGCCAAATAAATTTCGGGCAGCGCGACCAATTCGTGCGGCTCCAGCTGTATGAGAACTGGACGGGCCGATCATAACCGGGCCAATAATATCAAAAACTGAATTAAACTTCATTTACATCACCACCTGAATAAATTCCATCTGTTATTGATTATATCAAACATTTGATCTCAGAACAGTCTTAAGCTTGAAGGCACAGAAAAGCGATGGTTGTACGCCATCGCTCTTAATCAGCCTATTCAACAGAGAAAATAAAAGAATAAATCGGCTGGTTGCCTTTATGGGACTCTACTTCAATTTCGCTGTACGTTTCTTCAACATAAGCTGTAAGCTCGTCCATCTCTTTCTCTGTTGTATCTTCTCCCTGTATAATGGTCAGAATTTCATCATCGTCTGTGATCATCTCACTTAGCAGCTGTTTGACAGTTTCAAGCTTGTCTTGATCAGTCGCTTTAATATTTCCATCCAGGATCCCCATAAAGTGATCTTTTTCAATTGTCATGCCTTCTATTTGCGTATCCCTTACAGCATATGTGATTTGACCGGATTTAACATCGCCGCTTGCTTCCAACATGACTTTTCTATTATCTTCAAGTGTTGATTCAGGATGAAATGCAAGCATTGCTCCGATCCCTTGTGGAATAGACGTGGTTGGAACCACCGCTACATTGGCATCAACCAAGTCACCCGCCTGTTCAGCAGCCATGACAATGTTTTTATTATTCGGCAGGACAATGACATTCTCCGCATATGCATCCTGAATGGCTTCAGCTATATCCTGGGTACTAGGGTTCATTGTTTGTCCGCCCTCGATCACCACGGAAGCTCCAAGGCTTTCAAAAAGGGACTTAACACCTGACCCCATCCCGACTGTTACGACAGCATATTCAGCTTTTTGTTTAGGCTTTTCGGCTTTCTGATCTCCCACAATAGCGGTATGTTGTTCCCGCATATTTTCTATTTTCATGTTGATCAAGCTGCCATATTTCTGTCCAAGTGTCATGGTCTTGCCTGGGTATTCTGCGTGAATATGTACTTTAACAACTTCCTCATCTGCAACTACAAGCAATGAATCGCCGTATTCACTAAGTTCTTCCCTAAAGGCTTGTTCGTCAAATGGGTTGTCTTTTGTTTTATCCGCTTCAAATTTAACCATAAATTCTGTGCAATAGCCGAATTCAATGTCGGCTGTATTCATGAAGTCCTGAGCCAGCTTATGATGTTCGGCATTGACCATCTCGTCCATTGACACATCGTCATCTTCAGGCAATTCCTCGCCCTTAAGTGCTGCTGTAAAACCCTCATAAATCGTGACAAGACCTTGTCCGCCTGAATCTACCACACCCACTTCTTTTAAAACAGGCAATAAGTCAGGTGTACGCTTAAGGGATGCTTTTGCAGCATCTAATGTAATTTCCATAAGCTTCACAATATCAGCTTCAGACTCGGCAGCCTCTGAAGCTTTATTAGCAGCATCTTTAGCTACAGTTAAAATAGTGCCTTCTACCGGTTTCATAACTGCTTTATAAGCGGTTTTGACGCCATTTTCCAATGCATCCGCGAACTCTTTTGCAGTTATGATTTCTTTTTTGTCAATTCCTTTAGAAAAACCACGAAAAAGCTGCGAAAGGATAACGCCCGAGTTGCCACGGGCACCCATCAACAAGCCTTTTGCAAAAGCACCACTCACTTCCGATACGTTGGTGCCTGTTACTTTTTTGGTTTCACTTGATCCAGATGTCATAGATAGATTCATATTTGTTCCTGTATCCCCGTCAGGCACAGGGAACACGTTCAAGGCATCTATTTTATCTGCATTATTACTCAAATGGTGTGCGCCCAAAGCCACCATTTGTGCAAGCATTTCTCCATCCAGCGTTCGTAATGTCACATTAGTTCCTCCTTCAAAGGATTGGTCAATCTTTAGCGACTCTTACACCTTGTATATAGATGTTTACTGAGTCGATTGCCAGTCCGAGCGATTGATTTAAAGTGTATTTAACTTGGGATTGTACATTATGGGCAACTTCTGATATTTTTGTGCCATAACTAACGATGATATACATATCGATGTGCAGGTGATGGTTCTCTTGTCTGACCACAACACCACGTGCATAATTTTCTTTTCTTAGTATTTCTGCAATACCATCCTTAATCTGGCTTTTCGAGGCCATGCCAACAATACCATAGCACTCGACCGCAGCACCACCGGCAATTGTAGCAATGACATCATTTGTGATCGTCACGTGACCGTCGTTTGTATTCAGTTCAATGGACATGATAATCCTCCTTTAATACCTGCTCCTAATCATCATATGGTTATTTTACTATATACGGGTATATTTTTAAAGCGAATCGGTACCATTTTCCCTATTATACAATGTATGAATTCCCATCATCTGTCAAGAATTTTTTCTTTATATTGCATTCTGTCCAGTCATGTGATAAATTAATTAAAGTATAAATGATACACTGTATAGAGTAGGAGGGATCAACATGGCTAGAAAATGTGTTGTAACAGGGCGTAAAACCCGTACTGGGAACCAGCGCTCCCATGCCATGAATGCGAACAAACGCAGTTGGAAAGCAAACGTTCAAAAGGTAAGAATTATGGTAGACGGCAAACCAAAACGTGTATACGTATCAGCGCGCGCTCTTAAGTCAGGAAAAGTAGAACGCGTATAATATACGAATAATGCATTACCAACAAAAAGCATCCTCATACAGGATGCTTTTTGTTATTTCACAAGACTTTTTACAAAAAATGATGCTTTTACAGGTGAAATCCCCTTAATAAACAGTCGACACAAACTGCGAACTAATGAAAACTTGAATGACTGCTTCTTGCAACCGCTCGGGTAAAACACTCCGCGTCCAGTGGGCGCTGCTGAGCCTCCTCGGTCTATCGACCGAGGCCACTGAAAATCACCCTCTTTTTTTAGGAAGAGCGAAACAAGAAAAATAAAACAAAAAAACGGAGCTTTTTTTCGCAGTAAAAAGAAAAAAAGCTCCTCTATTACTCAGAAGCTTGCTCTTTTTTGTCTATCAGCTTCATTATTCTTTTTAAATTAACTACAAATATCGTCGCCGCACTTTGCAATTCCATGCCAAATAAACCCGAATATGCGGCTCTGTCGTATCCGTGCCTATTTTTCAATTCACTATTCTTAGCCTCAATCATGTATCGATCTTTTGCTATTTCTTTAAAAGCTTCACTTTGCTGGAAAGCCTCCTGATCTTTATGTTCCGTTGACTTCACTGAAACAGAATACGTTTTGGTTTTGGCTCCATCTTTATAGCATCCGTCCCGTAAAGGACAAGTTTTACACTTATCCACATCAAAGTAAAACTTTAATTGGGCATTTCGATTTTTTCTATTCTTGTATAACTTTTTTGTTGCTAAATGTCCTGCCGGACATACAAACATATCTGCATCCTTATTAAATTCAAACCCAGTATCGTGTCTTTTTCCATTTGTAATAACCGGATGCAGTTTGGACACTAATTGAAACGATTCTTCTTTTGCTAACTTTAAGTTATTCGTTCCAGAGTATGCAGTATCTCCAATAACTGTATCTACTTTCATGCCAGCATCTTTGCTTTTTTGTACGAGTTCTTTTAAATACTTACCATCACTTTTCTCTCCTGTAGTAACTGATGCAGCTGTAATAATTCTCTCCCTTGAAATAGCCAAATGTGTTTTGTAACCAAAAAATGAACTATCTGATGTCTTGTGCCCTGTGCGGGCATCCTGGTCATCCGAAAGAACTGTTTGATGTTCGCAGTCATCCAAGACTTCTTTTAATAGATTTATTCTTTCCTTCACAGTCGGCATGTTGCTGATTTCCGGTTCTTGTTCAATCGTCTTGATTAGAGACTCACAATACTCAGTTGTTTCATTAATATCATCGTAAGAAGGTTTGACTGGAAATTTTTCTTTCATAGATTCATCAAACCCATATACAGCTTTACGCACCAGCTTCGCTTTCTCTTTTAAAAAGTCATTGGCTGATTTAGAATTGTGTCGAGAAGCGGTATGTGTGGCATCCACAATTAATATATTACTCTCGAGTACACCTTGTTCTATCCCGATTTCAACGGTTTTATTAATAAGTAAATCTAACATATTTTTATCCTCGAGACGCAATTTGCGAAACTTTGTTAAGGAACTCGAATCAATGACTGGGTCCTCAGGAGCCATTTCCAAAAAATATTTAAAGGACATATCATATCTTGAGCGTTCTACAACGTCACTATCTGATAGATCATAAATACGTTTCAACAGTAGGTATTTGAACATTCGAATAGGGGAGACCGCATTTCGTCCATTATTATGAGAATACTTATTTTTTAATTCCTCTATAATAAAACTAAAATCAACTAGCTCATTGATGCGACGGAGAAAATTATCATTAGGAATAATGATCTCGTAGAGATCCGTATAGGAGCTAATGTTTAAGGATTGTTGACTTGCTAACATTTACGATCTCCCACTTTCTTTTTTATTATTTTCATTATAAGCAATCGCAGATTATAAATCACCTCCTACCTAGATATTTAGAGGACTTTTTCAGTGGCCTCCTATCGACCTCCGGGGTCTCACCAAGGCTTTTCCTCCCGGTCGAGTAAGCGGGAATACTCTCTAGTTTTCGAGAGTATTCCTCACTCCTCACAGAACCGTGCGTGCAGTATTACCGCACACGGCTCTTCCTATCATCATTTACAAAATATAGCTAATCTCGTTTCTTAGTTCGTAAATGTTCACTTTCATTTTCGGCTTGGGCAAGGGGTATTTTCTTAAGAATAAGTTGAATTTATCCCAACTAAAAGATTTCCTTTGACTCCGTCGATTCATCCACTTAAATAACAATTGCTTGACCCGGTAGAGGAATTCCTCCACCGCCAACGTATTATCTGTAATACAATAATAGTTGTAATATCCTTTAAGTGACCGATCGAGTCTTGCCATAATCTCTTGAATATCTCTGTTTCGATTGGCTTTCAGCCACTCCTTTTGATTCGCTAGCTTGGCTTTCATTTTCTTGCGACTGGTCTTTCGTTTAACACGAAAGTTACCGGTTCGGCTTTTACTGCAATAGTGCGTGAAGCCAAGAAAATCAAATGTAGATGGCTTTCCAGATCCTCCATTTCCAGCGTTTCGACCAAATGAAATGATACTTGTTTTGTCTTCAGCTATTTCCAAGCCAAATTTGGCTAGTCTTTTAATTAATGCTGAGTAGAAAGCTTTTGCTTCGTCCTCATACTGAAAACAACATACAAAGTCATCGGCATAGCGCACGATGTATGCATGTCCTTTGCATTGCTTCTTGACCCGTTTCTCAAACCATAGGTCTAGTACATAGTGCAAATACACATTCGCTAAAATGGGGGAAATGATCCCTCCTTGCGGAGTCCCTTTATCCGTATCAAAATACTTTCCTTCCTCCATGTAACCTCCCTTAAGGAAGCGTCGGATGATTCTTAAGAGGTTCGGGTCTTTGATACGATGGTTCAGAAACTTCATCATCCAGTCATGATCGACATTGTCAAAGAATCCTTTAATATCAGCATCCACCACAAAGTTGGTGGGGCGCTTTTCAATATATACATTCAGGATTTTCAACGCATCATGACAGTTTCTGTTAGGGCGGAAGCCAAAAGAGCTTTCAAGAAAATCATTCTCATATATGGCATTAAGAATCTTCCCTATAGCCCGTTGAACAATCTTATCCTCATGGTCAGGGATACCTAAAGGTCTTTTCTTTCTCGAGCCCGGCTTATCAATGTAAGTGCGTCTGACTGGTACAGGGCGGTAAGCATTGTTCTTAAGCCGTTTGACCAGATCATCGACATTTTCATTGAGGTTATCGCCGTAGCCTTCCTTAGAAATTCCTTTTGTACCTCTGGCTTTTTCACTAGGCAATTCATAATGACATTGTTTAAGATTGTTCACGTTTAAGAGATGTGCCAATGACGTAAACGCCATATTCTTATCTTTCTTAGCTAATTCTGCTATCCTTGTTAGTTTCGTTTCCATCATTAATTCCACCTCTGGGTGTAGATAATGTTTCCCTTTCAAGGTCGATGACGGGTAGCGGCCTTCCCTCCATCGGAGTTACCCGATTTCTTTGGTACTATGCCGCTATCCGACTTCCTTTAGACATCTGACAGCCCTTACTTTATTATCGCTTGTTCGTCATTACTCTTCGTCAGAAGAGATCTAAAGGACCTCCCGAGTTGCCATAATATATCAATGTGTGACGTGCCGAGGTCACCGACTCCGAGGAAGCTGTTATGATCTTGCCTTGTCGATCATAGCAATGTTGCCTTCTATGCTCCTGAGCATATCGACCTTCCTGAAAGCACGAATTTCGGAGCTCAATCCCTTCAACCGCTTGGCTTACGGCCCATCACCTCGCTGTCTACGCTTAAGGGCAAATGTTACCATTTGCCGTCCAAGACTCGCTACGAGCGAATGGCTAGTTCTTTCTCGACGGGGATTCCACCCGTTATATATTACGACCTATGCTCGGCCGCACCAGGAGTCTCCGTGTTTTCCCCGAGCTTGGTTAGAGCGTGTTAATGTCCCAGATTAATACGTGTGCAGAACCATCCAAGCCACTGAATTACATAGAGTGATTGGAGCGGAGGGAAGTCGACTCCTGCGGGAACAGCACGAGTCCGAAGACCCCACAGCGGTGGTCTTTCCGCGAGGAGGCTGAGGCCGTGCCCGCGGAAAGCGACTTCCCGGAGCGCAAATCACGGTGCTCTTATATACATTGATGGGTGTTGACCTACTATGCTTTTTAGTTCGCAGTTTACTTATATTGTGCTTTAGTTACATGTAACTACTTATTATGAAAACACCGTTTCGGATTGCTCCTATAAAAGAAGAAAGCTTTTGCCACGTGTATGACAAAAGCTTAGAGTTCTTATTTTTCCTTTTTAAAAACCCCAATGATCATCTGTACAAAACCACCAACAAATCGCGGGAGTTTAATGGTATAAAATTTCATGAGTTCCCCCTCCTCTTGTACAACTCCGGCGTTACCCCAGAGCATCACGGCTCTTTATAATTAATAATATGCCGCTGTCGAAGGAAAAAGTACCATTATTTCCAATAAGCTTGTTAGAAATACAAAGCGTTGACCCCCAAGATATATCAGCCTGTGATAATGAATAGTAAAAACCGCTCAAAGTCAGCCCTCTGACATGTTCTGTCTGAGGAATAAATGATATATACGGAAAGCGGCGATCTTGTTTAATTTCATGTGTGCCGGGATGTGCTGCTGTCAATAGGTTATTTTGATCGATCAGGGCAGCAGGTATATTTTGATCTGTCAATTTCACGATCATTTGGATGTTGATCAATGTATGATCAAGTCTCCCTCCACTCAGGCCAAACATGTATAAATAGCTCGGAGTAAGTGAACAGGCATATTTAACTGCCAGTTCTAAGTCAGTCCAATCTTTTTCTGGTGGGTAAGGAACATATTTTTTTGCTTTTTGTCTGATTTCGTTTTCTTCATTTTCAGTAACTGAATCGAAATCCCCCACAGCGTAATCTAACCTCAGTCCATGCTCCAAAATTGATAGGGCACCGCGATCGGCTCCGATCCACATATCTATTCCCTCAGCTTCTTGGGTCAAGCGCAAATCTGGGATACTTGTCTCAGGCCCACCACCCACAATTGCTATTTTTACCATCTTAAAAACCTTTCTGAGCAGCCGATCTGATAGCGTTTATTGCTTGTTTTCTGTCTGGTTTATTAAATACAGCACTGCCCGCTACAAGAATATCAGCACCTGCTTCTGTACACAACCCGGCTGTTTCTGTTGTGACGCCCCCGTCAACCTGTATGTTAAATGACAAATCTGCTTCTTCTCGCCATTTCGCAATTTGCCTGATTTTAGGAAGCGTACTTTCAATAAAACTTTGCCCGCCAAATCCTGGATTAACTGTCATGATCAGAACCATGTCAACATCGGGAAGAATATCACGGATCATCTCTGCAGGGGTGGCAGGGTTGAGTACTACACTGGCTTTTGCACCATGATGTTTAATCAAGTGCAACGTGCGGTGCAGGTGCGGACAAGTCTCTTGATGAACACTTATAATATCAGCACCTGCCTTAGCAAATGCAGGGATATATGCGTCAGGATTTTCAATCATCAAATGAACGTCAAGCGGCAATTTTGTGACAGGCCGTACAGCTTCAACAATTAAAGGGCCGATAGTAATATTTGGGACAAAATGCCCGTCCATTACATCAACATGAATGAAATCCGCCCCGCCTTTTTCTACTTCTGTTATTTCAGCTCCTAATCGTGCAAAATCAGCTGAAAGAATAGAAGGTGCTATTTTTGTCATATTAATACCTCGGCTTCCGTGATTGTATTTCTTCATAAAAACGAAGATAATGATTGTATCTGAATGTTGCAATCTCTTGCGCTTCTACAGCCGCTTTAACAGCACAACCAGGCTCAGTCCGATGTGAGCAGCCTCGAAATTTACAATCGTCTTGCCGATTACGGATTTCCGGAAAGCAGCTGCTTAAACTTTGCAGTTCAATGTCACTGAAATCTATAGAGCTGAAACCCGGTGTATCAGCCACTAAGCCTTCGTAAACCTCCAAGAGTTCAACATGCCGTGTCGTGTGTCGTCCCCTGCCCAGACTTTTGGAAATAGCGCCTGTTTCCAGTTCAAGCGTTTCATCAAGTGCATTAATAAGAGTCGACTTTCCAACGCCTGACTGTCCGGCAATCACACTTACTTTGTTGTTTATATGGGGCTCTAACTTCTGTAATTCGTCATGATTGTGAGCTGATAAACTTAATACTGGATAACCAAGTGCTTCATATGCATTAAGAGTTGAACGGACTTCCGCAAGTTTCTCTGTTGCAGCCAAGTCCATCTTGGAAATCACAATGACTGCGTGAATCTGCTTTGCTTCAAGCAGTACGAGAAACCTGTCCAGCAAAAGCGGTGAAAAAGAGGGATTTTCAGCTGAGCTCATCACGATAGCCTGGTCAATATTGGCTATTGGTGGACGAATTAATTCATTGCGTCTGGGCAGAATCTCCGTTATATAACCCTCCATTTCTTCTCTGGCATCAAATTTAACAAGATCACCCACAAGGGGTTTAATGGATTGGTTGCGAAAAAGTCCACGTCCTCTTGTCTGATATATTTGATTATGGGTTTTAACATAATAAAAACCGCTCAACGCCTTTATAATTCTTCCTTCAAGCATTTATTCACCTTCCTTATAGGGGACCGTTTTTTCGATCACAGTATCTTCGTCCCGAACCACTTTATACGAAGCTTTTTCTCCTGGTTCTATCGTAAGTTCAATTGTAAACTCGGTATCTTCGGTAATTTCCTGTTGTTCTGCAACGTGTGTCATGTCACGTTCCATATCCTCAATATAAATCGTTACCTGCTGTGGTTGTGGCGTTTCTTCTTCACCGCTATTGTCCTTATTAGGTTTATATTTAACCGTAAAGGTTTGGTAAACGGTGGAGATTGGCTTGGCTTCCGGGCCGCTGGAGAAGACAACATCTACTTGTCCGCCCTGTTCCATCCTGGTTGATGCTGATGGGCTTTGACGAATAACTTCCCCCGCTGGGATGGTATCAGAGTGCTCACTCCGTTTGTTCATCTTAAGGTTATTTTCATCAAGATATCGGTTTACTTCTGCTTCAGTCATATTTTTTAGATTGATTAATGTAATTTCTTCCGGTCCAGCACTCACATCAAATATCACACGCGTTTCCTCAGGAATCACTTTATCGTCAGGGTCAGGTTGAATTTGTTTAATAATTTCTCCCTCAGGGAGGTCTGAGTTTTTCTCTATGGCCATAATATCATCGTAGCCCTTGTTATTTAAGATACGCTCAACTTGGTTGAAGTTTTGTCCTGTATAATCTTCAAATGAAACAGGTTCTTTTCCTTCACTGACAAGTATCGTGACTTCTTGATCCACTGGGATCGAGCGCCCAACTTTAGGATCGGTTTTTACAACCAAACCTTTTTCAACTTCGTCCGAATAGATTTCCTCTTCAACTCCTGACAAACCTACTTGTTCAAGTTCGTCAGATGCCTCTTCATAAGTCATACCCACAACGTCGGGGATTTCAGCTTCGTCAGGCTCCAGCATTCCTGGTATGACTAATGCAGCAGCAACGCCTCCACCAATTAAAAACAGCAGCAACAGGGTGATCCAAAGCCATTTTTTACGTTTTTTAGGCTTTTTTTTCTTTTCGGATACAGGCTTCACTTGTTTGGTTGGGCTGTCTGTTTTGTGTACGATCGTGTCGTCATTTTTACTGTTTGAATACTGGCTATCCGTAATTACCGGGATTGCTTTAGTTTCTTCTCCTGCCTCTTCAGGTGGGACAAAGGGAACTGCTTCAAGGTTTTCCGGATCAAGTGCTGTCTCAAGAACCTGTTCCATTTCGTATACATTCCCGTACCGGTGAAAAGGATCTTTAGCGGTCGCCTTTAGAACAATGTTTTCTACACTCTGTGGAACTTCAGGATTAAACCGAATTACAGAAGGCGTTTCGCTTTGCAAGTGTTTTAATGCGATTGCTACAGGGGTTTGCCCCGAGAAAGGAAGCCTTCCTGTCAGTAATTCAAACAATACAATCCCCAGAGAGTATATATCAGATTTCTTGGTTGCCATGCCGCCTCGTGCTTGTTCTGGGGACAGGTAATGAACAGAACCTAAAACAGCATTTGTTTGTGTCAATGCCGTTGAGCTCAGCGCCACTGCAATTCCAAAATCGGTTACTTTTACGTCTCCATATGTATTGATTAATATATTCTGGGGTTTAATATCACGATGTACGATATCGTTGGCATGGGCGTGTGAGATGGCAGAAGTGATTTGCTTCATAATGCTGATCGCCTCTTCAACACCCAGTGGTCCATGGAGCTGAATATATTCTTTTAATGTCATACCGTCTATGTGTTCCATTACCATGTATAAAATGTGATCCTCTTCCCCAACATCATAAATACTCACGATATTAGGGTGAGACAGACTCGTCGCAGATTGTGCCTCACGGTCAAACCTTGCGATAAATTCTTCATCATTGGCATACTCAAATCGAAGCACTTTAATGGCCACATCACGTTCTAAAATTATATCGCGTGCTAAATAGACATTGGCCATCCCGCCCCCGCCGATGGTTTCTTTGATTCTGTAACGTTCATTTAACAAATGACCCTCCATCATGAAGCCTCACCTTCTTCTTTCAGGGCATCATTTGTTACAATTGCAAGAGATATATTGTCTTCTCCGCCTCTCTCATTTGCCACGCTTATCATCTCTTGTGCCAGCTGTTCAATATCATTGGATTCAGATAACCAATTTTCCAGCTCTTCTTCAGTCACTTTATCGGTTAGTCCGTCTGAACATAATAATAGTTTGTCCCCATCCTCCCAGCTGATCGTTTTAATGTCTGCAGCTATTTTTGCTTCTGTTCCTAATGCTTTGAGCACAACATTTTTTCTCGGATGTGTACGTGCTTCTTCTTTTGTAATCTCCCCGGAGCGCATCAGTTCGTTTACAAGTGAATGATCCTCTGTCATCTGAACAAACCCATTACTATTGAGTAGATAACAGCGGCTGTCACCGATATGGCCCAGTGTCACAAATTCATTTGTGCATACAGCAATCACGACCGTCGTGCCCATCCCTTGGTATCCCGGGTCAGAAGCGGCCTTTGTATAAACCGCGTCATTAACATGTTGTATATTTTCGTCAATCCATAACTCGGTTTCTTCGGGTATGGTGAATTCATTTGTAGGGGCCCAAGCTTTCTGCAACATGGTTGTTGTCAGCGTGCTGGCAACATCACCTGCTTGATGTCCACCCATACCATCCGCAACTACAGCCATTGGCTGACCGGTTAGATTCCTGTAAATCCCCACTGAGTCTTCATTATGATGCCGCACCTGACCCCTGTCTGTTGCAAATACTCTCTTCATTACGTTCACCTCTCTCAACACAAGACATTATTTCGTTAACCGTACCAAGAAAAAGCCATCGGTCTCAAATGTTTGTGGGAAAATTTGCAGGCCATAATCTGTCACTCCAGGTGATAACCTTAACTGATCAGGTAAGTCTTGCCAGAAATCTGGGTCAACCTTATAATCTGAGTGATCTGCCAAAAAGGTTTTTATCACATTCTCGTTTTCAGCTTTGTCTACTGTACACGTGCTGTATACCAATTTCCCGCCTTTTTTCAAAAGGGGAGCAAGTTCTTTAAGGATATCAAGTTGAATATGTGACAGGTTTTCAATGTCAGAGGGCTGTTTCGTATACTTAATATCAGGCTTGCCTCGGATGACTCCCAGTCCTGAACAAGGAGCGTCTACAAGAATTCGGTCGAAAGATTCGTTGGCGTGACGTGATCTTAACGTTCGCGCATCCGCTTGATCAGCTGAAATGATGGTAATACCAAGCGTCCTAGCCTTCTCATCTATTAAACGGGTTTTCTTTTCATGTAGGTCGTAAGCATATAGAGTGCCCGTGTTCTGCATCTTCTCCGCTATATGCGTTGCTTTACCACCTGGCGCACTGCAGGCGTCCAATACTGTCATGCCTTCACTGGCATTAAGCACTTCTCCTGCCAGCATAGAGGTTTGATCCTGGATAGTTGCCAGTCCACTGGAGATCACGCTGGTTTTAAGTATATTGCCTTTTTCAAGGACAATTGCCTGAGTAGAAAAAAATGACGGATGTGTCACGAAGCCTTCTTGCTCCAGCTGTGCTACCAGGTTTTTTTGTGTTATTTTCAAGGGCTGTGTTCGAATGGAAATTGGTTTGTGCTCCAGGTTGGCCATGCACATCGCTTCTGTTAAATCGGTACCATACATATCAATCCAACGTTCAACCAGCCATTCTGGATGGCTGGTCCTGATCGAAAGCTGCTTGGATAAAGGTTTTATACCGTCCAAGTCAGGGACACCCTTACGCTGAATGTTTCTAAGGATGCCATTAACAAGCGAGGCGATTCCTTTATGGCCTTTTCTTTTAGCTATTTCAACTGCTTCATGGATAATAGCATGATCTGGTACTTTATCCAGGTAGACCATTTGGTAAATCGACATCCGAAGAAGCATTTTGACCCAAGGTTTAATTTTATGTTTGGGCGCGAGAAAAGCGTCTAAAAAGTAATCAAGGGTTATTTTGCGCTGCATGGTTCCATAAACAATTTCCGTGAACAACCCTTCATCCTTTTTACTGATATCCTGCTGGTTGATTGCATGGCTGATGACAAGATGGCTATAACCACTTTGCTGCTCAATTTTTATAAGAACGTCTAGTACAGCTGATCTGAGTTGCTGCGGATTGGTCATTTAATCACCTAATTTCATACCTGTAGTTAGTTCAGTTGTCCCCCGCAAAAAATCCCCTGCAGACATTCTTTTTTTACCTGCCGGCTGCAGTTCCGTGATTTCGATCCCCTTATGATTGCCGCATCCCACTATTATGGAGCCATTTGTCGCATCGACAATCTCTCCCGGTTGACCCGGATAAGTGTTTTCATTTTTTTGAGCACGCCATATTTTAAGCGGATCCCCCTTAAAGGTCGTATAAGCAACGGGCCAAGGACAGAGCCCACGAATATGGTTAAAGATCTCCGTATGGTCTTTTCTCCAGTCAATCTCCTCTTCTCCCCGTCTAATATTAGACGCAAATGTTGCCAGCCTTTCATCTTGCTCCCTGGGTTCAACCGCACCTGAGAAAATATCTGGCAATGTTTTAAGTAATAACTGTGTACCGAGTTCAGATAACTTGTCATGAAGTGTTCCCACATCATCACTCTCTGCAATCGGAATCGCTGCTTGAGACAAAATGTCACCGGCATCCAACTTTTCTGCCATATACATGATCGTAATCCCAGTTTGTTCTTTTCCTTGTAAAATGGCGTAATGAATGGGAGCACCGCCTCTTAATTCGGGCAACAAGGAAGCGTGGACATTGATACAACCAAATTGCGGCACTTCAAGCAATTCATTCGGCAAAAGTTGTCCATAGGCCGCGGTTACAATCAAATCGGATTCATACTCCAGAATATATTGATACCCCGCGCGGAGCTTTTCCGGCTGATAAACTTTGAGTCCGGCTTCCTGGGCAGCAACTTTCACAGGGGGAGGGGTCATAACTTTCTTTCTCCCTTTAGGGCGATCAGGCTGGGTGACTACAAGCACTATTTCATAATCTGATTCAATCAAAGCATTTAAAATGGGGACCGAAAAATCAGGCGTTCCCATAAACACAATTTTTTTCACGTCCATCTTCCTCCTACATAAGCTGGTAAGGTTGCATGTCTACTGTAATCATCAGTTCGCCACGGGTTGTTTCTCGGTCAAATTGCCGAGTGATTTTCTGAATTAATTGTTTTAAGTTCGGTTCATATTTGTATTTTACCATGCATTGGTAACGGAATCTATTTTTCATACGAGCAATCGGTGACGGAGTCGGGCCCAGTATGGTTGTTTCTTCATGGGTATATTTGGACAATAGCCCAGCAATCGTCTGGCTGGTCTGAACAACCTTCAATTTCTCTGGATGGGAAATCGTTATTAAAGCTAAAAACACAAATGGCGGATATTGAAATGTTTTTCTAAGCATCATCTCACGTTTGTAAAATGCTTCAAACTGATATGTGCTTGCAAGTTCAATACTGTAATGCTCCGGCGTATAAGTTTGCACAATGACTTCACCCGGTAATGAGTGTCTGCCAGCGCGCCCGCTTACTTGTGTCAGTAATTGAAATGTTTTTTCAGCTGATCGAAAATCAGGCAAATGCAGCATTGAATCTGCTGTCAGAACCCCAACAAGTGTGACATTTTTAAAATCGAGCCCTTTGGCAATCATTTGAGTCCCAAGTAAAATATCCGCTTCTTGCTTTCCGAATTTTTGAAGGAGTCGTTCATGCGAGCCTTTCCTTCTCGTCGTATCAACATCCATGCGGATCACACGAGCTTCCGGGAGCAATTGCACAAGTGCCTCTTCTACCTTCTGTGTACCTGTTCCAAAATAGCGAATCATATCACTGGCACATGCGGGACAGGTCAGCGGTACTTTTTCTTCATATCCGCAATAATGACATTTCAATCGGTTGGCGTTTTTATGAAAAGTCAGCGCAATGTCACAGTTGGGGCATTCACTTACATGACCACAATCACGGCACATGACAAATGTTGAGTAACCGCGTCGATTTAGCAATAGAACAATTTGTTCACCCTGTTCAATGCGTGTATGAGTGCTGTCAATCAATTCCCGCGAAAACATGGTGCGGTTTCCTGCATGCAGTTCATTTCGCATATCCACGATGTTGACGTCGGGCATTGTTTGCTTGTTGGTCCGTTCTTTCAGCACCGCTAGCTCATAACGTCCTTTTTGAGCCCGGGCATAGGATTCCAAGGATGGTGTGGCACTCCCAAGAATTACAGGACAGTTGTGCTCCCGGCCTCTGTATACGGCCACGTCTCGTGCATGATATCTGGGTTGTTCTTCCTGTTTATAAGTTGTTTCATGTTCTTCATCAATAATGATTACACCAAGATGCTCAAATGGCGCGAAAACAGCTGAACGGGCGCCTACTACGACATTTACCGTTTTTTGATGAATGCGACGCCATTCATCATACTTTTCTCCAGCTGATAAAGCACTGTGTAAAACGGCAACTTGCTTGCCAAACCTGCCTTTAAATCTTCTGACCATTTGTGGAGTTAATGATATCTCTGGTACAAGAACAATCGCTTCCTTACCTTGTTCAATAACATCTTGAATGATTTGTAAGTATATTTCAGTTTTTCCGCTGCCTGTTACCCCGTGAATGAGATGAACGCGGTGTTTTTCTTCAGCAAGGTCAGCTTTGACTGGTTCAATTGCTTTCGCTTGTTCATCGGTAAGCGCGAGTGGCTCAGTTCTTTCGATGCTATCGTCATCAAATGGATTTCGGTATACTTCTTCACGCGTAATGCTTAAAAGACCTTTTGATGAAAGTGCTTTAACAGGACTGGTGGTTGTGTTTAATGTTTCGAGCAGTGTCTTCTGTTCAATACTCTGAGGCATTTGAATAAAAAAGCTGAGCACTTCTCGCTGTTTTTTGGCTCCTTGAGACAGATCCAGTAGCGCTTCTTCCAACATATGGACCGGTTTTTGCGGTTTAATAAAGGTGGCGTACTTCTTTGTGACGCGGGATTTTACGATGTAATTGACATATAGATAACCTTCCTCGATACATTTTTGCAAACTGGAATATGATACCCCTGCTTGCTCAATAGCTTCATAAGGGACTGTGTCAAAATCCCCGAACATGTTTTCTATGTCCTCGGGCAAATGCGCATCTGTCAATTTTATAAGTTCTTTTTCATAAGTGGATTTAAACACTTGTGGGAGCATGGCCTGGAAAACTGTAATATACAAACTGAGGGTTTCGTCTGCAAGCCATTTCCCCAGTCTAATCAACTCATGTGTCAAGACTGGTGTCAGGTCCAGAATTTCAACAATATATTTTAAGTTTTCAACTTCCGATTCTTTTGTGAAATTCACAATGAAACCTGTAATGGTTCTGACACCAAAGGGAACAACAACTCTCATGCCAGGTTGGACAATCGCTTCCAAATTTTTAGGCACAGCATAGTCAAATGTCTGATTGATGGTACTTGCAGGTACATCGACAATGACTTTTACGATCGTCACATTGCAGCCTCCTCTAAATCACGGACCACCAAAGATAATATATGGTTCGCCATCTCTTGTTTTGATGTGAGCGGCATATGTTCTTCTTGAAGTAATTTATTGATGAATATGGCTTTATTGGTGTCACCTTGGAACCCTGCACCTGTTTCTGTCACGTCGTTAACCACAATCGCATCTAAATTTTTTCTTTTAAGCTTATCTTTTCCGTTTTCAAGGGGATCATTTGTTTCAGCAGCAAAGCCAACGATGTACTGGTCCTGTTTGCGCTCCCCAAGTGACATGAGAATGTCTTTAGTGCGCTCCATTTCAACCTGAAAGTCGCCAGGTTGTTTCTTAAGCTTCTGCTCCAGTATGTTTTTGGGGCGGTAATCCGCTACAGCCGCTGCTTTTATGACAATATCCGCTTCCTCAAAACGTTTATGCACAGCTTCGTACATCTCTTCTGCCGTTGTCACATCAATTCTTTCAATATTTTTATGTTGTATGGATAACGCAACAGGCCCGCATATGAGTATCACTTTTGCCCCCCTCTGCGCCGCAGTTTCAGCGAGTCGAAATCCCATCTTGCCTGAGGAACGATTTGAGAAAAACCGCACCGGATCTACCGCCTCTCGCGTTGGTCCTGCTGTAATAAGGACTGTTTTGCCATATAAATTCTGTTCTGCAGCTTGATGACGTTCTATTGTTTCAATGATGCTCTCCGGCTCTTCCAAACGGCCTTTTCCGACATAACCGCAAGCCAAATAACCAGCGCCTGGCTCGATAAAATTACAGCCGCGCTCTTCAAGGGTTTTCATATTTGCCATCACCGCGGGATGAGCATACATGTGAACATTCATAGCCGGTGCAATGTAAACATCTGCCTGTGTGGCCAGTAAAACGGTTGAAAGCATATCATCACCGATACCATTCGCAAGCTTCCCCAGGATATTAGCGGTTGCAGGAGCGAGAATAACGATATCAGCCCAGTCAGCAACATCAATATGCGCAATTTTCTCAGGATCCTTTTCATCAAATGTATCAGTATAAACAGGCTGCCTTGACAGCGCTTGGAAAGTCAACGGTTTCACAAATTCAGCCGCATGACTGGTCATAACGACTTTCACCTGTGCACCTTTCTGTGTGAGTTTACTTACAAGTGCACACGCTTTATAAGCCGCAATTCCTCCTGTAACCCCTACCACGATATGTTTATCATGCATTTTATAACAATCTCCCTTTCTGCCTTAAGCAGATGTGATTCTGACATTGACTAACCTAAATATACCATAATGTGATTTTTTATACTGACATTTTTTCTTAAACATAAATGATAAACCCCTCGGAAAATAATCGAGGGGCTTGAATGATGGTATTAATCTTGTTTGACGTAAATATCACCAGATTTGATTTCTTCTAGTGCTACACCTACAAGTTTATTGGACTTGGAGTCTTCAATCAAAGGACTGTTTGTTTGCAACAGCTGTCTGGCGCGTTTGGCCGATAAAGTAACGAGTGTGTATTTAGACTTGATCTTTTCTTGCAAAACATCAATGGATGGTTCCAGCATCATAACGTATCATCCTCCAATATGGATTTATATTGACTTGCGATCCGTTCCCGCTTGCAGTGCTCACTTTGAATAATGGCTTGAATTTTGGTTGCTGCCAGATCGACTTGATCATTTACAACAACATAATCATAAGCATCCATCATATCTATTTCTTTTTTAGCCTCTTTAAGCCTGTTCAAAACCAGCTCTTCTGCTTCTGTTCCCCTGTTTATAATTCTGTCTTTAAGTTCCTCAAGACTCGGCGGGAATAAAAATATAAAGACCCCTTCCGGGAAGTTTTCTTTTACTTGAAGCGCACCCTGCACTTCAATCTCTAAAAAAACATCATGTCCGCCTTCTAACATTTCTTCAACATATTCGCGGGGCGTGCCGTAATAGTTGTCAACATATTGAGCATATTCCAGCAAACGGTTTTGTTCAACTAAAGTTTCAAATTCCTCTTTTGTTTTATAAAAATAATCAACGCCCTCTTGTTCTCCGGGACGCATTGCCCTTGTTGTCATGGAGGTTGAGTATTTAAGATTCGTCTCTCGGCTGAATAATTCTTTTCTGACTGTCCCTTTTCCTACACCGGAAGGGCCGGAGAGTACGAATAGAATGCCTTTCTCGTCAATCAATGACTTTCCTCCTCGCCTGTTTCTAAATCTATTTATTCCTCTTGCGTGTCGTCATTTGCAATAACGCGTTGTCCGACAGTCTCCGGCTGAACAGCTGACAGAATAACGTGATCACTGTCAGTGATAATAACAGCGCGCGTCCGTCTGCCATATGTAGCGTCTACAAGTTTATTATTATCTCTCGCAACCGTTATAATACGTTTAATAGGTGCGGATTCCGGCGATACAATTGAAATAATACGATCTGCAGATACAACATTTCCAAAACCAATATTAATTAAACTTAATCCCATTTAAGCTTCCCCCTTTAGTATGAAGCCATTTCAACTTATATAACTTTAAAATCGCATACTAAATTCATTATAAATAAAGATAACACCAAAATACAACCATTTGCTCGATATCTTGAAGTTATTCTTAAACTAATCCCTCTGCGACTATGTACAACAACCTATATTATACCAACAAATCCTTCAATACAACAGACAATCGAAACAAGATTGCACTCACTGCATAAAAAACTCCCGGATTAACCCGGGAGCTGAGTTGAATTATTTTTTTGTGAAACCAAACAAAATTGTAGGCAGGGCACTGAGCGGCAGAATCAACATCCAGTCCATTAATCCAAGCCCTGTGGTATGGAAAATCGGCTGCAATGGGGCCCAGTATATAACAACCAGCAAAAGCAGCACAGAAGATAACACAGCAAATACCAAGTACAAGTTGCCAAACGGGTTTCTTGCAAATATCGAATGGTCACTTCGGCAATCAAACACGTGGATCAACTGAGCCATAACCAGGGTTGTAAAGGCAACTGTTCTGGCATGAACGAGGTTATCAGCATCACTTTGATAAACAGATACAAACGCAATTAATGAAACAACCCCAATCAGTATGCCCCGGCTGATGATTTTAAAGGCAAGCCCTCTCGCAAATACCCCTTCTTTTGGGTGCCTGGGTCCGCGTTTCATTACATCCTTTTCTGCTTTATCAAGCCCTAGCGCCATTGCGGGCAACCCATCTGTAACAAGGTTGACCCATAATATTTGCACTGGCACGAGTGGCAGTGGCATAGCCATGAGCATGGCAAATAACATGACAAGAATTTCACCCACGTTTGAGGCCAGCAAGTAACGAATGAATTTACGAATGTTCTCGTATATATTCCGGCCTTCGTTGATAGCCTCTTTGATTGTTGCAAAGTTATCATCCATTAAAATAAGTGATGAAGCCTCTTTTGTTACATCTGTTCCGCTTTTCCCCATGCTGATTCCGATATTGCTCGCTTTAATCGCTGGAGCGTCATTTACCCCGTCTCCTGTCATTGCAACAATGTGCCCCCGTGCCTGAAAAGCCTCAACAATTTTCAATTTATGCTCTGGCGTGACTCGCGCAAATACATATACCTCATCGATTATTGCTTCCAAATCTCCAACTGACATTTGATTAAGGTCTGACCCTGTTAGCACCAATCCATCATCCGGAAGCAATCCGATATCATCAGCAATGGCACGAGCAGTCTGAGCATGATCGCCTGTGATCATTACTGTTTTAATTCCAGCTTCTTTACAATCTTTAACAGCTTGCTTTACTTCTTTTCGAGGGGGGTCCATCAAACCGTAGAGACCAATAAAGGTAAGATCTTTTTCAAGTAAGACATCATCCGGTGTTTCGTCTTTTGACAAAGGCTTAATTGCAATCGCAATTGTTCTTAAAGCTTTTATGGCCATGTGATTAACGGCTTCTTCAATCTGCTCTTGGTCTTTTGGCTTCAACAATTGTCTACTATCATTAACCATATGAAAAGCAGTTCTTGGCAAAATTACTTCCGGCGCACCTTTTGTTATCAAAAAACGCATCTGGTTCTTATCTTCCACAATCATACTCATCCGTTTTCTATCCGAGTCAAACGGTATTTCTTTTATAATTGTGTATTGTGCTTCCATGTCCTGCGTAAGGTGGCCTTTCCGTGCCGCTACTAGCAATGCACCGTCTGTAGGGTCCCCCTCTACAGTGTAAGCTCCCTTTTTAACTTTAAGGATAGCATTGTTGCACAGCATGCCATATAAGAGCATCGATTCCAGGTGTGAATGTGCCGGATTTAACTTTTGTTTCCCAGCGTAAAATGCACCATCTGTCTGATATCCATCTCCAGTCACTTGAATCGACTGGCCGTTCACATACATTTCTTTAACAGTCATTTTATTTTCAGTCATTGTGCCGGTTTTGTCAGAGCAAATAACTGAGGCACAACCAAGCGTTTCCACCGCAGACAGTTTTCTAACAATTGCCTTTTTCTTAATCATGCGCTGCACACCAAGTGATAAGGCAACAGTCACAATCGCCGGAAGACCTTCAGGAATTGCTGCTACTGCAAGTGATACCCCGGCCAGAAACATGTCATATATCTGGTGGCCTTGATAAATTCCAACAACGACAACCATAGCTGTCAGTAAAAGAGCCACAACGATCAGTATTTTACCGAGTTCACGAAGTTTATATTCCAGCGGGGTTATTGTTTGCTTGGTCTGCGCCATTAGTGAGGCGATCTGACCCATGACTGTACGCATTCCTGTCCCCACAACAATACCCATCCCGGACCCTCGTGTGACCATTGTACCCATAAAGCCCATGTTTACCTGATCTTGCGGATCCAGATTATCTTGATTGATCTTTGAGGCATGCTTGACAACCGGTAAGGACTCTCCAGTTAATGCTGATTCCTCTGTTTCCATGCTATTGGACTTGATGATTCGAATATCAGCTGGTATTCTATCGCCAGTCCCTATTTTAATGACATCACCAATCACAAGTTCACGTGAAGAGATCTGCTCCCATGCGCCATCTCTAAACACATGCGACATTGGCGCTGAAAGTTCTCTTAACTTATCAAGTGACTTTTCAGCTTTTTGTTCTTGAAAAAATCCGATAAAACCGTTAATTAACACAATGACCATGATCGCGATAGCATCGACATATTCACCAAGCAGACCAGCTACAAGAGTCGCAGCCAGCAAAACAAGCACCATAAAATCCTGAAATTGCTTCAGGAAAATCAACAGCTTGGATGTCTTTTGACTGGTTTGCAACTCATTCGGTCCGTATTGTTCACGTCTTGCTTTCACTTTTTTTTCGTTCAGACCTTTATGGGAGGCAACTTGGAGCTCCTGTTCAATTTGTTCAATATCCCGCTGATACCATTTCACATAGCATTCCTCCATGACCGCAATAGTGCGTGCATCTGTTTACATGTTTTAAACAAGCTTTCAAGTAATCCTATGCAGACTTGTCCGTAAAAATGCTATAATGACGTACAGAGGTGAATATTATGCCATTTGATGGAATCGTGACACGAGCAATCACTCAAGAATTGCAAACAAATCTTTTAACGGGAAAAATTAATAAAATTTATCAGCCAACTGCTACTGAACTCGTATTTACTGTCAGAGCGAACGGGAAAAACAATGCGCTCCTGCTTTCAATCCATCCCGCTTATGCCCGGATTCACTTAACAGAAGATCAATACACAAATCCAGCTGAGCCGCCGATGTTCTGTATGCTGCTGCGAAAACACCTGACTGGAGCCATTATTGAATCGATTGAACAACATGAGATGGAACGCGTCCTGACGATCACCCTTAAAGCACGAAATGAAATAGGTGATCAGACTTATAAAACGCTGATTGTAGAATTAATGGGGAAGCACAGTAACGTTATGCTGATTGACCGGGAAGAGGGCCATATTATAGATAGTCTCAAACATGTCCCCATGTCCCTGAACAGACACAGAACCATTCAGCCAGGTCACCAATATGTACTGCCTCCTCAACAAAATAAGCTTAATCCGCTAACGGTGGACGGGAAAACCTGTGTGAACAAACTGGACTTTAATGCAGGACGGATCGATCAGCAAATCGTCAATACGCTGTCCGGATTTTCACCGTTTTTTGCCAAAGAAATCGTTTCACGGGCAGGCTTGGGCAACCAGGAAAAATATGTGATGGTTATAGACAACATCCTTGACAGCATTGTAAATAATACCTATACACCTGCCATTTACATTGCTCAACGGGAAGACTTCCACGTCCTTCCCATCACTTACATCACTAACGGAAACCAAACATTTCCCAATGTGAGTGAAATGCTCGATGCATTCTATTCAGGTAAAGCAGAACGGGACAGGGTCAAACAGAAGGCGAAAGATCTCCATCGTTTTCTTCAGAATGAATTGAAAAAAAATCAACGCAAACTCAAAATTCATGCTGACACCCTAAAAAAAGCCGAGCGTGCTGATCATTTTCAAAAAATGGGAGAACTCTTGACAGCCCATATGCATCTTGTGCAGCAAGGTGATTCCTCTGTTACTGTTACGGACTATTATGATCCTGAGCAGGGACAAGTTGAGATAAAGTTGGATTCGCAAAAAACGCCGAGTGAAAATGCCCAACATTTCTTTAAACGATATCAAAAGCTAAAAACATCCCGAAAGAAGATGAAATCAGAAATTAAAAAAACTGAACGCGAACTGAATTATCTCGATCAATTGCTGCAACAGATCGAAACTGCGGGCGAAAACGATATAGAAGAGATTCGTGAAGAGCTGCGCGAACAAGGCTATTTAAAAAAACAAAAACGCGGCAAACAAAAGAACAAACCTGTCAAGCCTGTACCTGATGCGTATTATGCTTCTGATGGAACACTTCTCCTAGTCGGAAAAAATAATAAGCAAAATGAATATGCCACCACTAAGATGGCTCATCGAAACGACATCTGGCTGCACACCAAAGACATCCCAGGGTCACATGTTATTATCAGATCCAATGAGCCTTCGATGGAGACAATTGAAGAAGCAGCTTTGCTTGCAGCCTATTTCAGCAAATCCAGACAGTCTTCTTCGGTTCCAGTAGACTACACAGCTGTTAAACACGTTAAAAAACCAAACGGCGCAAAGCCAGGCTTCGTCACATACGACCAACAAAAAACCATATTTGTCACACCCGACGCAGCCACAGTTCAAAAAATGCACAACACAAAAAACGGGTGACTCTTAAGAGTCACCCGTTTTTTATTACCTTTAACTCATTGGCTTGGACGGTTCTGTCCACATATTCATCTAGGTCATTTAGACGCTAAAACCAAGCTCGGGAAAAACACGGAGACTTCAGCGGGAGGCTCAGCAGCGCCCGTGGAAAGCGGAGTGTTTTCACCGAGCGGTTGCCAGAAGCAGTTATAAAATCTACCTGATTAGTTCGTAGTTTACGGTAAGTGTGAATAGGTGGTTCTTGTTAGAAGCGATGGTTTTGAAGGGCTTTTATGAATGCTTGGACCTGGGGCAGTTCTGTGCCGCCTTTGTGGTAGCATACCCATGTATCCCGGGTGACGCGTTTGCCATCGATCATGAGCGGGATATTTGGGAATTCCTGTTGCATTCCTTCTGAGACACTCTCCGGCAAAACTGCCATACCTAGCCCTTGCTTCATCAGCTGTTTACATGTTTCAATCTGATCAACAGTAATCATACGCTGCGGCTTAATGGTTTGAGAATGCCGGTATAACCAATCATCTACAAGATCATGCATACTATCATCACTATTAAACGAAATTAACGGACGTTCTTTAACACCTTCGTCAGGAAACGGTTCTGTGTCAAAAATGTAAAGCGCATCATCAAAAAGATGATGGCAAATTGATTCTTTTAACTTCTCCCGCGGATTACACATACGTGATAATCCCTGTGATTTTGTTTAATATCCTCACTGATCCCAGTAACAAGATCAATTGTTACCTTTGGATACTCAGCCGTGAACCCCCCTAAAATAGCGGGCAGAAAACGTTGACTTACAAGCGAGGAACAAGCAATCGAAAGTGTTCCTTGGATCTGGTTTCTGGACTGCGACAGGTTTGCTTCAAGAGTTTGTTCACGTTTTATAACTTCTTGAGCATGTGCGAGAATCAATTCGCCGGCAGGGGTTGGTTGAAGTTTCTTCTGTGTACGAATAAAAATAATGGCATCAAAATGATCTTCAATCCACTTAAGGCGTTGTGTTACGGCAGGCTGAGAAATCAATATGGCTTTGGCCGTTCCGCGGATGGTTCCAATTTCGTTTAGTTTTAAGAGTAATAAGTAGTCATCAATTTTCATATTGTCCAATCCTTTATGTGATCTTTACTTCATTATACCATATATAACCTCACCAGCTGGGACTATAATGATGCACGCCAATCAATCAATCTGTCTTTTTGTACAACGTCAATGGCTCCTTCATTTTCAAGTAGTTCTATAAGGACATCGAAGTTGGTCAATGACTTGAATGTAAGTCCTGCCTCAGCAAAATTTTCTTTGGCCTGGGTAAGTCCGTAGCTGAATATGGCTAAAACGCCAAGAACATTCGCACCAGCCTCTTGTAAGGCTTTCGCAGATTGGATAGCGGAGTTGCCGGTGGAAATAAGGTCCTCGATCACTACCACACGTTGTCCCTGTGTTATCGGACCTTCAATTTGATTGCCTTTCCCATGTTCTTTTGGTTTAGAGCGCACATATACCATTGGGAGATGCAGCATGCCTGCCAGCCATGCTGCATGAGGGATCCCCGCTGTTGCACAGCCCGCGATGACTTCGGGATCAAAATCGAATGTTTTACACTCAAGACTAAAAGATTCGGCGATTTTATCTCTCAGGTCGGGATGCCCCATTGTGAGCCGGTTATCACAGTAGATTGGAGATTTCAGTCCAGATGTCCAGGTAAAATAATGATCTGGATTAATTTGAACAGCTTCTATGTTTAATAGTGCCTTGACAAGTTCAAAACGATTTTCCATTTTTCCACTCCTTCTCAATTCTCCTATAAGCTTCAAAAGGATTCTCAGCTTGTGTGACCGCACGGCCAACAACAAGCACATCCGCCCCCTTTTGACGTGCGATTTCAGGTGTGGCAATACGTGCCTGATCATCGGACGGACTATCCTTTAATCGGATTCCCGGGGTAACGGTCAAGCATTCTTTTCCAACAATAGATTTAATGCTTGCAGCTTCAGCAACCGAACAAACAACCCCATCAGCTCCATTTTGAAAGGCCAAATCCGTCAAAGAAATGACTTGATTCTCTATGTTCTGTGTAATATTAAGCTCGTTCTCTATCATCTCCTCAGTCATTGAAGTCAGAACAGTTACAGCCAACAGCTTTGGAATATTCGATGATTGGGAGCCTGTAGTTAATCCTTCCTTGGCTTTGTGAATCATAGCACTGCCGCCGCTTGCATGGATGGTAACCATATCCACTCCCAATGCTGCTACATTATGCATTGCCTTGTTTACGGTGGTAGGTATGTCATGCAGCTTGAGATCCAGAAATATAGGATGTCCATTCTCTTTTAAACGATAGACAACTTGAGCACCTTCTCTATAAAATAACTCCATACCAATTTTGACTGGGACACCTGTTAATTGGTGGTTGCGAATAAATTGTTCTGTTTCGGACCAATTCTTGAAATCAAGAGCCAGATAAATTGAGTTCATGGTGGTGCCCCTTTCCGATTGCATCTTGTACAGTTTCAAAGTGATAACGATCCAAAACGTCTGGTAGAGCATCAATTATTTCCGGGCATATAAACGGATTCGTGAAATGAGCTGTTCCAACTGCCACAGCACTTGCACCTGCAAGAAGAAATTCAAGCACATCCTCAGCCGTTTGAATGCCACCCATACCGATAATTGGGATTGAAACAGACTGTCTAACTTCATAGATCATGCGAATAGCGATGGGCTTAATGGCTGGACCTGATAAGCCCCCGGTTTTGTTAGCCAATAGCGGACGTCGTGTTTGCAAATTCATTTGCATACCTGTAAGCGTGTTAATCATTGATAACCCATCCGCTCCTGCGTCTTCTACTGCCCTTGCTATTTCTATAACATTTGTGACGTTTGGTGATAACTTAACGTAAACAGGTTTGTTGCTGCTCTCTTTTACCACTTCAGTTATTTTGGCAGCCATTAAAGGATCTGTTCCAAATTGAATGCCGCCTTCTTTGACATTAGGGCAAGATATATTTAATTCCAATGCTGAAACCGAATCTACTTCATTAAATGCACGGGCTACAGTTTCATATTCAAGGATTGTCTTGCCTGCGATATTGGCAATGATCTCTGTATCGAAGGATGACAAAAACGGCACTTCATTTTCGATAATGGCTTCTGCACCTGGGTTTTGAAGACCTATAGCATTCAACATACCCATCGACGTTTCAGCAACACGGGGGGTTGAGTTTCCAGGACGCCGATCGCCTGTTGCCGATTTCATAATAACAGCTCCAAGTTTAGACAAATCATAAAATTGTCCGTACTCCCTGCCAAATCCAAAACAGCCTGATGCAGGCATAATTGGATTTTTCAATGCTAAGCCAGGTAAATCAACTGATAAACGGCTCATAAGTACACCTCCTCTGCCGAAAACACTGGACCGTCCGTACAAATCTTGCGATAACCTCCGTCATGACTCGGAATCACGCATGCCATGCATGTCCCAACACCACATCCCATGCGTTCTTCAATCGACAGAAAACCTTTTGTATTTTGCATTGTTTTTTGAACCGCGCGCAGCATCTGAATAGGACCACATGAATAATAGCGATCAATATGTCCCAAGCCAGAAAGTTTATCGGTAACAAATCCTTTTTCACCATATGTTCCATCATTGGTCATAATAATGGTGTTACCAATTGTGTTAAACTCAGATTCATAGAATACGTGACTTTTCGATTGGTAACCTAGGACTGATGTAATTGAAACACCTTTTTTATAGAGCGTTTTGGCCAGGTAGTATAATGGCGGAATGCCGATACCGCCCCCAACTAACAGCACATCTTTGCCCTGGTGAACGTCTAGCGGAAACCCTTTGCCAAGCGGTCCAATCCCCCTGAGGATAGAACCAGCAGCTAAACAGGCAAGGGTCTTCGTACCTTGACCGTTTATTTTAAATAAAAGCGTTACAGTTTCTTTGACCTTATCAACATCAGCAATGGATAATGGTCTTGCCAGCATATGTCCTTCAAGAATGACGTGTAAAAACTGCCCAGGTTCTGCTTTTTGACTGATGTATCTATTGCTCATAATAAGTTCAAAAGTTTCATAGGCGACTTTCTTGAGAGAGAGAATTTCAAAGTCAGAAACATGCTTCTGATACTCAGTTGTTATGACTGACTGCTTCATTCTTTCCCTCCTCGTATACAATTTCGCCTTCCACCATGGTCCATAAGACTTTTCCTTCAACCTGCCAATTTGTAAAAGGAGTGTTTTTTCCCAATGATTCAAAATCAGCCGGATCAATTTGATAAGCGTGCTCAAGATCAACCAGTACCAGATCCGCAGCTGAATTTTCTTCAAGTCTGCCGTATGGAAGTCCAAAGACATCAGCTGGTTTACGGGTCATGCATGCCACCAATTCGCTGAGGGTCAAGATACCTCTTTTAACGAGATGGGTGTACATCAACGAAAAGCACGTTTCCAAACCAACAATCCCGAATGGAGCTTGCATAAATCCTAGCGCTTTCTCGTCTTCTGCATGTGGAGCATGGTCGGTAGCTATAAAGTCAATTGTTCCATCTTTCAAACCATCAATAAGGGCCTGGTGATCCTCGGGACTCCTTAGAGGGGGATTCATTTTAAAGTTGGCATCATCCGTTAATACATCTGTTTCGTTCAACAATAAATGATGAGGCGTCACTTCAGCAGTTACACGTATACCAGCTTTTTTAGCATCACGGATGACCCTGACTGATTCTTTCGTACTAACGTGGCACACATGGTAATGGCAGCCTGTTTTTTCA